>NZ_CP027727.1:2840752-3156392 GCF_003851685.1 Pseudomonas sp. R5-89-07 | reverse complement strand
AGGAATTGAATTCCATCCATAACTACCTCCCGCCGGCTGTGGGCCGCGCTGTCTTGATGATGTGAACGGCCAGGCCGAAGGTGATGAGCAGCCAGGCGCAGGTGCCGGCGAAGGCGTGGATCAGTGCCTCGGTGGTGCCGGTGGCCAGAAGTTCGGGCCCGGCCCAGAAGAACCAGCAGCCGCTGGCGACCAGGTACAGCAAAGCGCCCAGCAGTATCACGGTGAGTTTCATAGCGAACATGGGGTGTCCTTGCCGCGCTGGGCGGCAGAAGGTGGGTTAGGGTTTCTTCATGAAGGTGATCCAGTGCGTTTTCTCGCGCTTTCCGGACTTGTGGCCAAACAGCGGTTGCTCTTCTGTGAGGGCAAGAATTTCGCTGACCCGGACCTGGGTTTCGTTCCACTTAAAGATCAGGAACTGGCCAGGACGGAGCACCCGGAAGCACTCCGCGAAGCCTTTGCGCAGATCGTCGCGCCAGTCGTCGGTGAGGATTCCGTACTTCAGCCGCAGCCAGCTTTCCCGCCCAGCCCGCACCAGGTGCGGTGGATCAAACACCACCATGTTGAAGCTGGCGTCAGGGAATGGCAGGTTCCGAAAATCCATGATGACGTCCGGCTCAACCTTCAACACCCGGCCATCACACAGCACATGCTCTTCATCGCGGATGTCGCCGAACAGCGCCCGCTGGTCGCCCTTGTCGAACCACATCATGCGGCTGGCGCTGCAGGGATCGAGGACTTGTGCATTCATGGCATAGCTCCGCCCGCCGCTCACCGGCAGGCTGTTTAGTTGGGGAGAATTTGTTATATGGCTATTTGATATTTGCTGGAGTAGCTTGAGGTTTTCTATCTAGGGGTGAGTGAGAATGCATAAATTTTTGTACCTGACACATGCCTCGTGGACTGAGTCATGGGTCCATGGAGGTTCCATCCCGCTGGCGCTTGCAAGTAAGTACAAACGCATGGATCGCGATGGTATTTACACGCCAGATGAAAACCTTATCCACGAGGCGGAAATAGATTTGCGATCACTTCATCCATTTGTGTCATTCGGGGAAACTCCAAATGTTAGAGACTTCACGTTCACGGGAAACTATTTCAATGGAATGCCAATGCCTGAAGTAAGAAACGCGAACTTTTATACGGAAGACGGGCTGATCCAATCTTTCTGTAATGTCTTCGATGTGGAGATTGCTAATCGTTTTGGGAAGACCGCGTGTGTGCGAATTCACAATATTGAAAAGCTGCGGAAACACCTAGATAAGCGCTTGGGGCGCAAATCTCGATTTGGAAACTGTGAATACACGCATGATCACCAACGGAATCATTTTCTGAAATCTCATGATGATACCTGGCAGCAGGAATATAGGTTTTTCTGGCCGGACAAAGTTGCCTGCTCTGTTGAGCTGCCGCCCGGGATTGCCGAGATTGTGTGGACGGCGTAGTTCTGATCGGGGCGATCAATTAGCGCCACGTCCCCTTGTAGATGAAGACGTAGGCGAACCAGAGGGTGGCGATCATGGCGTCACCCGCTTGAACTCGACCACCCAGACCCACGGGTTTGCAGCCCAGTCACCGCCGACTGATGACCAGAGAAGCTCGAACGATTTGCGCGGGTCGGCGCTGTAGGTATCGATCCCATCGACGTGCCACCATTCACCGAGTTCGGCATGATCCGTGTATAGCCGGACGCCTTCGGCCTTGGCCTGATCCTCGCTGATATCCTGCAACCGCTCGACGCGTACCTCAGTGATCTCTAGCAGTATGCGACTGACCCAGCGCGGCATATGAATTGAAGTTCGAATTTTCCCTGGCTTGATCATCGCGCAGCCGGTCTGCCGGAAGTCCCAATCTGCCGGGTACCGGATAGGTTCGCCATTGCTCAGCTCTCGCGGAGCGATAGAATCCACCTGAGCGTCAGCTTGCCAAGCTTCTCGCACCCACAACCGCTCGCCACGACGGCCGTAGGGGCAGGGTGCGAACTCTTCCAGCTCTTTGGCGCACTCCGCTTCGGTCGCTCCGAACACGCCGAAACCGTATCGCGGGTGGCGCTGGGCAATTGACATCCAACGGTGACGCTCGCCGGGAGCAACGGAAGAGTCTTCGGCCGGGATCTGGAAGCCTTTGACCAACCGCCGCGTGACCGTCTTCCGGCCTTCCAGGATGGCGCGCACCATCGGCGCCGAGAACAGGATGGGCCGTTCTTTGATTGCGGTCATGGCTTACTCCGTTCCAGCGAGGTATGCCGGCTCTGTGGCGGCGGTCAGCCATTCGCGCAACGTGCCGACGATCTTCGTGCGGTCATCTTCATCGCACCACGGCTTGTCGAGCCATTCATCGCTGACCAGCTCAACATCCCAGTCGTCATAGGCGCCAGGCTCTTCGCCGTTCATTTCTTCGAGCACCCGGCGTGCGCCGGCCTCATCGACAGCTGCAACCCAATCGCAGTCGCCGACCATGAAGGCGAGTAATGGAAGTGGTGCGGGCTGGCCGCCATTCAATTCGAATACTTGTTTTCCATTTTCCAGGGGCATGACTTCGTCCTCGCCGCTATTGCGGCTGACTTTGGGCTGGTAGGGATGGCCTTTAGCCTTGATAGAGGTCAGGGCCTGAATGGTGGAGAATCAGCGCTTCGCTTGATAACGCTCAAGGAGAGCGCTATGTCACATAACTTGGATACGCCGATTCCGCATGAATATCGCGGGCACAAAGTAGTCTTGAAGTTTGAGTGGACAAGGCCAAACGATGACTCGCCGGCCTCTGCCCATATTTTGGAAGACGGGGCAGTTAAAGGCCTCGCGGAAAAAGTAGCTGAACTGCATGGGCCTTGGGCTGACTACCCAAGCGCACTCTCGGACGCGATCGAAGTCGCTGAGCGCTGGATCGACAGTCAGTTACCATAGTGATGGTTTGTGATTCCAAGGACTGCGAGCGGAGTAAGTAATGAAGTGTTTGATTTGTGGTGCAAAGTCTCGTGCACGCGGCCGAGCCTTTCTGGGTAGTACTTTTGAATGTGTTGAATGTGGGGTCTATGTAGTCAGTCCCGACATTTTAAAATGCCTACAAATTGGGGGTAGAGTCATTTCCATTGAGACAACGCGCTTATGGCTGATTAGCCAAAGGCTGGTTAATAGCCACAACCCAGTAATTGATTGTGGAACCGTTCGTTGGCTGAAATGATTTGTTCATATGAGCCAAATGCTGGCAAGCGTAATCCCTGGCGCTTACTGGCGAAGGTTTCAACCAGTAGAGCCGTCGCGATCCAGCGCAATCCCGGTCCAGAGCATGCTGCAGAGTTCCGTTTGTGGCGGATCTCATCTCACTTTAGCGCTATGGAGCAGATTAAGCAGAGAGCTCTTTCAGCTTTTGTTTAGTAGATATATCGAATTCAGCCTGTAGACGCTGTGCGACATCATAAGTAACGCTATTCGAGCAAAGTAAACCCAGCACGAAGCCGTTTGCTCTCGCTGCCGCCTTCACCGCCACGATCATCGAACCGGCTTTCTGAATTTCCGTCATGATATTGTCTGCTTGGAGGATAATCGCATCGGCAAGATTTTTTTTTGGATTGGCCATTTTTTCTACTCTATACACATACAAGGTTTTGCTGGCTTATAGCCATTATATGGAACTGCGGGCTCACAAATCTAGAAGATCCACGGCAGCTTCTCTGTGTTCGAAAAAAATGATTGTGTCCCGACTGATGGCGCTTCGTGAGGCTTGATCAGCGACGATCTTGCCTAAGCGATTAGCGCTGCTCATTGATATGGGTTATTACGGGTGACCGGCATGGAGCCGAAAAGGGGTTGATCTTGAAAAAAACGCTTTTGATTCTCGCCGCTGCAGTCTTCGCCTCTTCAGGCTTTGCTGAAATTGTTGAACCGACACCGGCAAAAGCATGCTCATTGCTTGCTGATGTAGGGCTGAAGGGACGCAAATGGGTAGACGATTACGGAGATGGCTCTTCTGGCTGTGCCAGCGACTATAAGGAAATCGGTTCGGCGACCGGCCTGGCAAATAACCTGGCTTTCTACGTCACCGGGGTCAGCCAGTACGTGATGGAGATGAAGCTGGTGCTCAACTATAACCAGCCTTCTCAATCCGGCCCCGCAACGAAAGCCCTAATTGTAGCCGCCAGTAAATTGTCTCAGCGAGCGCTTGGAGCTCCATTGCCCGAACTTGTCATAGCTCTAATAAAGCGGGGAGAGCATGGCTCTGCGAATGTGGGCAAGGGTGTGGTCGAAGTGGTTCGTGAAGACTGGCCAACCGGTAAAGGCTACGAAGTACAAGTAATGATGCGCTGACCGTATTTTTCTAACGGGCGCCGCCTCCACGACAGCGCGGCGCTACGTATGGTTTCAGGACGAGGCGCGCTTGAGCTGTTCGGTTAGCTGAGTTGGAAGCCCGCGCAGCGTCAGCGTGCCGCCGCCTTCGTCGAACTCGATCTTGTCACCCAGCAGGTGCGCCTCGAAGCTGATAGACATGCCCTCGGCGCGGCCGGTGAATCGCCGAAACCTGTTGAGCGTCTTTTTATCCGGTGGCAGGGTGTCGGAAATGCCGTAATCCTTTGCCTTGATGAAGTCGTAGAAGCTCTTCGGCCGGTCTTCGTCGATCAGGCCCGACAGCTCGTCGAGCGTGATCGGCTCCCCGATTTTGGCCTGTGCCATTGAATAGTTGACCAGGGTGGCCGTCTTCTCACGGGCCGCCTCATCGACCATGTCCTCGCTCTCAACAAAGTCGCTGAAAGCCTTCAACAGCGTGCGGGTCTCGCCCGGGCCGTCGATTCCTTCCTGGCAGCCGATGAAATCGCGAAAGTACTCGTTGAACTTGCGGCCCTGCTTGCCCTTTAGATAGGAGATGTATTGCAGCGACCGCGGGTTGTTCTGCCATTCGCCGATATTAATCCGCGCGGCCAGGCGGATGTGGTCCAGGTCCAGGCGCTTCACTGTCATTAGGTGGAGTTCTTCGGTCATGGTCACCGCTTCGGTTTCCTGTACCAGCGCAATCACCAGGTAATCGGTCAGGCCTTGCTGGTAGTGGCAGAAAAGCGCGTGTCCACCAGTGGAAAGGTTCGATTCTTCCATCAGCTTGGTCAGGTGTTCGACTGCGGTGGTGCTGAACTCCAAGAAACTGGAGCCGCCGGCCAGGTACTTGCCGAGCCAGCCGCTCAAAGGGTGAGCGCCTGACTCAGCATGGAAGAAACCCCAGGCCTTGCCGGCGGTGGCGTTGTAGCTTTCGTTGAACTGCTGCATCAGATCGTCACGGGCCTGGTTTTCGACCTGCTCGGACACGCCGAGGAACAGAACAGCCGGGGTGCCGTCGGGCTTCTTATCAATCTTGTGGATAACACTGTGGCGAATGGGCATTGCGTTTACCTCAGGTAGGCGCCGCCCTCCGGTGGCCGGTGGTGGCAATTTGGTTTGGGTTGGAGTATTTGTGTTCGGCCCGGCATGGAGCCGGCGAGGGAGTTACGTGACAATCGAAAATATGATGCTGACTATCCACAGGGTTCCTGAAATAGTCCTCAACACCGGTACCGACTACAAGATTTTGGCCGGCTTCGCTTTGACAGCTTTAGCTGTGTTAGCAGGTTCATGGGCCACTGCCTATACATTCAAGAAAACTGTGGTCAGCCAAGGGGATATTGCTACTGCAGGCGCCATCCGCTCCAGTCGACAGGCGTGGATCAATGAGCTTCGTGATGCTTGCGCCAATTACGTTGCAGCTGTTCTGCAGATATCTGATTTGCGAATTCAGAGAGCTGAGTGGCTGGCAGAAAAGCGTGTGCACATGACGCCGTTGGCAGCATTTCTTTTTTTTGAAAATGAAAACCCTCAGTGGTCCGGATATTCATCTGCTGCTGTTCATCAAGCCCGAATGCTTCGGGCAAAGGTTGAGTTAATGCTAAATCCTGACGAACAGGAAACGATGGACCTACTGACTTCTTTGGATGAGGCCTATGCAGGCGCAGCCACCGATCTGGACAATCTCTCTGAGCTCTGTGATGCGGTAGTAACCCGTGCCCAAAAAATTATTAAGGCTGAATGGCGTATGACGAAGTTGGGAAAATAAATTTTGGTTTGATGGCGGGCGAGGTGTCACGACAGCATGTCACGCTATGCAAATGTGATCTGCCAGTTGTTCGTCGCTCATACGGTCGGCGCCGCGGATGAATCGGGAAATCAGATCTTGCTCTTCGTCGATACCGCACCTAGCCATCACCCGCTTCAGTGCGGCGTCATCGTTGTGATAGAGCTTCGTTACAATCTGCCGTGACAGTAGTGCAGCTTCTCTTTCCGCCTTGGTCAGCTTGTCCCGCTCGCGCTTGCGCTCTGTTGGCGTCTTGGCCATGGCCTGCCTCTTCTATTCCGCTGGCCGGCAGTGCGAGCCAGGTTTGACGTTTGCGTTGCTGGGTGCGGGCTATGCGGCGCATGAATCGGCCTTCACCTGATTCCAGGCGCCAACTACTTCGAATATCCGCGCGGCGTGCGCCTCGTCCAGCGATATCGCTTCGGGGATGGCAATCCAGCCCGAGGCCACCATCTGGCTCTGGTTGGCCTCGTCGCGGAGCTTCTTGTAGCAATGCTCGATCACGTCTTCCAGGTGGTCGGAGAGGTAGACGCCGTCGGGCGCTACCTCCACCGATTTGCTGTACCGGTCTCCGCGGGCGTCGATGCAGAGGGCGCTGAGGTAGATCGTCCAGCGGTGGGGAATGCCACAGACGGCCTGACCGATCTTCCCGGGCGCGATGTTCTTCAGCGACTTGTAGTTGATCATGCCCTGTCGGCCACTGGGGTCGATGTTGACCACCGCGACGTGGTTGGCGGCCAGCAGCGACCGGCAGGACCGGTCAATGCGGGCTTTGAGGTTGTGCGGCTTGCGCTTGCTCATAAAGCCTCCGCGAGTTTGCGCAGCGCTTCACGCTCGGCCCGGGTGATGAGCGGCTTGCGGCGCTTGAGGATGGTTGTCGGATCGACGAATTCCGAACGCTTCGCCGGCGCTGGATTGATCGCCGGGCTATCGCCGATGGTGAGCTGGCCGCCGGCGGCCAGGTGCCGCCGGACCTGACTGGAAAGCTCCAGCGCTTTTTCGCGCCGGAACTCGATATCAGATCTGAGGTTGCTGATCATGCTGCCGCCTTGCCGAGTGTCACCCCGGCCATGCTGAAGTTTGCACCCTGCGCTGCGACCATCGCGTCGAGCGCTTCCCAGTTGACCAAAAGCAGCGTGATCGGCGCCTGACCATATGCCACTGCTTTGATCAGTGCCTCGAAGTCCGTTACGTTGGCCTGCAGCGCTACCTGCTCCACCGTGTGGCTCGGCACAGGCTTTGTGGCCTGGCCGACGGGCGCCGCCTTGACCGGAGCGGTGCGGACAGGCTCTGGTGTCGCCACCTTCTCCACGACAGGCTCTGGCTTGATGGTTGCCAGCTGCTGGGCTTCCTGCTCTTCGGCGATGCGCTTCGCTTCAGCCTTTACCTTCTCCGCCTTCTGGTGTTCGGAGATTCGGAATTTGATCAGCGTCACCAGGTCATCATTGGCCTTGGTCACCAGCTGCTGCACGTCGTTGAACAGGAAGGCGTAATCAACGGCGAGCTCCGCCAGGCTGGTCAGGTTCAAGCGAATACTGTCCGCTGCCTGACTGGCGTCGATCTTCGCCCGGGCAAGCTCGGTATCTACCGCGTCCTGGAGGCTGGCGATGGTGCGCTTGTTCTTCATGGCGCCGGCGAAGTCCGAAACGACATGAGGCAGCGTGACCTTGCCAAGCGTCTTGTTGATTGCGGCGATGTGATCCGCCAGCGCCAGCTCGGCTTTTTGCTTGATGTTGGTCTTCACCAGCAGCTCTTGAGCCTTCACCAGCTTGTCGACTTTCAGGCGTGTCTCGCGAGCATGGGCACTGATGCGATCCAACGACGAAAACAGCTCGTCGATGCTTTGGGTCTGCGACAGGGCCTGCTTTTTGGCGACGGCGACAGCCTCTTCAACGTCGCCGCACCATTTGACCGCCTTCTTGGCGTCGGCGAAGTCTTGGTCGGTAGAGAGCGTGGTTTTCACCGAGTCGATGACAGCCAGGGCCGAGTCTTCAAACACCTTCAGGTTGCTGGCGGTGACCATGCCGGTCAGCTCGATGCGCAGCGCTGGCAGCTCATCGGGTGCCTTGCCGACGACGATTGAAGGAGCGTCGGCCATTTCGAAGTTGGCCAAGTCTGCCTCGAACTGTTTCCAGCCCTCGATCAACTGGGCCGCGCGGCCGGCCACCGGCCGGTATTCCATGTGCACAAAGTTCTCCGGCGTGCCGTCCGAGCAAACAAATATGACCCGCTCAGCGCCGCTCACCAGCAGTTGCTGCTCAAGCTGCCAGTAGTAGTGCGGAGCCAGGTCGCCGGCTTTCACCTGGGCCACGAGTGACTCATTCCACAGTTTGTGCTCGAACAGTGTCTCGCCGAGCATCGTGGCGCCATCCATGGAGGCCAGCAGGTTGCCCTCGGTAGCAACGATCGGATAAAGCTCTTCGCCGATCAGTGCTTCGGCCAGTGGGCGGGCCAGGGCTTCAGTAGCGTGGCCCTTGTCGAAGATGAACTGCTGAGACGGCGTGACATCGGGCGTGATGCCGGTCTTCTTGGCGGCGAGCAGGTCGGTGCGGGTTTGGTACTTCGAAGCGCCCATCATTGCTGGGGCTTCAGAGGCAGTGAAGTGCTGGGCGCGGAGGGCAAGCCACTCTGCGGAGCCTTGAGCTACGTTGTGAATTTTCATGCTGCGTCTCCATCGAGGGCTTTGAGGTTGGTGATTTTTTCAATCTGCGCCGGGCTCAGCGTGTACTTGCTGCTGATGGTCGCAATGAGGTGTTCGGGGCTGGTGCGGTTCGAGTCGATAAGTGGCTGCCACTTCACGATGTTCTCGGTCAGCAGTTCGTCGGAGTAGGCGGGCAGCGCTTCCGGTTCAGGCTCGGCGCGCTGTCGAGGGCTGACATCGCGCGCCGGCTCCTCGAATGCCTTACCTTCCATCTCGTCGGCCGTTGGCGCCGACCCGACTTCAGGGAATGCTTTGCGCAAGGCCTGGGCCTCAGCGCATTTGGCGAGCTGGGCAAATGCTCGACGCTTCCACATGGCGTTGGGCGCAGCGGTGTCCTTGCTCGATGTCGCGTAGTTCTCAAGCCAGCGCTCGTTGGCTGTGTACTCGGCCACCAGCCCGTTGCTCATCTGCCGCTTGACGGTCACGCGGCACCATTCGGGATACGTGACCTCTACGCCGCTCAACTTCGCCGTTACTGGAGGGCCATATTCCGGCTCGCTGATCCCTGCGTACTGGCCGGTGCGCGCCGCCTGGATGCGGTACAGGCCGATGCCAGGCATCACCGTGTCCTGCATCTTTTTCGTCTTCGAGTTCCAGATCGGAACGATGTGCACCGGCTTCAACATTGGGTCCAGGTGCGCCGCCTGGCAGTAAGCCAACACCATCACGACTGAGTTCTTTTCGGCGCCGGGATAGAGGCTGCTGCTCAGCACTTCAACGAGCGCGGCCTCCGATATCGCAGGCGTGTTGTCGTCCTGCTTCATTACTGCGGACATGGGGAATCCTTGCCGCGATGCTCGCAGCGATTGAAGGTGTTGGTTATTGAGAGATTCGATCAGCGAGGGCGCTGAGCAACATCAGAAAGGTGCAGACGGAGAGGGCGGAGAAGGAGCCGCGCCAGATGAGTAGGCGCCGGGTACGCTGGTGGGTGGTCAAGGCCTAACCCTCACCGCGATCCGCCCGCCCTTCATGGTTGCCGCCAAGCGCTTCGGCAAGGTGGCCACGGCACGCTCACGCGGCTGGCCGATCACTTCATTGAAGGGGAGGCCAAAGCCCAGCATGATCAGCCTCGACTCAACCTCGTCGAGCTGCTCGTCGATCAGCGATTTAACCGGTGATGTAGTCACGCTGCCTCCTTGCGCGAGACCTTGTTGAGGCGGGCGCAGTAGTGGTCGAATTCCTTGAGGGTGATCGTTTCGTCAATCAAGAATTGGGCGATCATCCGCTGAACAATTAGAGCCTCTTCCTGCGTGCTTGCTGCATGCATGAGGCTCTCCAGCGCTTCGTCAATGAGGATGTGGGCGCTCATACATCAGCATCCACGTCGTCTTCGCGCTCTTCCCGTTCCGCCGCTATCGCGTCTGCGGCATACGGCCTCAGCAGCGCTACGGCGATCTTCTCGACCGCTTCAATGGGCCGTTGCTGGCCCAACAGGTCTGCAGCATGGGACCGGGCATCGCTCTGGCTGCCGAGCATTGCCGACAGCAGCAGGCGGGCAAACGAATCGCGCTGGTCGAGGCCGTCTATCTGGCGCTGGTTTAGGTGACCCTGCAGGACCGTGCAGAACCGGTCGAACGTCACCACCTGCGGCTGGCCGTAGCGGCGCTTCCACTTGATGTCGACGCCGCACACCAGGCGCTCCGCCGAATGCTCAAGCCAGTCCGTCACCTCGTCGCTCTCGCTTACCTCTGGAGGCAACTGAGCGTCGTAACGCTCCTGGCAAATATTCAATGCTGCGTTCATGGTCGCCTCCAAGGTAGCGGGTTGTTCACCTGTATTCGTCAACACTCATGCCTCCCGCCGTTTGCCGATGGGCGCGGAGGAGTGCTGACGGGTAGAGGTGGGAAGGGGAGCGCCTGTTTTACAAGGGGCAGGCTCCCTGTTTCCTCGCTTTCCACAGCCGAGGGAAACCCCATATGCTTCGGCTTCCACAGTCGAAACAAGGAATGCAGTTATGGCGAATTACATGGTGCGGGTTGAGTTACTGAAGGCCGGATGGGATGACTACGAGGATCTTCATGCTGGGATGGAAGCGTTGGGGTTGATGAAGACCATTGCTTTCGCCGACGGGACGTTGCGAAAACTCCCAATCGGCACCTACTACGGATCAAGCAGCCTTGACATAACCACGCTTCGCGAGCGGATCAGGGGGCTCGCTACTCCGCTTTCCGGGCATGGCGGACCGTGGATTTTTGTATCTCAGTCCGAAACATGGTCTGCTTGGTTAGACCTGGCCTGAGACTTTCCGCCCCCACTGGCCGCGCCCTTCGGAGCGTTGTCGATAGCGTGCAGTTTCAGTACTTTCATTGAAACGGTGAAGGCGGTATCGAAATCGGTACCGTCGTCATTCGCTACGATCCGAACCAACTCACGAACTCGTTCAATCTGTTCTTCGTTCATTCCTTTCTCCAGTTTGATTTCCCAATGCACCCGGGTAACCAGATGCATCAGTGAAAAGGTCCGTCACGCTGCGAACAGCTCTTGTTGGTGTGGCTGCGGCATGCAGCGCTGGAGCCCGGCGCGCATGGCTGATTCCAGCAGTTCGGCGTCTTGCTCAAGCTCAGGAAATTCCCCAGCAAATTCGCTTACCGCGCTGCGCAGTCCTGCTGCCTCACGCTGCAGAGCTGGAATGACGATGCTGATCATGTTGCCGATCGTGCGCAGATCAAGGCTGCATTCCCGACAAAGCCGGATGTAGTCGAGCATGTACTTCGGCATTTCACTTACTCCCGGTTGTCATCCCAAGCAGCCCTCGCGAGAAGGCTGCTCAGTGATGCTTTCCGCCGTGACCCGCTACTGGCGTCGGTCACCGGCTTGAATCAAATGTCACTCCAGCCGCGGGCCTTTCGGCTTGTTCTCCCGCTGGATAACTGTTCTTGGCGCTTTACGCTGCACGTCCGGGTCAGTTGCCAACCCTCTGAACCGTTTAGGCCGGTTCATCGCTGCCTTTGAATCTGGGCCGGTGGTGATCCGGCAAGGGGTATCGCTAAAGAGCGGCGCAGGTTTAGCTGCTGGCCGGCGTTCTTCGTTGCTGGCTTGAGGCGATAATCACAGAGTGTGTTTGTTGTGTCAACACGTAATGTGTTTGTATTTTTCATGATTGAATCACGCTGTGTGGTTTTTATAGGGGAATTGAGAAGGACGGGGTGGTGAGCCCGCCTGCTGGCGTGCTCATTTAGGAATCGCAGTATTCGCGCCAGCCGATCCTGACGGCACCATCATCCAGATGCTCGATCCTGATGCCGGCGGTGTCGCCGATGTCTTGGATGACCTGGCGCCAGGCTTCAGGGCTTTCGTCGTCGCGCCTGGAAACCTCGACCAACTGAACCCGCTGGACCCGGGGAGAGGCGATCAAGCCTTGTAGGCGATGGCCCACAAGCTCGTAGGAGTTTCTCGGTTTGGGTGTGGGGTAGGGTGCTTGGTTCATGCGTCGCTCCTTGCGAATACTGTATGCATACACAGTATTGGTGCTGGCATATCTTGGCAAGAGGGCGGCAGGAAGTTTCATGCATAAATGCATATTTTGGTTGGCGGAGCTTTTTGGCAAGCATGAAAAAGCCCGCGCTTGGCGGGCTTGAGGTCGATCGGGAGAGCTACGCGTCAGGTGCCACAATATGGATTTCGCCGAGAAGGTCGCTCACTGAGCGGATGTTGTCGCGCGCACCTAGCGCCTCAGCCTCCGAGGAAAATGGTCCGACAGCGACGTATTTCGCCGATCCTTTCGTGGTCGGGAGCCCCAGGCGCTTCACTGACCGGGTTGCCTCTGCGTGAGCCCATGGCTCGCATTCCACCCGCACAGTCCATCCTGACATCAAGGGTGCTTGTGAGGACAGTACTGGGAGCACGTCACCACCACAATGTTTGCACTTGATGGCTGCTCTTTTAATGTTCTCTGCACAGAGCGGGCAGGGGCGGGTATCTGTCTCGGCCGCTGATTGCGGCGCAGTGGATTTTCCGCCAAGAAGCACCATAAGCAAGCCGGCGAGTATGATTACTCCGCCGACAATCGTGTGCACTTGGCGGTCTGCCATGAGGCCCAGATTGTTTACCCGGCCGCCCGCTCCAGTCGAGACGGAAACATCCATGCTCAGCGCGAAGATTAGCCAGCACACGCCGATAATCAGCGCGAACGTCCCAAATCCTTTCATTGAATCCCTCCGTAATTGAGCTCGCACTTTACCATTCGTGGCGTACAGCCACCATTGGAGGGAAAAGCCGAACGGGCAAATCGCAGGCAAAGAAAAGCCCGCGATGGGGAGGGCGGGCTTAAAGGCTTTCATAAGGAGCTGGGATAACAATAGGCGCTCGACTGTGAAAGAGATGTGAAAGCTTGCGCTCAGTAGGACGTCGCGATTGCCTTGGCGAGTTGCATATCGGACATGAGGGGCGACCTATAGCTCAATCGATAGTGTCGGGATGCTTGCTCAAACTGTGCGCCGCGAATCTCTCCATCCGACCCAATGAATGCCAGAGCTTCTGTCTTCGCCGATGTGAAAACCTTTGGCGGTTCGGTCGTGAGGGATGTGGTCGCCCCAATTTAAATGGTTGGCGCGGAGATTGTGAGGAATATCGCGGCAGCGATAGGGTTGGCGCCATCACCTGACACGGCCTGCGTGCTGATTGATGCCAGTAGGGCGGCCCCAGAGCCTTCCATGAATCCATTCATCGATGCTTCCATTGCTATTAGAGGGCGCCAAGATAGCAGAGGGTAGGGTGGTAGAACAAAAAGCCAGGGGATGGGCCCGGCTTAGATTTTTTTTGGGTGGGTGAATCTATATGGGGTTCTCAGCCGGCATCGGACAAATACAACTGCCTTATAACACCCTCTTTTATGCTGGCCTTACCCCTTACCTCAAGCTTCTCACCAGATGCAAAATGTTGAATATAAACATTTGCACTCGACTCAAAAGCAGGGTCAGTTATTTTGGCGTTGACACGGCTCGTTCCATCGTCATCAGCTTCAGGTTCGCCATCCTGGCCGAGAAGTCTGACCTTCGCTGTGCCTCGCTCTCTATCCATTTCCGTGATTATTACTACAAAGGATTTTAGCCCTGTTAGCTCGGCGTCATCGTCGTCGGCAAGGATCGCATCTTTAGTTGCCTGGTCAATAGATATGGGCTGTGCTCCAGATTCCGGGCTCGGGATTATATCAATGCTGCGGCACGTCTGCCCCACAGGGGACACAGCTTGCTTTAGTGATGATCTCAAACTTTCCGCAAGTTTCTCGATAGTCAGAAGCAACCGGTCCGTAGTCTTATCGTTACGCCCGGTTTGTGAATCGAGCTGCTTTTCAAGCAGCTCCCTCAGATGCTTCATTTCTTCGCCCTTGTTGCTATTCCTAGCAACGATATAAGAGACAATTGCGGTAATGATGCTGCCGGCTAAGCCCGACATAAGCTGTGACTGCATTACGCTTTGCAGCTCAACGGCCAATTGAAAGCACTTGGCCTTCGGCTCAGTTGCAAAAGCCCTGACTTCAAGGGCTTGCCATTGCTTAGCGTAGGACCCCGTAGCCACAAAGTGGCCGACTACGCTGTAAATTCGACCAAACCCTTGCATCGATTCACCCAGAGCCATCATGTCAATGACATGACGATCTGCATCCTTTCCCTCGTAACGAATCAAAAGACTGTCAACGGTATAAAGGTCGGTGCTCTCATTCATAGTAGGCTTCCTTTCCAAAATTTTCATCAAAAACTGTATGTATAAACAGTATTGATGTCTCTCAGGTTGGTTTTGTCGAACTCTATTGCACTTGAGTTCGCCAGGTGATGACAGCTAAAGGAGCCATCTGGCGACAGCCAAATTTATGCGTAGTTTCGCATTGGGCGGGTTACCCGGCTTCATCTGGTGTTATAGAAATGGTTCAGCGCTATCAGCTCAACCACAGCCACGAAAACGCAGAGCACAAGGAACCCAGGGCTGAAGACCCGCTTGCGGCCTGATGAGCCCCAGCTAAGACCAGCTGCGTCGGAATAGCCGGGGATCATCATGAGGAAAGCCAGGCAAGCAATGACCCCGACCTTGCTCCAGAAGGACTGCTCTCGCCATGAGGTTGATGGCTTTCCTAGTGCGGATGGCATCAGTAAAACTTCTGCAGCGCCTGGACAACCACGCCAACGATCCGGCAATTCTCGTCGACGGCCTCAATAGGGTAGCTAGGGTTCAGCGGCTTCAGGAACAGCCGGCCGCCGTCGCTCACCAGCTTCTTGAATGTCGCCTCGTTGCTGTCTGGCAGCTTAGCCACGACCAGCTTGCCTGGTGCGACCTCAGCCTCAGTGTCCACCAGGATCAGAGTGCCCTCGGTGATGCTCTGGCCGGCGGGCGCCGTCATTGAGTCGCCTTTGACCGTCAGCCAGAACGCAGGACCTTTGGAGTCGTACTCCGAAAATTCGTAGGTGTCCGAGATTCCAGCCGGGTAGGGCTCCACGGCTTCTGCCCAGGCGCCGGCGGCAACCCAGCTCACAACCGGGTAGCGGAATGATTTGGTGGGCTGGGCGGCGACTGAAATATTCGAGGGGCTTTCGCCAGGCAAAAGTAACGCTGCCGGATCGACTTTCAGCTCATGGGCAATCTTGGCGATATCTTCAAGGTTTGGCTCCCGAGCATCTTTCTCATAGTTTCCTATGCGCGATTGGGATTTCCATCCGCACGCCTTTGCCAAGGCAGCCTGAGAAAGCCCTGCTTTTTCTCTGTAGTGCGCGATGCGCGATCCGAGTGTCTTCATGGATCGAATTTTAATCACGGAGTGAAATAAAATCCGCCCACTTATTGTGTTTGCCAATAACACGATATGTGTTTATCCTTGATTTATTGACCGCAGGAGCAACGCAATGAATCTCATAGCAGAGTTTCGTGAGGAGGCCGGAATCACCCAGGCAGCCTTGCACCGAAAGCTCAACTGGAAGCAGTCGCGGCTCGCAAACTACGAGTCGGGGGCGCGCCCATTGAAGCTTGAAGACGCCCGGAAGATCGTCCAGGCGCTGAATGAATTGGGTGCGAAATGCACTTTGGATCGCGTTTTTCCGCAGCAATCTACTGCGGATGTTCGGGCCGCCTAGGCGACTTCCCTGTCCGCCGTTCCATTGAAGCCAGATTAGAAGAGAGCAGTCCCAATGCAAACGTCCAGTTCCAGACACACCGTACAAACCCGTGATCAGGTGCTGGTCGCCCACGCTGCAAACCAGATCGCACGCACCAGCCTGAGCCAGGACGACTTCGCTCAGGCGCTGAGCCGTGAGATCTACCTGACCGTGCCCGCCGCGAAGATCAAAGACGCGAAAGTCCCGGATTTTGAAGAGCTTGCTCGCCTGAACGATGTCGGCGAGTTCATTAAGGCAACAGGCCGCTGGCTCAAGCGCGTTCAGCGCTGGCTTTCCGGCGACCAGGAAATGCCTTCCTGGCTGGAAGAGTCGTGGGTCAACGCCCTTGAGCCTGAATTCCGGGACCACTGCGTAAACGAACTGGCGAGTCGCCACGGACTGACCGGCGCCCGCCAGATGACCAGTGACCAATGCGCAAACAAGAGCTTTGGCGCGCTGATCCGCGCCCTGGGTGATGTGATCGATACCGGCAGCGAAGTATTCGACGACCAGGTCATGTGCGAACTGGATCTGCCGCACCTACCGGCGTTCGCGAAGCAGTGCCGCCAGGTTGAAGCGAAGGCAGGGGAGTTGGGGCGCCGTGCGGAGCAACTGCTCGCGGCGGCTCAGCGAAATTTGAAATCCGTTTCCTGATTTCCCGCGCATGCGCGGAAATCGGTGCCCCATCGGGTTCGCACTATGAATTAAGCGGATCTGAAACCCAGGCACAAAAAAGCCGACGGTCGAGGTCGGCTAATTCGATAACACTTTGTGAGGCCGATTATATGCAAACCCCGCCACATATCAATAGCACTGCCAATATCGCGCCACGTTTTTCGCAATCTGAAAACGTGGCGCGCAATTCATCTGTGATTCCGTTCGACTTCGACGGCACCGCAATCCGGGTCATCACCGACAAGCTCGGCGATCCGTGGTTTGTCGCACGCGATGTCGCTGACGCACTGGGCTACTCGAAGCCAGAGAACGCCGTGTCCCGTCACTGCAAGGCTGCGACCACTACCCCGAAACAGGGTGGTGGTTTCATGACCATGATTCCTGAGCGGGACCTGTACCGGCTGGTGATGAAGTCCAAACTGCCGGCCGCCGAGAAGTTCGAAGATTGGGTAGTCGGGCAAGTGCTGCCGAGTATCCGCAAGACCGGCACCTTTTCTGCCCAGGGCCCGAATAACTCCAAGATCGTCGGCGAGCTTGCCATTTTGGAATGCTTCGACCGCCTGTTGAAGCCTGCCAACTCCAGCAAGATGCTGATGCTGGCCAAGATCGCCGCCAACAACGGCCTGGACGCCAAGTTCCTTCCAGGCTATGCGGTGGACGCCGCCCCTGGTGCCGCTGGTGGCTCTTCCATGCCGACCAAGGCAATTACCGCCCTGATCAAAGATCACGGCATCGCCAGCACGGCTCGCGCCTTCAACCTTGCATTGGAGGCTCACGGCTTCCTCAAGGTCCTCCAGCGCAAAAACTCCAAGCAGGAAATGGTGGACTTCTGGTCTGTTACCGAGAAGGGCATGGCCTACGGCAAGAACCTTACCAGCCCTCAATGCCCCCGCGAAACGCAGCCTCACTGGTACGTGGATCGCTTCCTTGAATTGGCCGCTAAGGTCGGGAAGGCCTGACATGCAATACACCGTCACGATTAACCAGGTGAAGGCGCTGGAGTGGGGGCTGAATTCTCAGCAGGCCCTGCTGTTCGCCTTCGTCTACGGCTGCCCAAGCTGGACCAAGCCAATTAAAACCGATGACGGGATCTTCTTCGCGCTGAGCAAGGCCAAGATCATCGAGGAGCTGCCGCTGCTCACCGATAAGCCGGACACCGCTTACCGCATGCTGAAGGCCCTCGAAGAGGCCGGTTTGATTGAGCTTTCCAGCACTTCGAACATCACACTTTTTCGCCTCACCGAGAAGGCCGTCGAGTGGAACCAGAAGCTGGATGGGTCGGAAAAATATCCGACCCCACCAAAAAACAAGGGTCGGAAAAATATCCGATCTACCTCGGATAAATCTCCGAGCAAGGTCGGAAAAAAATCCGAACAAGGGTCGGAAAAATCTCCGACAAATCAGGATACCAATCATCAGGGTACCAATCAGGACACCAGTCAGGACTTGCAGGACGCCACCGGCAAGCCGGCTCAGTCCCGCGGTCTGGTGCTGGTGGTTGATCGCACCGAAACCCCACGGGTCGAGATCCCCGCCGACATGCCTGGCCCCAAAGACCAGACCTGCAAAACCTTCAAGGTCTGGGCGAACTACGCCATGGCTTACCGCAAGCGCTACAGCGCCTGGCCTGTGTGGAATGCCAAGGTCGGCGGCCAGCTCGGACAGTTGGTAGACCGTCTCGGCGCCGACGTCGCCCACCACGTCGCTGCCCACTTCTTGAAAACCAGCGATGCCGCTGTGCTGCGCAAGTGCCACAGCCTCAACGAGCTGCTGGCCAACGCCGAGAGCTATCACACCCAGTGGGTGACCGGGCAGCGCATCAACGGCACAACCGCCCGCCAGATGGAACGGACAGAGGCGAACCACTCCGCAGCGGAGCAGGCCGCCCAGATGGTTCTGGCCAAACGCCAAGCAGGTGACCGTAATGAATACCTTTGAAATGAATGACCAGCAGGTTGCCGGGCTGGCCGCCGCCATCTGCGCCACCGCGGAGGCCATGGGCCAGGAAATGAACCCGGGCACTGCCGCGATGATGGCTGAAGACCTCTGTGCGTATCCGGTGCCTGTCGTGAAAGCCGCACTGAAGGCGTGTCGCTTCGAAGTGAAGGGAAAGCTGGCGATGGCCGACATCCTGCAACGGGTCCAATCCTCCGATGGCCGGCCGGGCAAGGACGAGGCCTGGGCCATCGCCATGACTACCAACGACGAATTCGAAACCGTGGTGCTGACCGACGAGATCCAGCTGGCCCTGGCTGCTGCGAAACCCATCTTGGATGGCGGCGACAAGATCGGTGCACGCATGGCGTTCATCGATGCCTACCAAAGGTTCGTGGGCCAGGCCCGCGAGGATGCGAAACCGGTCAACTGGCACGTGTCCGTGGGCTTCGACGCCAACCGGCGCATCCAGGCAGTCACCAAGGCTGTGGAGCTGAAACGCATTCCCCAAGATCACGGCCAGAAGTACTTGGCTGACCTGAGCATTGTTCCAGTTACCGAGGATGGCCGCGCCATTGCCGGTTTGCTCACCGGCGCCGTCACCCAGCCTGCACCAGTGCTGCGCCAGAAGCTGGAACTGGTCAAAAACTCGATGCTGGAAATGCGCAAGGCCAGTGCCGAACGGAAAACCGAAATGCGGATTGAAGCGGCCAATGAGTTGGCGAACCGCCGGGCGCTGCTGATCAAGCAGGCCCAGGAATTGGAGGCACGGGCATGACCATCGACAAGCAGAAACTTCAGAAGCTGCTGTGGAGTGAAGTCGCCTCTTGGAAGGCTGACTGCGGGGAATGGAAGCAGAACGCTGAAGCGCTTGGTGAATTCCTTGGCGAGAAGACCGTGGGGGAGGTGGCGGTGGAGCTGCTGGCCGAGAACGAGCGGCTTACTGCCAACGTGAAGCTGAATCTGTGTGACCACCCCGCAGTTCACTGGGGCGACGTCGATCTTCTGGTCGCCTCGGTCTCTGGAACGTCGCAGATTGAACTGGCAAAAGTCCACGGCTGCACGCCTCCCAACATCAGCCGAAAAATTCGTCGGGTGAAAGGGCGCCTTGGATGGCGTGAAGGGATGTCCGTGGTGGAGATCCGCGCCCGCGCCGAGCAGTTGCGTGCCCTGGCGTCTCAAGGAGCGGTCGTGACCGCCGACCTCATGGCTGAGCGCGACCAGCTCAAGGCCGAGAACGAGGCGCTGCGGTCCGATATTCAATCCTGGCGCCTCAGCATCGAGGCCGAGCGCAACGTGCATAAATTGTCGCTGAAAGGCATCCAGGATGAGCTTGACCGCCTGAAGGGGCTTGGCTTCGCCGAAGAACTGGCGGTGCTGTGCAAGAGTGCCGCTCGGTATCAGTGGTTGCGCGAGGCTCGTAGCGGCTACATCGAGGTCGTGGAATGGATCGGCCCGCACGCGACAGGGATGACTGGCGAAGACCTTGACTCGCTGCTCGACGCTGCCATGGGCATGGGAGGGCGGTCATGACTGACAAGATCAGCGTCAACTGCCAGGCGAAGCTCTCTGAGGCTATCACCAAGTTGAGCGCCATGTACCGGGACAAGAAGTTTGTGGTGGTCTCCCTGCGCCCTGGTAAGGACAGGACACTCGACCAGAACCGGCTGTGGTTCGGGATGTACAAGCGAATCGCCGATATGACACAGATCGGTGACCCGGCCGACGCCCGCCGGTACTGCAAGCTTCACTTCGGTGTGCAGATTCTGCTGAACGAGGACGCTGGGTTCCAGGCCGAGTGGTACCGGGTGATGCGTCATCTGCCATACGAAACGAAGCTGGCCATGATGGGTGAGTGCCATTTGTTCGGGCCGGACGGCTTCCCGGTGACCAGCCTGTTCAATCGCGCCCAAGGCATCAATTACACCGACCGCATCGCCGCCTATTTCACCGGCCAAGGTGTGGTTTTCACTGATCTACTCAGCAAGGAGGCTGCATGATCGCCAAGCAACCCAAACCGAAGAAGTGCAAGAACCCCGCATGCGGCAACAGCTTCCCGCCGCAGCGCCTGGGCCAAGCTGTATGTAGCCCGAAGTGCGGCCTAGCCATCAAGGACGTGAACCAGGCGAAGGCGCGTAAGTCACTGGCCCAAGTTGAGCGCCGCGAGATCAAAGTCCGCAAGGAGAAGTTGAAGAGCAGGGCGGATCACCTGCGGGAGGCCCAGGCCGCAGTGAATGCGTACGTGCGCCTTCGCGACGCGTACTTACCGTGCATCAGTTGCGACTCGACGCCCAACGACAATGACCTCATGACCGGCAGCCGCTGGGACGCGGGACATTACCGTTCCGTGGGCGCCTGCCCAGAGCTGCGTTTCGAGCCGCTAAACATCCACCGGCAATGCGTGAAATGCAACCGCAACCTGTCCGGCAACGCCGTGGAGTACCGGATTCGCCTGGTGTCGCGCATTGGCGCCGAGAAGGTCGCCTGGCTGGAAGGTCTGCACCCAGCCTACAAGTACACCATCGAAGAGATCAAGGCCATCAAGGCCGAATACCGGGCAATGACCAGAGAACTGAAAAAGGGGATCGCGGCATGAAACTGATCAACGCAAGGCAGGTATGGACCGAAGCACAGCACGAATCGAACGCGTCGATCAGCGCTGTGGCTATCGACAAGGCCCAATCGGCACCTTTAAAGAAGGGGCAGCGTATGCGCCGCGCCGAGGCCGTGTTCGCTGCGCTGGGGGATGACAAGGAAGAGCGCATTCAGGTTGTGCGCCAGAAGATCAGCATCAGCGAGACACGCGGTACGCCCGCCGGCCGCTCCACCGCCCGCGCCGCGCACCTGGCAACCATCGGCAAGGTGCTTCGAGCCATCGACACACTCCCGTTCCAGGTGCAGCAGTTCGGGCACTACCTGTACCACCCGACGATGAACTTGAAGCACCTGTTGAACGCGGTGCTGCTGATCACCGCCAAAGCGGCGCTGCCTGACCTGACTTCGGCCAAGCGAGTGAAGGCGCAGTACCTGGTTACCCTGGCCCTGCAATCGTACAAAGGGGAGGTGGCCGGATCTGCCGAGTGGGGACCGGCGCGAGTTGCTGCCGAGATGAATGCCTTCTTTGGCGTCACCATAGACCCCAAGAACTGGACGCGTGACTGGCTCGACTTGTGGGAATCCCTGAAAGAAGCGATCAAAGAAGTGGATATTCAGGCACAACAGCCATTGTGGCAGGTGATTCACGCAGAAAAAGATCAAGAGGCGGCATAATCATATTGACATGACGGGGTTTTGAGCGTACTTTTCCCATAGTGCACAAGTGACGCGAAACGCACACGAAACCTTAAACCCGGCCAAGCGCCGGGTTTTTATTGCTTGTTCGGCCGGCTCTGTTATTTAATCCAGTTATATTTTGGCTGCCGGATCGAATCGAGAATAATGCGCTCACTCAATGTTTTGATGCTGCTGTTAGTTTTCTCGACCGCCAATGCTGCCAGTGATAGGCCAGGGCCGTACGATGTGTATCAGTACAAAAGTGAAAAAGACGCTGAATTTCTTGACACAATGAAGGCTTGCTTTATTGATGGCCGCCCTTACTCGGATGGCATGATTGCCGTGATCGACGGTAGGCACTTTAAGTGCCTGCGCAAGGTTAATTCTTTTGGTGATCGCTCCGGCAGTCAAGCGCTGGAGTGGGTAGAAGAGGGGAAAGCGCCATAGCTCATATCTGTTGTTGTCCATGTCGGCGGCACGGAACAGAATCAGTCCCCGCGCTGCAAATGGCCGGGCAAGGAAACGAGTACTGTAGGACGCAAAGCAACGCGGGATCAACCCAGCTCATAAGGCTGGGTTTTTTATTGCCTAAGTTTCCCAAAGCCCTCAGAGCCTCTGACTTGTCACGCTGATGAGGGACCTATTCAGGGCCTCTGCACTCGCAGGGGCTTTTTCGTTTGAGGAGGTTCGGTATGGGCCTTAAAAGACTCGAAGATACGAAGGCGTTCGTCGTGGCAGATGCCATCGTTTGCATTAACTGGGCGCGCGTTGATCCCGCCATCATCGAAAATGCAAAGCCGGCCGACCCGATTACGCCAGAGCAAAGTCTGTTCCTGAAGGGGCTCACGTTCGGCCCTATCAATCGTTAATTCATGGCCTCGGCATTGGACGAGGCCTTTTCGTTTTCGGCCCCGCCACACCCTTCGCTTTGAGCAGGGAGTGCCGCCGGGGCTGACCTATTTCAAACATGCCCCACGGAGTCGAGCGCATGGAGTACCTACAGCGCCTGCTCGACAAGATCGACAGGTTCGAATTGTTGATTGCGGGCCTCATTGGGGCCGTTGTTGCGAGCTGGTGGCACAAGGACGACTTGTCCGACTGGCGAGCCTGGATGGTGTTCTTGGTTACCGGTGTGGCCTGCTCGCTGTATTTGACGAGCATGGTCAGCGCGTACCTGAATGTCACCGAGCCCAAGATCGTCGCCGGCATTGGCTTCTTGCTGGGCACGTTCGGCGGCTCGCTCCTGGCAGCAATTAACCGAGCCATCAAAGCCGCTGACCTTTGGGCGCTTATTCGCCAGCGGTTCGGGGGAGGCAATCCACCATGAATCTTGAACTGATCAACTCCATTGCCTGCGGCCTTATCGCGCTGTGGGCAGCCTGGTGCGTACTGAGCGGAAAGGTGAGGGACGGCATTCTCGGGAAGCTGATCTATTCGGCTATCGCGATCAGCGGCTTTGTTCTGATGGTGCGTAGCCAAAACATCTTCTTCGGCCCGACCACTGCTGGGCTGACGTTTCACTTCGCTCTGGCTCTGGCCGGTGTACGGCACGTCTTCATGGTCACGTACTGGCAGCGGGTGAAGGTCTGGTTGTGCCGGATGCTGAACTGCGAGCACTGCATGGGCTGTCCGGAGGCGCCGGAAGGCATTGAGCGCCGGAAGCAGTAATCCGCGCCACGTTTTCGAATGTGCCAAATCGTGGCGCGAGGTTTTGCAGATGAGCAACGTCACCCGCCTGCGTCATGCGCTTCCGTTGGGGCAAGACATCAACGCAGCCGTGACTGCGCTCGACAAGGCCATTGCCGATGCTGTGGATGCTGCCAAGACCGCCGGACTGCCTCAGGGCCTAGTCGTCAGCCTGCTCCACGGCCACGCCCATGCACAAACACATCAGATGGTGACCGTATGACGACCATTGCCTACAAAAACGGCGTGATTGCTTATGACTCCCGAGTCACACGTGGCTCGCTCATCGACCACGACGACTACGAGAAGCTGATACATAGGAGTGGGCATCAGTTTCTGTTTACGGGATGCGGTGCAGACTTTGCCGCCCTGATGGACGAGTTCTTCGGTATGAAGTCCAACGATAAGCCGCTCGACGCGAACGGGCTGGTCGTCACCAATGGCAGGCTTTGCCAGATTGGTCGTGATACCGAGAGCGGGTTCTGGCTGGACGAGGTGTGGATGGATCGTCCGTTTGCCATCGGTAGCGGGCGCGACTTCGCACTCGCCGCGATGGATATGGGCGCAACCGCTAAGGAAGCTGTCGAGGCAGCGGCCAAGCGAGATGTCTACACCGGCGGCACGATCCGCACATTGATCATTGACGAGGGTATGGCTGATGCAAAGACCATTACCCCCGGCGTCACTGCTTGAGCTGTCCGACCTGAGCGACTTCGGCATCCGCCTTGTTCCTGCGCCTGAGGTGTGGGAATGGCTCCAAGCCGAGATCCTTGCCGACACCGGCACCATCCACAACGAAGACCATGCACACTTGTTGGATGCAGACATCCGTGTCATGTGGGCGTCGTCGAGCTTCGAGAAGCAGGGTAGGACAGTACTAGGCCAGGCCGAACAGGTAGCGTTCCGCGCCGGCGGCTGGCAGAAAGCCCGGATGGAGCAACAGATGCGTGATTGGTTCGGCGACGTGCCGGCCTTCATCATCACGCTGGCTGCCGACTACTGCGCCCAGTGCAGCGACCTTGAGTTCTGCGCCCTGATTGAACACGAGCTGTACCACCTGGCTCACGCGACCGACAAGTACGGTCAACCAGCATTCACCCAAGACGGTGCGCCGAAGATCAAGCTGCAGGGCCACGACGTGGAAGAGTTCGTCGGTGTCGTCCGCCGCTACGGCGCAAGCCCTGACGTTCAAGCGTTGGTGGATGCAGCAAACAAACCCGCCGAGGTGGGGAAATTGAACATTGCGAGGGCCTGCGGAACCTGTCTGCTCAGATTGGCCTGACCCCTGACAGACCTAAGACGGAATTTACCCTATGGCAGCCCTGAACAATGAGGTGAAAGGCTTCATGGTTCAGGCCTTGGCGTGCTTCGACACACCATCCCAGGTTGCGGCAGCTGTCAGAGAGGAATTCGGTCTAGAAGTGACCCGTCAACAGTGCGAGGCTCAAGACCCTACCAAGCGCGCTGGGCGAGATCTGGCGAAGAAGTGGGTGACCCTGTTCCACGATACCCGGAAGCGGTTTCGCGAAGAGACAGCTGATATCCCGATTGCCAACCGCGCCGTCCGCCTTCGCGCCATGAACCGTTTCGTGGAGAGGGCCGAGTCGATGAAGAACATCGGCTTGGCGATGCAGATCCTCGAGCAGGCTGCGAAGGAAACCGGCGACATCTACGTCAACCGGGCCAGGAAGGAAGAAGCCGGCGACGAGCCAGTGATCCCGACCCGCATCCAGGTCGATGTAGTGGATGCGAGGAAGTCGAATGCCGAGCCTTAATGTTCCACAGGCTCAGTTCCTCACGCTACCCCACAAGTTCCGTGCGTTCGTTGCCGGGTTCGGCTCAGGCAAGACCTGGGTGGGATGCTCGGCGCTGAGCAAGCACTTCATGGAGTGGCCTGGCGTCAACGCTGGCTACTTCGCACCGACTTACCCGCAGATTCGGGACATCTTCTATCCGACGATGGATGAGGTGGCCTACGACTGGGGACTGAAGACCAAGATCAACCAGGCGAACCATGAGGTTCACATCTACAGCGGCCGGCAGCACCGCGGCACTGTGATTTGCCGATCTATGGAGAAGCCGCAGACGATTGTCGGTTTCAAGATTGGCCATGCCCTGGTGGATGAGCTGGACGTGCTGACCGCCATCAAGGCACAGCAGGCCTGGCGCAAGATCATCGCCCGGATGCGCTACAACCTGCCCGGGCTGAAGAACGGGGTAGACGTCACCACGACGCCGGAAGGCTTCAAGTTCGTCTTCCTGCAGTTCGTGAAGCAGCTTCGCGACAAGCCTTCGCTCAAGGAGATGTATGGCCTGGTGCAGGCCAGCACTTTCGACAACGAGCTGAACCTGCCGGATGACTACATCGCTTCGCTGATGGAGTCGTATCCGCCACAGCTGATCATGGCGTATCTCAAAGGCCAGTTCGTCAACCTGACGTCCGGCACGATCTACACGGCCTACGACCGCAAGCTCAACGGATGCTTCGATACCGTGCAGCCCGGCGAGCCGCTATTCATCGGGATGGACTTCAACGTCGGCAAGATGGCGGCGATCACTCACGTCAAACGCGACCAGGGGTTGCCCAGGGCGGTGGATGAGCTCATCGACGGCTACGACACTCCCGACATGATCCGCCGCATCAAAGAGCGGTACTGGCAGCACGATGGAAACGACTTCAAGAAGACGTGCGAGATCAGGATCTACCCGGATGCCTCGGGCGACTCTCGCAAGTCTGTGAACGCCAGCATCACCGACCTTGCCATGCTCAAGCAGGCCGGGTTCGCGGTCATCGCTCCCGCGGCAAACCCGCCAGTGAAGGACAGAATCAACGCAATGAACGCCGTCTTCTGCAATGCGCAGGGCGAGCGCCGCTACCTGGTCAACCCGTTCACATGCCCAACCTACGCCGACGGCCTGGAGCAGCAGGTGTGGGGGGCGAACGGGGAGCCAGACAAGACCGCCGGCATCGATCACGCGAACGACGCTGGCGGCTACTTCATCCACCGCGAGTACCCGATCATCAAACCGGTCACCGCTATCAAAATGGGATACGCCCGATGAGCAACGACGTCTCCTTCAAGCGGGCGGAATACACGGCAGTGCTGGACCGCTGGGCGACCGTTCGCGACGTCTGCGCCGGCCAGCACCGGGTTGTCGATCGGCTGCCGTACATCAATGCGCACGACAAGTCGCCGGAAAATCAGGACCGGAATCGGGCTTACCGCGAGCGCGCGGTGTTCAAGAACGCCACAGGCCACACCCGAAACGGTTTGCTCGGCCTGGCGTTCCACAAAGATCCGACACTTAAGGTGCCGAAGAAGCTGGAGTACCTGCAGGACAACGCCAACGGCTCCGGGGTGAGCATTTATCAGCACTCCCAGGGCACGCTGGAGAAGGTGCTCGAGGCTGGCCGGCATGGCCTGTACGTCGACTATCACCAAGATGATGGTATCGGCGGGCACGCGGTGATCCTCACTTACTGCGCCGAAGAAATCATCAACTGGCGCACAGGCATGGTTAACGGTCACAGCGTGCTAACGCTGGTGGTGCTGAAGGAATCGCCGGAAATCCCTGATGGCTTCGGTTTCAAGACGGTTGAGCAGTACCGGGAACTGGCCTTGGAGGAAGACGGCTTCGTTTGTCGAGTATGGCGCCGGTCAGGGCCAGAGACTGGCGGGCCACTGGCGGTTACCGAAGAATTCCGGCCTACGGGTGCCGGCGGCCGGCTGAAGGAGATTCCGTTTACCTTCGTTGGTGCCCAGAACAACGACCCGAGCATCGACGAATCGCCGCTTTACGATATCGCCATGATCAACCTGGGCCATTACCGGAACAGCGCTGACTACGAAGACAGCGTGTTCTGGTGCGGGCAGACTCAGCCTTGGATCAGTGGACTCGACGAGTCCTGGCGCGACTGGATGGAGAAAAACGGCATTTACGTCGGCTCCAGGGCCCCGATGATGCTGCCCGTTGGTGGCGCGTTTGGTTACGCGCAGCCCACGCCAAACACGCTGGTCAAGGAGGCCATGGCCGACAAGAACCAGATGATGATTGAGCTGGGCGCGCGGATGGTTGTGGCTTCACTTGCCACCAAGACAGCTACCGAGTCGCGCGGCGATCAGTCGGCATCGACATCAGTTCTTGCCGGGTGCGTGGCGAACGTCAGCGAAGCCTACACACGAGCCATCATGTGGTGCTGCACCTACATGGGCATCACCGACAACAAGGTCGCCTACCAGGTGAATCAGGAGTTCGTCGAACTGACTGCAGATCCGCAGATGATCACGGCCTTGGTTGGCTTGTGGCAGAACGGCGGATTCGCCAAGGCGGACTTGCGGGCTTACCTGCGAAAGCTTGGGCTGATCGCACCAGAGCGCACAGACAAGCAGATCGACGGCGAGCTGGAAGAGCAGGGCGATGGCCTAGGCCTGGACGATGAGGAAAAACCAAATGGCGGTAAATCCGGCAGTACTTGATGCCACGATCCGGCACGCGGTCTTCCTCGAAAAGCTGAAGGCTGGGGAGGTTGGCAAGTTCGCTCCCTTCCTCAAGGAGATTGACCGCTCGATCCGGGATCGGCTCACCCAGTCGGACCTCACTGAGTACAACGTCAAGCGCCTTGAAGCGTTGCTGAAGGAAGTGGATAGCCTGCTGCTGGGCATCTTCGATCGCTACAGCGCGCAACTGAATCTCGACCTGGTGGATATCGCCAACTACGAGGCTGAGTTCGAGGCGACCAGCCTTGCCAGGTCGGCGCCGGTTGGCGTTTCGCTGGATGTGGTCGCGCCGACGGCCGCTGCAATCCGTACCGCAGTGCTGACAAATCCGCTCAGCGTGCGCGGCACCGGTGGTGGGAAGCTGCTGAAGGCTTTCATCAAGGGTTGGACCAGCGCTGAGCGTGAACGCGTCACCGGCACCATCCGGCAGGGCTTCTTCGAAGGGCAGACGAACTTCCAGATCATCCGCAACATTCGCGGCACCAAGGCGGCAGTGTACAAAGACGGCATCCTGGCGACCACCAACCGCAATGCCAGTACGGTCGTGCACACCGCGATTCAGCATGTGTCGTCCCAGGCACGCATGGAGGTCGCCAAGGCGAACACGGATATCGTGCGAGAGATCCAGATGGTGGCCACGCTGGACAGCAAGACTAGCCAGCCATGCCGCTCGATGGACAAGCGAAAGTTTCCGGTGGATACCGGCCCACGACCGCCGTTCCATCCAAACTGCCGCACCACCTTCATTCTGTTGACCAAGCTGAGTGCGATGTTCGCCAAGGGCGCAACGCGTGCCTCGGTGGGTGCTGATGGCGGACAGCAGGTCAGCGCTGACCTTGATTACTACCACTGGCTTCAGCAGCAGCCAGCCGCGTTCCAGGACGAGGCTATCGGTCCTATGCGGGCCAAGCTGTTTCGCGAGGGTGGCTTGAGTGTTCAACGCTTCGCGGAACTGCAGCTTGATCGCAACTTTGCGCCATTGACTCTGGCGCAGATGAAAATACTGGAACCATTAGCATTCCAGAGGGCAGGTGTCGGCCCGAATTGATACTAAGGCGTCTGATATCAAGCCCCACGCCTCTCTGTACTGTTCAAGCTCGGGTAAGTGCTTCAGATCCACCTTGTTCCAACCCTCCGAGCGAGGAAGCGCCTGGATCGTTGCTACTGGCAAGACATAGTAATGCGGTGGGATAGGTTGCTTTTTGCCATCTGGAGATCCGCGATTGAGGAATACCGCGACCACAAACTCACAATCGAAGTTTTTGATGGGGAATCCAGTCGCACCTGTTCTCCAGCGGCTTTTTACTTGAACTCTAACGGAAGAGTTTTGCTCAGCGTCGGTAGCCACGATGTCGTATCCAGGCATGTTGGTATAAGTCTTGTAAGCGGCGATTTTGTGAATCAGCAATTGCCCTAGAACAAGAAATTCAGCTCCTTCGCTTTCCAGTCTTGTGTCCATCCGCGCCATAACTTTCACCATTTTTTATCGCCCCTGAAATAGGGACGCGATTTCATTCGCCTGCGAGGCAGGCTAATCCAAACCCAAGGGGTGTATCAACGTGGCAGAACAAAACGAAATCGACCTGGAAAACCCGGCAATCAAGGCCGCTATCGCGACTGCCGTTGAAGCATCCGTTTCCGGATTGAAAACCAAGAACTCGGAGCTGCTGGGCAAGCTGAAGGAAACCTCCGGCAAGCTGACTCAGTTCGAAACTCAGTTTGAAGGTATCGACATCGACGCAGTCAAAGGTCTTCTCAGTCGGGCTGGCCAGGACGAGGAAACCAAGCTGCTGACTGAGGGCAAGGTTGACGAGGTCTTCAATAAGCGCACCGAGCGCTTGCGTGGAGAGCATGACAAGCAGTTGAAGACGCTCGCCGGTCGCGCTGAAAAGGCTGAAGCCTTCGCCGCCAAGTTCCAGGGCAAAGTCCTGGGCGACTCGGTGCGCGGTGCAGCACTGAAAGCCGGCGCACTGCCGGAAGCAACCGACGACATCATCTTGCGCGCCAAAGGCGTGTTCTCACTGAACGAAGAGGGCGAAGCCGTCGCTGTTGACGAGAATGGCCAGACCATCCTCGGCAAAGACGGCAAGACCCCTCTGACTCCGCTCGAATGGGCCGAGTCTCTGCGCGAAAGTGCACCCCACCTGTGGCCAAGGGCTTCAGGGACACATGCCCCGGGCGGGGGCGGCGGCCAGGCTGCATCGAAGCGCTCCGAAATGACCTCCGAGCAGAAGCGCAATTTTCAGCGCAAGCACGGCCAAACCGCATATCTCGCATTGCCCAAGTAAGGGGAAAGACCCATGGCTACAACTGTCAACAGCGACCTGATCATCTACAACGATGAGGCGCAAACTGCTTACCTGGAGCGCATCCAGGATAATCTGGACGTGTTCAACGCCTCGTCCAACGGCGCGATCGTCCTCGACAACGAACTGATCCAAGGCGACTTCCGAAAACGTGCTTTCTACAAGCTCGGCGGGGGTCTTGAGCATCGCGATGTCAACTCCGACGGCAAGGTCACCGCCAAGAAAATCGGCGCTGGTGAAGCTGTAGGCGTCAAGGCACCGTGGAAGTACGGCCCGTACCAGACCACTGAAGAGGCGTTCAAGCGTCGCGGCCGTGCCGTAGATGAGTTCTCCCAGATCATCGGCGCCGACGTAGCTGATGCAACAATCGAGGGCTTCATCGAGTACGCCACCGGCGCGCTCAAGGCTGCCATCGGTTCGAACGCCGCAATGGTGGTGTCTGCCAACATCGAAACCGACGGCAAGAAGACCCTGACCCGCGGCATGCGCAAATTCGGCGACAAATTTGGCCGCATTGCGCTGTGGGTCATGCACTCGTCTGCCTATTTCGACATCGTTGATGAAGCGATCGCGAACAAGGTCTACGAAGAAGCGGGCGTCGTGATCTACGGCGGCCTGCCTGGCACTCTGGGCAAGCCGGTGCTGGTGACCGACAAGGCGCCAGTGGATGCGATCTTCGGCCTGCTGCCGAATGCCGTGGTGATCACCGAGTCCCAGGCTCCGGGTTTCCGTTCTTACGACGTGAACGACGAGGAAAACCTGGCTATCGGTTACCGCGCCGAGGGCACCGTCAACATCGACGTGCTGGGTTACAGCTGGAAGGAAACCACGGGCGGTACCAACCCGACTCTGGCCGCCGTCGGCTCTGCTGCGAACTGGGTCAAGCACTCGGACAGCAACAAGGTCACCGCTGGCGTGATGATCAATCTCACCACCACGCCACCAGTCGGCGGCTGATAATCAACCCAGGAAGCGGCCAGCGATGGCCGCTACGGAGATTCCGATGGAACTCGTTTATACAAACCAGCTTGACGGCTTTGAGCCTGGTAAGCGTTACCGCGTCCCGGGCCTGTTCCGCAGTATTGAACGCGATGCAACGGCAGTGACCGTGGTAGGTGACTATCCCGAGATCGTCACGGCATACGAAGATGCCGGTGTCGACGTTGAGATTGTCGAGTTACCGGCGCCTGTTGTTGTCGGCACGCAGGCGATCGCATCTGGTGAACTGTCCAAAGTGCTTGCCGATCTGCAAAGCGAGAGTGGCGCAATGGTTCTGCTGATCGATGGCCTAGAGGCTGGCGAAATCCACCGCCCAGAGTCAGGCGAACTGGCACTGCGCTTGTTTGAAGTGCTGGGCACCATCCATGCCTCGGTTGGAGAGCTGACCACTGAGCGTGACGGCCTGGCCTTGACTGTCGACGCACTGCGCGGCGAGGTTGAAGCGCTGAAGAAGGCGGCCCTCGCGCCGCCGACGGACGAGGCTGGTGAAATCGCAGCGCTGAAAGCAAAGCTCGACGACGCCAAGGTCCAGTATCGGGCAAACGCCTCCAAAGAATCCCTGGAAAAGCTCCTCGCCGAGCTGACCAAGGAGTAATACTGCTGGCTGTCGGTGATCCGGCGGCCAATCTTCAAACCATACCAGCGAGTTGAAGCATGATGCTCATCATTGAGGACGGCACCGGCAAGCCAGACGCCGAAAGCTACGCGAGCGCTGAGGACCTGGCCATATATGCCGTGAAATTCGGAACGGTCCTCCCTGCAGGCGTCCCGGAGCAGGAAGCGTTGCTGCGCCGGGCCGCCTTGGTGATGGATGGCATGACCTGGAAGGGTCGCAAGTCGAATAGCGAGCAGGCCCTGTCCTGGCCGCGCCGGGAAGTGCTGCTGGATCAGGAGATCAAGCCGAACAACTATCTGCCGGCGCGGATCCAGTACGGGCAGATGGCCCTGGCCGCTGAGATTCATCAGGACGATATCGACCCGGTGGAGAAGCGCAAGGGTGCAGTGTTGCTAGACCGTGTTGAGGGAGCTGTAACGCGGCAGTACGCCGCCATCCCCAGCACCAGTAACCGGCTGCTGCCAGCGGCTCCGGATCGACCGAGTGCTACGCAGTTTGCCGACTACCTACAAAAGCGCGGGTTGTTTGCTGTTCGGGTCTGAGTTAGCGTTGATCACTTATCCAAAGGAGTATCAACATGACACAGATGGAAGCTTGGGCGCATTTTGCCGGACAGGCATTGTCGGGAATTCTCGCTGGCAAGGAAGGGTCATCTTCTCCAGGTTACGCTTCGGCACGGGCTGCTGAGCATGCCGATGCATTGCTGGAGTTTTACATTGCTAAGTGCCAGGAAATTGCGGGGCAGGATCCAAAACAACTTTGATTAAATGGGGACATCATGGCCACCTTCTACGACGAAATGGCCGTGATGGCTCTGGAGCTGATCACAGAGTTCGGCAAGCCCGTGACCATCAGCAAGACCGGGCCGGGCGAGTATGACCCGGAGACGGGTGGTGAAGCTCCAGGCGCAACCGTCGAGCAAACCGCCCAAGGCATCCTGCTCGACTTTACCGGCCAAGAATTCCAGAACAACAGCCTCATCAAGCAGGGCGACAAGAAGCTCAAGATCGCCGCGCAGGGCTTGGTCTGGGTGCCGGGCCTGCTCGACAAAGTCGTGGCCCAGGGCCGCACCTGGTCAATCGTCCCGCCGCTGAAAGAGGTGAACCCCGCCGGCACGCCTATCCTGTATGAATTACAGGTGCGGTCGTGAGCCGGGCAGGCGCCGGACAGTCTGGCAGGTTCGCCATGAGCCTGGCTGAGTTCGCCGCGCAGACCAGCGAAGCCATCGACGCCAGCGTCCGTGAAATCATCATCGAGGTCGGCAGCAGCCTGATTCGCATGTCTCCCGTGGGTAACCCGGAGATCTGGGCGCAGAACGCCGTGGCGACCCAGTACAACAAGGCCGTCGACGATCACAACAGCCCGCTGCGTAGCGATCCTGCCAACCTCACAAAGGCGGGCAGGTTGAAGCCGGGCCGCAAGCTCAACGACGGCATGGACATCAAGGCGCCTGATGGCTATGTCGGCGGCCGGTTCCGTGCGAACTGGCACATCTCGCTCGGCGTGATTGAGAACGTCACCTTTGACGAGCTAGACCCGAGCGGCGCCGAAACCACTGCATCGCTGGTTGCTGCGATGAGCGACTTCACCGCCGGCCAGATGGCCTACATCATCAACAATTTGCCCTACGCGATCCCGCTGGAGTTCGGTCATTCCACCCAGGCTCCCGGCGGTATGGTCCGGGTAACCGTGGCTCGCTTCCAGCAGATCGTGCTGGAGGCCATTAGGAACAACCAGGTATGAGTCACGCAATCATCGCCTCGATCTACGAGGCCAAGCTCATCGCCTGGAACGCTGCCAGGTCGGAGAAGCTGAAGATCGTTTTCGAAAACACGGCCTACACGCCGGCGGCGGGCGAGACCTACCTGCGAGCCTTCACTATCCCGGGCGATACGGCGAGCAACACGCTTGGCGGCGATCACCGGCTGTTCACCGGCGTGTTTCAGGTCAGCATCATCGCGCCGGCGGGTACCGGGAAGGCCAAGACGAACCCAATCGCCGCCGAGATCATCGCGCTATTCCCGCTGTATGTGCGCGACGTGAAAAACGGCTTCGTTGTCACGCCGATGACTCCCGTAGATGTCGGCCCAGGCATTACTGGCGATTCAGCCTATACGGTACCTCTGTCGTTCTCTTACCGGTCCGACACCACGCCATAATCCGCCCGTTGGGCAAATCCTAACCCGCCATCGAGCGGGTTTTGTCATTTCTGCATAGAGGAAAACCCATGTCTGTCTATTTCCCCAACGGGGCAACGCTTTCGATTTCCAGCGGGTTCGCTGCCGCCAAGCTGATCTCCGCAATCAGCAACGCGAACCCCGGTGTCGCCACCAGCGCCGCAAACGGCTTTGCGAATGGCGACATTCTGCTCGTCACGTCCGGCTGGGAGGACATCAACGAGCGCGCTGTGCGGGTATCCAACGCCGCCGCTGGCGCATTTACCCTGGAAGGCATCGACACATCCAATGTTGCTTTCTTCCCGGACGGCATCAGCGGCGGCACTGCCAAGAAAGTTACCGGCTGGGTAGCGGTCAACCAGGTGATCGGCAACTCCATGTCTGGCGGCGAGCAGCAATATTGGACTTACGCGCCGCTCGAAGCGCGCCGCGACAAGCAGATCCCGACCACCAAGAACGCGCAAGCCTTCGCCTTCCAGCTGGCCGATGATGACAGCCTGGCTTGGTACGAAGAGCTCGATAAGGCTGACCGCGAGAAGGAAGTACGCATCCTGCGTATGTCGCTGCCCAACGGCAAAACGATCTACTACGCCGGTTATGCTTCCTTTAACAAGACGCCGACGCTGGTGCGCAACGAAGGCGCGGCCGTCTCCTTCGGCTTCACCATCAACGCCGAGATCACCGCGTATCGCGCGCCTGTTGCTGCAGGCGGCGGAGCTTAATCATGGCGAAATTCAAGATTGCCCAGGCGCCGACGTTTCTGGGCGCGGTAATGATCCCCGTCGTTGGCCAGGAGCCAGTGAAGGTTGAATTCACGTTCAAGTATCGAAACCGTATCGAATTGGCAGCCCTGTTCGATGAGTGGAATCAGCGGCGCAAGGACGGCCATGAGCGCTTTGGTGAAAAGCCAACGGTATCGGAAATTATTGCCGTGGATACCGAAAACCAGATGCAGCAAATCAAGGATCTGGTAGTAGGCTGGGAGTTCGACGACAAGTTCGATGACGAGAGCATCAAGGCTTTGGTGACTTCGTGTCATGGGACGACCGAGGCCGTCGTGGATGCTTACCAGGCAGCTTTCGCCAAGGCTCGCACGGGAAACTGATCCGCGCCGCCCGCGCCCTGTATGAGTCCCCGCCGGATGCCGAGCAGATCGCGGCTTTCGGCTGGGACGCAGAGGACATGGAAGAAGAGTTTGATGTTTGGCCGTGCCTTTGGCCAGCCTTCCTGCTGTTCAATCGCATGTCCACCCAATGGCGGGCAGGTGCCGGCGGCGCGATCGGTCTCGACTACAGCTGCATCCGCGACGTGGCCGGCTTCCTCGGCATTAAGAAAAAGAAACTCGCCGAAATCTTCCCAGACCTTCAGGTGCTGGAAGGCGAAGCCCTGCGCGTCATGGCGGAGGAAAGGGAAAACAGCCCGTAACCACGGGCACTTATTCAAGGTGAGTCGATGAACATTGCAGAGCTCGGCGTCAAGATCGACTCGGCCGATGCAATCCAGGCGAAAACGAGTCTGGATGAAATGGCGAAGGCCGGCGGCCGGGCCGAGCAGTCCGCCGTCTCGCTGATGAACGAAATGCAGGCGCTGGAAAAGTCGCTGTCCACCAGCGCCAAAACCACCCAGGATCTAGCTAAGCAGCGTGACGCTCTCGCCAAGCTGACCAAGACCGGCGCCTATGGCGAGGCCGAGGCGGCGAAGATCTCGGCTCAGCTCGATAAGCAGCAGATCGCCCTGGCCAAGTCTGCGATGGACGAGCAGAAGGCGCTGAACAGCCTGCTGGGGGCGATTGACCCGGCCCGCGCGGCGCTGGCAAAACTGGACAATCAGGTCGAGCAGCTCGGCAAGCACCTCGACGAGGGCCGAATCAGCCAGGACCAGTACAACAGCGCGCTGGGTAAGATCGACAAGGACTACGCAAAGCTCGAAAAAACCGCCACTGGTTTCGACAAGCTGCGCCTCGGTAGCCGTCAGGCCCAGGAAAATGTTGTTCAGCTCGGTAACGCGTTGTCTTCGGGCGACTGGGGTAGCGGTGTTCGTGCCGTCGCTCAGTTGGGTGTTGGTGCTAGCGCTGGTGCGGCTGGTCTGCTCGCCATTCTGGCTCCGCTGGCGTTGGCTACCGCTGCCGTGGGCGGCCTGGCCGTTGCGTACTACAAGGGCAGCGAAGAGCAGGACCGGTATAACAAGTCGCTGATCCTCACCGGCAATTACGCTGGCGTGAGCGCCGGGCAATTGGGCGACATGGCGCGGCAGGTCAGCGCTACCGTGGGCACCACAGGCCAGGCCGCTGAAGTGTTGGCGATGCTGGCAGACAACGGCAAGATCGCCGGCGAGAGCTTTACCGGCATCACCCAAGCCGCAGTATCGATGCAGGAAGCCACGGGCAAGGCGGTGAGCGAGACGGTTGCCGAGTTCGTGAAGCTTGCCGATGACCCGGTGAAGGCCTCGGCTGCACTGAACGAGCAGTATCACTACCTCACTGCTTCGGTTTACTCGCAGATCGCCGCACTGGAAGAGCAGGGCGACCACGCAGGGGCCGTGAAGCTGGCGACCGAATCCTACGCCGACGCCATCAACGAGCGCACTCCAAAGATTTTGGAGAACCTGAGCTTCTGGGAGAAAGGCTACAACGCCGTCGCGCGAGCTGCAGACAACCTCAAAAATATTGGCCGACCGGATATCGGCGCCGATATAGAGCAGGCCCGCCGCGACCTGGCGAGCGCTCAGTCTGGCGATGTGGGTCTGTTCCAAAACAAGCAGGTGATGGTTGATTACTACACCAATCAACTGAATATGCTGGAAGACCAGCGGGACGCCGAAGCCGACATCGCCAAGCAAGAGGGCGAGCGTGCCAAGGCGCAACAGTCCGCGATCACTTCGATGCAGAAGGTGGACGCGCTCACCAAGTCGTCGCTAACCAATGAACAGAAACGCGCCGAAGCCCTGAAGGATTACAAGCAGCAGCTCGACGACATCCGCAAGGTAGCGCCGAACGATCCGCGCCTGGCCCAGGCGGTTATCGATAAAAATATCTCCAACATCAATGACAAGTTCAAGGATCCGAAAGCCGCCGGCACCCAGATCGACCTGACCAGCTTCAACAACGCTAAAAACGACCTGGCGGCGATCACCGATACCTACAAGAACTACCAGAAGGAGCTGGACGCCGCGCAGAAAGCCGGCCTGCTATCCGAGGAAGACTACCTGCTTCGTCGCCAGGCCCTGATCGGCAACGAGCTTGATCAGGTGACGGCAGCCTACGAGGCCGAAATCTCTGCCCTGGAAGCATCCAAGGCCAAGAAGGACACCTCGGCCGCGCAAAGCATTCAACTGGACCAGAAAATCGCCGATGCGCGCGCGGGCATGGTCAAGGCGCAGAGGGACGCTGATAGTCAGCTTGAAGTACTGGCTACCAACGAGACCGGGAGACTCGCCAAGCAGGAGCGGGCAATCAGTTCCTACGTGCAGGCGCTGGGTCAGCAACAGCGGGCCCTGGAGCTGGCAGGCCAGCGCGCCGTATTGGGTGTCGGCCAGGGCGACCGACAGAACGCACTGAGCGGGCAGCTGAACAGCCAGCAAGACAGGTTTGCTCAACAGTCGCTTGAGTTGGAAAACCAGCGCTCCGACCCGTCGCGGAAAATGTCGGAGGAAGAATTCAAACGGAAATCTCAGGCGCTCACAGACGCGAATAAGGCCGCGACCGACCAGATCCGGCAGAACTACGCTGACGTCGAGAACGCCCAGGGCGACTGGACGAAGGGAGCAACTGCCGCATGGGAAAACTATCTGGACTCGGCGAAGGATATCGCCGGCCAGACCAAAAGCCTGTTTGGCAACGCCTTCAGCTCCATGGAGGACTCAATCGTCAACTTTGCCATGACCGGCAAGGCGTCGTTCTCTGACTTCGCCAAATCGATCCTAGCCGACATGGCGCGCATTGCTGCTCGACAGGCCAGCTCGGCATTGCTGGGTAGCCTGGTGGGCGCTGCAGCAAGCTACTTCGGCGGCAGTGCTGCTGGCGGCGGCAACGGACTGGCAGCGGGATCTGCCGGGGCTACGTCCTCAAACTTGGGCGCGTCCTCAGCCGGCTACTCGAGCACGTATTTCCCGCAAGCCATGGGCGGCGCCTGGTCTGGTGGTGTTCAGATGTTCGCCGACGGCGGCGCCTTCACCAACTCAATCGTGAGCAAGCCCACGGCGTTCGGCATGGCCAACGGCAAAACCGGCGTCATGGGTGAGGCGGGGGAGGAGGCGATCATGCCGCTGACCCGGACTTCCAGCGGCAAGTTGGGGGTGATGGCGATGGGCGGCGGCGGGGCTGGCGCAACGCAGATCAATGTCGAGGTGCATATCGATGGCGACGGGAACGCGTCGTCTACCGCTGATGCGCCTGGCTATGACCTGTTCGGCAAGGAGCTGGCAACCTTCGTAGAGCAGAAGTATCAAGAGCTGCGCTCGAAGGACATGCGCCAAGGCGGCGTCATCAACAAAGCAATCAAGGGGCGCTGATGGCAATCGAACGATTTACCTGGGCAACGGAGAAGGGCGCGGATGGCGATATTGCACAGCGCGTTCGCTCCAAGCAGTTCGGCGATGGATATGAGCAGTCGGTGGAGGATGGCCTGAACAACCGATCGCAATCGTGGCCGGTGACGTTTACCGGTCTGAAGCCTCGAATCAAGGACATCATGGCTTTCATCGACCGACACAAAGGGGCGAAGGGCTTCCTGTGGGAGCCGCCCCTTGGCGAGCTCGGCCTCTACAAGTGCAACGGCTACAAGTCGATTCACCGCGGCGGCCAGGTCTACGCCATCACCGCCACCTTCCAGCAAACCTTCCACCCCTGAGATAACCGCCCATGGCACTGATCACGGACATCCAGAAACTGGAGCCCGGCGGCGAAATTCGCCTGTTCGAAATCGACGGGACCGAATACGGCGCCGATTACCTGCGCTTCCACGGTCACGCAATCCCGCACACGCCAGAGGAACTGCTGGCCTACGAGCATTCGGAAGACGATCTGCCCGCCAAGTCTATTTGGTGGCAGGGCGCCGAGTACGCGGCCTGGCCTGTGCAGATCGATGGCATCTCATCGAGCAGCGACGGGACCGCCTCCCGGCCCACTTTCGCTGCTGGCAATATCAATGGGCGCGTCACAGCGCTGTGCCTGGCTTTCGAGGACCTGCTGAAGTTCAAGCTGACGGTTCGAGAGACGATGGCCAAGTATCTGGATGCGGTGAACTTCCCCGAGGGCAACCCGACTGCTGACCCGACCCAGGAAGCGCTAGAAATCTGGTACATCGACCAGAAGACCAGCGAAGACGGGGAGGCGGTGGTCTGGGAGCTGTCTTCACCTGGCGAGATCGACAACCACGGCCTGCCCGGCCGGCAGATGACGACCTTCTGCCACTGGGCAATGACCAATGGTTACCGAGGGCCAGATTGCGGCTACACCGGCGCGGCTATGTTCGACGACGAGGACAACCCTACGGATGATCCGCCACTGGACCAGTGCAAGGGCTGCCTGTCGTCCTGCAAGTTGCGGTTCGGCGAGAACAACGAACTCTCCTTCGGTGGATTCCCCGCCGTTTCCCTGATAGCACGGAGCTGAGCATGCGCAAGCACATCATTGCGGCCATCCAGGTGCACGCGGCGGCGGAGTATCCGCGTGAATGCTGCGGCCTGCTGCTGGCCGTCGGCCGCGCGCAGAAGTACTTCCCGTGCCGGAATATTGCCACGGAGCCGAACGAAGAGTTCCGGCTTGATCCCGAGGACTACGCTGCGGCGGAAGACTTGGGCGAGGTGATCGGCATCGTGCACTCCCACCCAGATGCCACCAGCAGGCCTTCACCGCACGACCTGGCCATGTGCGAGGCCACGACGCTACCCTGGCACATTTTGTCGTGGCCCGAGGGCGATATGCGCACGATCATGCCTACGGGTAGCACGCCGCTGCTCAATCGCCCGTTCGTGCATGGCGCTTGGGACTGCTGGCAGGTCTGCGCCGATTGGTACCAGCGGGAATGGGGGCTTGAATTTGAGGTCTTCCAGCGCACCGACGGCTGGTGGGAGAGCGCGGAGAGCGCGAGCCTGTACGAGCAGCACTACGAGGCCGCCGGCTTTGTTCGCGTCGACCGGCCGCAGCGCGGCGATCTGATCGTTATGCATGTGGGTCGGACGGTTCACCCGAACCATGCAGGGATCTATCTGGGCACTGATCCGGCGCTACCAGGGGAAGATTCGGGAGCGTTCGGCCCGGGTCCATTCCTGCTGCACCATTTGTACGGCAGGCCGTCCGAAATCATCGTTTTCGGCGGCCCGTGGCATGACAGAACGCGCCTGATCCTCAGGCATAACGAAGCTCAGTCCAAGCTGCCCAGCGAATAGATCGAAAATCCGTCTTTCGTTAGATGAGTGACCTCAGTCGTGCCACCAATGTAAACGCGATCCCTGGGCTTTTGGTCCTCCTGTCGCGACTGTGCACGCATGATTTCGGGCGCACACGCAGGGAACGAATTCCAGTCTATTCCCGCCATGTCTATAAGCTCTGGCTTTACGCCAAGCCCATAATCTAAACGCTCGGATTTGAAATCCGACACAGAACGGTAAGCGAATCCATGGATTTTTCCAGAATCGTCGGAGATCCCGAAGTGATAGATCGTTGCAGTTTGGTCTTGGAAGGCGGGGACATGGCGATTCAGTTCGCTCCAGAGGGCCTGAAGCTCTTGGGGCGAATGAGCGTCGACCGTATCTACATCGAGGGCAAAACCCTGGTTATTCACAAGTCCGATCCATCGACTGTAAAAAAGGGCCGATCCAGTAGCGGCAATGATCAGTCGCATGTGGGGTATCGCGATGGCTTTGCTCGCGCGGCCTGGGGGCGTGTCGATGGAATAGTGTAAAAGCGTATCTGTAACTACGATCGCTTCATTATCATCCGTGTAAAACAGTAGCGATGACATAGCTCTTCCTTGAATTGACAGTAACTACCTAAATACGCGCCTCAACACCCGGCAAACTGCACGCCTGCCGGGTTCACGAGCATTTAAGGCATCAAGACAGAGTCAACAACGTGGATTACGCCGTTGGACTGCATAACGTCTGCGATGCTGATACCCGCCTTACCGCCTTTGGCATCGACAACCCATAGCTTGCCGTCGTGCAGCTTAATATTCAGCGACTCCCCCTGAACCGTTTTCAACACAACGGTACCGCCGTTCTTCTTGGCGTCGGCCATCAGTTGGGCCGATGTGTGAGTGCCCGGCACGACATGGTAGGTCAGAATTTTAGTCAGGTCGGCTTTGTGTTCAGGCTTGACCAGAGTATCGACAGTACCTGCTGGCAGCTTAGCAAAGGCTTCGTTTGTCGGAGCGAATACGGTGAAAGGGCCTTTGCTGTTGAGCGTATCAACCAACCCGGCAGCTTTGACTGCTGCTACGAGGGTCGTGTGGTCCTGCGAGTTGACCGCGTTCTCAACGATGGTTTTGCTTGGGTACATCGCTGCGCCTCCGACCATCACAGCGTCGGCAGCAAAGCTGATGGTTGCGGTAACGGAGAGAATCGCGAAGCAGGCTGCAGCAGCAATTTTTTTGTAAAAGGCGTGCATGATGTATCTCCTTGGCTCTTATGCCCTCCGAGTGAGGGTATTGAATCTACGAGCCAGGGATCAAAGTGGATGCACCTTTCAAAAAAATAACTTTTGCAGCTCAACGCCTGTCGTTCGCGTTCACCGGCATTCCATCCACACTGGATGCCTGGACAGGTCCGGGTTACAGTCCTCTCTTTCCTGGGGAAGACAGCAATGAAAATTTGGCTGATGATTTTGGCTGTTGCGATGCTTGCGGGCTGCGCGGACAGCGGGCCGATCAAGGTCGGGCCTGACACGTACACGATTTCCACCCGTGTTCCTTTCGGCGGTCCTGCATCTGCGAAAGGGCAAGCGCTCAAAGAGGCGAACGTGTTTTGCGAGTCTCAAGGCCGAGAAATCCTGCTCGATCACATGCAAGCCAGCGAGTGCGCATTGCACGGCGGCTGCGGTGAGGCAGAGATTTATTTCTTCTGTATGGCGAAGGGCGATCCGCAGTTGAAGCGGCAAAAATACAGCCCTGATCCCACGCAGAAGATTGAAATAGATCAGCGCTGATCAGTTAGGTCTGCTTGGTCCAGCAGCTTAGCCTGGGCTACAGTCCCGCCAAACCAATAAGGGAATGACATGCGAATTTTGATAGCGGCGGTAGTGGTGGCGATGCTGGCGGGGTGTGCGACTTCTCCGATGTCTGCGCGAGATGCGAAACCAGTGCCGAGTGACGAGCTTTACGCATTTCAAAGCAAGACGCAGAATGCCACATCCCGCATCACCGTGGTCAGGGATGGCGGCTTCGTTGGCTCAGGCTGCGATCTGGTCCTATATATCGAAGGGCGCCGTGCCGCGAAGATTGGGCCAGGTCAGCGCGCCAGTTTTTATGTTGAGCCCGGACCGGTAAACCTGGGCACTGGGCTCGCAGAGTCGGGGCTTTGTGCTGGTGCGGCAATCCGAACCATCAGCGCGACTCTTAAGCCGGGCGGTGAAAGCCAGTTTCGTATCAGTGGCGATATGGGCGGTTTCTTCCTGGCCCCTTACGTTGATTACGGCGGCCGTTGAGGTCGTTGATCTTGGAGCTGCCTTCGGGTGGCTTTTTTATTGCTTGGAGAAAATCATGTCCGCAATCGCAATCGATTACTCGCCGCTGGAAACGGTGCGGCTAGGTGGAATGCTGCGTCAGTTTGGCAAGGAATACAGGATGGCTGTTCGCAGCCCAGCGGAGGCAATCAAAGCCCTTTGCGTGCAGATTCCAGGGTTCGAGCGATTTTTATCCAACGCCAAGTCGAGAGGCTTGGAGTTCGCGGTTTTCCGAGGGAAGAAAAATATCGGCGAGAACGAACTTTGCTATCGGGGCAGCGGTGAAATCAGAATTGTCCCCGTCATCACGGGCAGCAAGCGCGCAGGCCTGCTGCAAACGATCGTGGGGGCGGTGATGATTGTTGTAGGCGTCATTCTAATTGCCACACCTTTCGGCGCGCCATTGATCGCTGCGGGCATCGGCCTTGTTGCCGGTGGCGTAATTCAGATGTTGAGCCCCCAGGCCGGCGGCCTAAAAACCAGCGCTGCGCCCGAGAACACCCCCGGCTACGCCTTCGGCAGTGCCAAGAACACCACTGCATCCGGCAACCCGGTTCCACTTTGTTACGGCAAGCGGCGCGTAGGCGGCGCAATCATCAGCGCCGCTATTTACGCCGAAGACCAGATGTAGCGATCAACCGCAGCACAGCAGCCGCCCATGAGGCGGTTTTTTATTGTCTGGAGGAAAGCATGGGCGCAGCAAGCAAGATTGATATCCACGGCGCCAAGGGCGGCGAAGAGAAGCCGAAAACTCCAACGGAAGCCCCGGATAGCCTGCGCTCGGTCGCTATTGCCAAGATGCTCATAGCTATTGGCGAGGGTGAATTCGAAGGTACGCCAACGGCGCGCGACATCTACCTCGACAACACTCCGCTGCAAGATCCCCAAGGAAACATGAACTTCCCGAACGTGAAGTGGGAATGGCGCACCGGGGCGGTGGACCAGACCTATATCCAGGGAATCCCTTCTGTTGAGAACGAAACCACCATCAACACTGAGCTACGCAGCGGTACGCCTTGGGTCCGGGCGATCAGCAACACCCAGCTTTCCGCCGTGCGTGTTCGCTTTGCCTGGCCGGCACTGCAGGCGGTCGATGCGGCCAACAACATAAATGGTTACCGGATCGAATATAAAGTCGAGGTGGCTACTGACGGCGGCTCCTATCAGCAGGTGCTGTCTGAGGCTGTGGATGGCAAGACTACGACTGTGTACGAGCGCACTCGCCGAATCGACCTACCCAAAGCCACCACAGGCTGGCTGATGCGAATCACACGACTGACGATCAACCAAAACAACAACAAAATCTCGGACACCATGCAGATCGCCGGCTTTACCGAGGTGATCGACGCGAAGATCCGCTACCCGAACACCGCGCTGCTTTATATCGAGTTCTCCGCCGAGCAGTTCCGCAGCATTCCGGCCGTAACAGTCGAGACCAAGCTGAAGAAGGTGCAGGTACCGAGCAATTACGACCCCGTGGCGCGCTCGTACAGCGGAGTGTGGGACGGCACCTTCAAGCAGGCCTGGACCGACAACGCGGTCTGGATGACCTACGACATTACTACCGCTGACCGCTTCGGCCTTGGCCGCCGCATCAAGCCTTGGATGGTCGACAAGTGGGAGCTGTATCGGATATCGCAGTACTGCGACCAACTGGTACCGGACGGGAAGGGCGGCCAGGAGCCGCGCTTCATCTGCAATTTGAACCTGCAGAGCAAGGCTGATGCCTGGTCGCTGCTGCGCGATATCTCGGCGATCTACCGGGGCATGACCTACTGGGCCCAGGGCCAGGTCTTCACCCTTTCGGATATGCCGCGCGCAACCGATTTTGACTTCGCCTACACCCGCGCGAACGTGATCGACGGGAAGTTCACTTACTCAAGCGCTTCAGAGCGCACCCGCTATACCCGCGCCCTGGTCAGCTACGACAACCCGCTGAACAACTATGACACCGACGTCACGGCGGTGACCGACCAGAAACTTCAGCGGCGCTACGGCGATAACCCGCTGGAGATCAGCGCCATCGGTTGCACCCGCGAATCCGAGGCTCAGCGCCGCGGTAAGTGGGCGCTACTGACCAACTCCAAGGACCGGGCGGTTACTTTCAAGGTCGGCCTGGACGGGCGTATCCCGCTGCCTGGGTATGTGATCCCGATCGCTGATGAACTGCTGGCCGGCCGACCTGTGGGTGGGCGCATCTCGGCGGTGAACGGTAAGGTCATCACTCTGGACCGCGACACCCAGGCAAAACCAGGCGACCGACTGATCCTCAACCTGCCAGACGGCAAGTGCGAGGGGCGCACCGTGCAACTGGTCAGCGGCCGGCAGGTCACCGTCACTGTGGCCTATTCGGTTACGCCTGAACCTGAGCTGGTGTGGGCGCTGGATGCTGACGACCTGGCCATCCCGCTGTACCGCGTGGTGAGCGTGGCCCGGCCAGAGCCTGGCGTGTTTGAAATATCAGCTGTTCAGTACGACCCGAGCAAGTTTGCGCACATCGACACCGGCGCGCGCCTGGAAGAGCGCCCGATTAGCGTTATCCCTATCACCGTAGTACCCGCGCCGGCCAGCGTCACGCTCACGTCGAGCTATGCCATCAACCAGGGCATTGCCATCAGCACCATGAACATCTCGTGGCCCGCTGTCACTGGCGCTGTTGCGTATGAAGCGGAGTGGCGCAAGGACAACGGGAACTGGATCAAGGTGCAGCGCACGGGCTCGACGAGCGTGGATGTCACTGGCATCTACTTGGGTGCATACCTGGCCCGAGTGCGAGCAGTCAGCGCCTTCGAAATCTCGTCGGTGTGGAAAAACTCCATGCTGACCAACCTGGAAGGGAAGGTTGGCTTGCCACCTGCGGTGTCGTTCCTGACCACCACCAGCGAACTGTTCGGCATCGGCATCAAATGGGGCTTCCCTGCTGGTGCCGAGGACACCCAGCGCACTGAGCTGTGGTATGGCCCGGCGAACAGCTTGCCGGCGGCAACGAAGCTGGCCGACCTGGCATATCCGCAGGCCGATTACCGTATGCAGCAACTGCTGGCGGGCGCCACGCTGTTCTTCTGGGCGCGCCTGGTCGACCGTACCGGCAACATCGGTCCTTTCTATCCGGTGGTCAATGGGGTGATGGGCCAGGCAAGTTCGGACGCCGGGCCGATTCTCAACATGCTGGCCGGTAAGATCAGCAAAACTCAACTCGGTCAGGACCTCATCACCGAACTGGATGGCCTGCAGGACCAGATCGACGAACTGGATGCCCTGGGTGGCTACGTTCCCACTCAGGTCTACCTAAAAGGGCAGATGGTGGTGGAGGCGGATCGCATCTACCAGGCGAAGGTGCAGGTTCCTGTCAACAACCCGCCGCCCAACACCACTTACTGGCTGGACGTGGGTCAATCGGTGGAGACAGTCAGCGGACTGGCCCAGCAGGTCAACACCAACACCACCGACATTACCGAGCTGGACGGCTTGGTTACCGCCCAAGCCAGCACCACCAATGCATTGCGGGCTTCTGCTCGCGAGGACAGTGGTAGTGGGGCGAAGGCAGATGCACTGAAGGGCTGGTCCAGCACTGCGGCGATCGTGCAGGAAAGCAAGGTCAGGGCGACGGCGATCGAGGCTGAGGCAACGAAAACGACAAAGCTGGAAGCAACTGTCGGGCAGAACACCTCCGCCATTCAGGAGACGTCTTCAGCGCTGGCCAACACCAACGGGAAATTGCAGACCTTGTGGTCGGTGAAGATGGAAACCACCTCTGGTGGGCAGAAGTACGCCGCTTCGTTTGGTCTTGGCCTACAGGTCGACCCATCCGGTGTGTCGTCGCAATTCGTGGTCAGGGCTGACACGTTCATGTTGCTGAACCTCGCCAATGGTTCGCCGGTGTCGCCGTTCGCCGTGTCGGGTGGGCAGACCTTCATAAGTTCTGCATTTATCCAGGACGGGACGATTACTAACGCAAAAATTGGCAACTACATCCAGTCGAACAATTACGTGGCGGGCACTTCCGGTTGGAAGTTGTTCTTCGACGGAACCTTTGAAATCAACGGCGTGGTGCCGGGGCAGGGCAGATCGATGATGACAAATCGGTCGTTGCGGTTCTGGGATGTAGCTGGTGTTAAGCGCGTGCAAATAGGAGACCTGACCGAATGAGTTCTGGGATGCGAGTATGGGACGCATCCGGCAGGCTGCAGCTGGATGAAACGTCTTTCACGATGCGCGTGGTTTATACAGCCGTTATATCGCCTTCAACGTGGGGAACGGCAAAGTATATGGATATAGCTGTGGCAGGCATAACGCCTCAGAATGCGGCCGCATTCCCAACACCAATTGGTGCAGTAGGCACAATTAATAATGCCCAAGTTGAGCCTGAAATTCTAAGCGGCGTCGTCAGAGTTTGGAGGCCAATACGTGGCGACCCCTACGGGAACTCAGCCCTCACTAATTTCCAGCAGCGAATTACAGTTGTGAGGTTTAAGTAATGGCTGATTCCTATGGCTTTCTTCTTACTGCTGGCGATGATAATAGGGTTGTGGTTGATTCTGAGTTCTCGCGGATGTCCACGCTGTACAAAGGTACGTATGTTGCTAATGAATCAAGCGGTGCGTCATCGCTAACTTTGTTTCCAGCCGCAATAACGACGCAAGAGCAGCCGCTTGTATTTATAAGGCCTAATAGCGCCAATGGCATTATAGGGATGAGCAACCTTGAAATTTTGGGCGTTCCCGGTAATTGGACTGGCTTCAGGGTGCGCCAGTTTAACCTGTACACCATTCAACCCAACGGCCGATGGTTTGTCGCCAACTTTGTGACGCAGCCACTTGCGTCATATGGCGCTCGATTTTGGAATTCTGCCGGCACTCCCATTTTCGATTCCGCGTCACCTCCTGCTATTTTTGTTAGGTCAAGTAACAGCTGGACGTACACGGGTAGCGGTCAGGACGGACAGGGGCAATCAATAAGTTATTTCAGCGCACCTTTCAATATGGAGGAGGACGAATACTTTATGATCAATAACTTTGTTATGTCGGCGGTCTCGGGCACGTCTGGCATAGGCACAAGGCAGATCGCTGCCATGTGGGACTACCCAGCGAGGCTTATCAGGATAGGCCTCATAACTAATGCCGGTAATACAGTAGCTACTGGTTTAACAGTAATGGTTGGAAAAACCATTCAGTAAATTACGCTGAGCCTTTGTTAGGAGATTGATATGTCGTGGTATAGAACCGGGGCAGTAACTGTTACGCTGAACTCAAGTGTGGTAATTGGGATCAGTACAGAGTTTGTTGCAAATTGTCGGGTAGGCGATGCGTTCCTTGGGCCAGATGGTGGATGGTACGAGGTATCTAATATCGCAAGTAATACCGCGCTTTCCATTATCCCCAACTATAGAGGCCCGACAAACTCCCCTGCTGCCTATGCAATAACCCCAGTGCAAGGCTACGACAAATTGTTGTCAGATGGCTTTAACTCGCTGGTCAACCAGTTCGGTACTAAGCTTGCGGCGCTGGGCACTACCGGCAATTACGATATCTTGCCACTGAACAAGGGCGGTACCGGCGGCACAACGCAAGCGGATGCACGTGCTGGGCTTGGTCTCGGATCAGCAGCAACCGCCACAGTTGGGACAGCCGCCGGCAACGTCATGCCTGTAGGTGCATACGGCCTTGGCGCAGTATCCGCACCTGTTTCAGCGTCTCCATCCACGGTCGGGTTCAGCGTCACCTCTGGCGGCGGCGCCGATCAGACCCCATCGACAGGTTCTGGCGGGTCACGCATCACCATGAACACGGGTGGACTTCTGTTCAACGAAATAGTTATCGCCGCAAACAGCGCGACCAGCCCGACAATGGGATATCGCCAGTTCAACAGCAACGGCGTTCCCGGCCCATGGAACGTTGTTTATACGAACCAAAACACCACTCGTGCGCAAGACGGCACACTCAAGGCGATCTGATCATGGCAAGAGCGGCAATCAATATTGTGGGCGCGACTGGCGCTATGTTTGATATCACCTCACTTGGAAGCGATGAGGTTGACAGCTACCGATCTGGCGTGGGGGTTTACTGCATCACGGGCACCCAGGGCATGGTGCCATTCCCACCTACTGATCAAGGGTGGGGATACTCATTGCATCCTTCTGAACATTCCGCGCAGGTCGGTATCGATTTTACCGAGGGTCTTCTAACCGTAACGGTAACGATGGGAGGTGAACCCTGCGACCTCAAGACAATGATCACGCTTCACGTCCTGGTTCCGGATCTGCCCCATGAAGAGATTCCGCCGACACCTCCGATCATCAGTAGCCCGCTTGATTACGCCCGTGCTGAGGTCCAGAGGCTTCGAGCAATCGCGGATTACGCTGTTGCGCCGCTTCAGGATGCCGTAGATGTGGACGAAGCTACGGAGGCGGAGGTGCTGCTGCTCAAAGCCTGGAAAAAATATCGCGTTGCCCTGAACCGAGTTCAGGATCAGCAGCAATACCCGGACGTCATCGAGTGGCCTGTCGCCCCAGCGTAACCTGCACAGCCTGACCAATACCCGCCGTCGAGCGGGTTTTTTATTGCCTGGAGAAAGCCATGCCAATCACTGAGCAGCAGTTGCTGCAGATCCTCCCGAACGCCGGCCGCAATGCCGGCGTTTTTGTTCCTGCCCTGAACACGGCCATGAGTCGCTACGGCATCGTGGGCACCGCGCGCGTGGCGGCTTTCATTGCCCAGGTCGGGCACGAGTCCGGCCAGTTGCGCTGGGTTCGCGAGATCTGGGGGCCAACGGCGCAGCAGCTCACGTACGAAGGCCGGGCCGATCTAGGTAACACCGTGAAGGGTGACGGCTCGAAGTACCGTGGCCGCGGCTTGATCCAGATTACTGGCCGGGCCAATTACGCAGCGTGCGGCGAGGCGCTGGGCCTGGACCTGATCAACAAGCCTGAATTGCTTGAGTTGCCCCAGCACGCCGCCATGTCTGCTGCCTGGTTTTGGTCGACCAAGGGCCTGAACACGCTGGCGGACCAAGGGCAATTCGTGAAGATCACTCGGCGCATTAACGGCGGCCTCACCGGCCAGGCCGACCGCCAGGCGCTGTACGACAAAGCGCTGAAGGTTCTGGCATGACGCCGGTTCAGAAGTTGGCCGGCCTGGTGGCGCTGATCCTGCTGCTGATGGCCGGTGCCGCCGGCGTGACGTGGCAGGTGCAGGACTGGCGCATGGGCAAGAAACTGTCTGAGCAGCTATCGGCGCAGAGTGCCGCGCACCAGGATCAGCTCGACGCCATCACCAACGAGGCGTGGCGGCAGCAGAGGGCCGAGCAGAACAAGCGCTTGGCCACCGAGCAGCAGCTCGCCACCCAGGACCAACAACACATCAAGGAACTATCCGATGCCCAACGCAACCAAGCTGCTCTGCGCGATCGCCTTACCACTGCTGATGTCCGGTTGTCAGTCCTCCTTGCCGAAGATCCAGCCAGTGGCTGCAACGTGCCTGCCTCCGCCGGCGCCGTCGGCTTGGTTCATGCAGCCCGTCGAGCCCAGCTTGACCCAGCGCATGCTCAAAGAATTATCCGCATCACCGACGACGGCGATAACGCCATAATCGCCTTGCGTGCCTGTCAGGCGTACGTCAGGGCCGTGGCTCGCTGATGGGCTGAATTAAATCCAGACCCTGGTTCCGCACGTTGCCCACGGCCTTGTCGACCTTGAACCATTCGAACACCTCGGATGGCTCTCCCTGGTGCAGCGCCATCTGCTCGGCGCGCTCCTTGGGTGTAGCCGGATCGAGCCATTCCCGAGCCAGCTCAGGCGCCAGTACCACGGGCCGCCGGTCGTGTACATCCACCATTCCGCCGGCGCTGTCGGCGGTGATGATCACAAAGCCGTCGTGCTCGCCCGGGCCCTCGTCGGCGTCCGGCAGTTGACCAATGGCCGCACAGAATATCGGCGCACGGTCCCGCCGGCGGATCAGGTAGGGCTGCTTCTTGTGCCCACCTTCATCCACCCACTCAAACCAATTGTCTATCGGCGTGATGGCGCGGTGCGGCCAGATGGCCCGGAAGAACGGGCCGTGGGCGACCTTCTCGACGCGGGCATTGATTGGAGCTGCCCGGTCTTTCGCCCAGTGCGGCCGCCATCCCCAGCGCACCGGATCGGCGTTCAAGAGATCACCCTGCAGGTGCAGCAACCCAACCGCGGTAGTGGGTGCCACGTTGTACCGCTCAATCGGTTGATCGCCCACGGAGTTCACCAGGACGTTGGGCATGCTCAGGGCTGCAACGAAGTCGTGAATGCCGCTGTACTGAGAAAGTCGTCCACACATACAAATCTCCACTCGTCGGTGCCCGTGAACAGGCGAGCTTGGGCAGTTTCTATAAAGTAGACACTAGCAAAGAGGATTGGTCATGAGGGCCGATGTTCAGTATTCCAAGGCCCGAGAGGCTAGAGGTGGGGAATCCCATAGACCTTCTTTTTTTTCGGCGACGCCTAGAGACCGATACGAGTTTCGCCTCTTGGTGGCCGATTATCTTAAGCTCCGAGGTCTGATCAAATACCGCGAGTGGTGCCGTCGTGTAAACGAAGCGGTCGCGGCTTACGCTGACGAGCTAGGTTAGCGGCTGCTTATAAATGTTCGCATCCAGCAGCAACCGCTTTCTCCCCCTCTGGGCAAGTGGTCGCGCGGGCCCGCAACGACAGCTCATTCCTCCCGGGCGAGCCCCGCGACATTCCCCCGCAGCCTATGTACATGCGCCGGTCTCAGCCAGTTCATCCACGAGCAGGGCGTGGATCCTGCTGTACTGCGAAAGCCTTCCACACATGGCAACCTCTCCGTCTGTCGAAATCCCCTACAGACAAATTGACCGCGAGTCGCCTGCAAAGTTAACTGTACATTCGTACAGTGCACGTAGAAGGCTGCATCATGAGCTTTACCATTTTAGGTCCTATATCCGAAGGCGGCACGAAGCTGCCTTTTTGCTCGTTTCGGGTTCCTGCTGGGTTTCCATCACCTGCAGCCGACCATATCGAGCAGCACATCTCATTGGATGAGGTCCTAAATATCAGGGCGCCGCACGTCTACCTGATCGCTATCACCGGCGAAAGCATGCAAGGCGCCGGCATCTTCGAGGGCGACCTGGCTGTCGTGGACCGTTCTATTGAGCCGGCTCACGGTCATATAGTGGTCGCTTTGCTCAATAACGATCCCATGTGCAAGCGCCTCTGCAAGCGTGGGAGCGAGGTGATCCTGCTTTCAGAAAACCCGAAATACCCAGCGCGGTACGTCTTGGAAGGCGACGAACTGTCGATTTGGGGCGTGATCACCAGCACGGTGCGGAGTCATGTCTAATACGCCTGTTTTCGCGCTGATCGACTGCAACAGCTTTTACGCGAGCTGTGAACGGGTGTTTCGTCCCGACTTAGCCAAAACGCCCATTGTGGTGCTGAGCAATAACGACGGGTGCGTGATTGCCCGGAGTTATGACGCCAAGCCCTTTATCAAGATGGGCGAGCCGTATTTCCAGATCAAGCACAAGCTCAAGCAGCACGGCATCGTTCCCTTCTCATCGAACTATGCACTTTATGGCGACATGAGCGAACGGGTGATGACGCTGATTGAATCGATGGTGCCTGCCGTCGAGATTTACAGCATTGATGAAGCCTTCGCCGACCTCACGGGAATACCAGGGCTGGATGCCCTTGGGCGCCAGATCAGGGCACAGGTATTGCGCGGCACCGGTATTCCCGTTGGGGTCGGCATCGCGAACACCAAGACCCTGGCAAAGCTGGCCAACCACACAGCAAAGCGACTCCAGGCTCAAACCGGCGGTGTGGTGAATATCACCCATCCGGTCAAGCGCGATTGGGTGTTGCGCAATACCGACGTCGCAGAAGTGTGGGGCGTGGGCCGGAAGATGAAACTTCACCTCGACGCCATGGGCATCAAGTCCGCGATGGACTTGGCCAAGGCCGATCCCTGGACGCTGCGCAAGAAATTCAGCGTGGTGATCGAGAAAACTGCGCGGGAGCTGGCCGGCACGTCGTGCCTGGAGCTGGATGAGCCAGACCCGCCGAAGCAAGAAATCTGCTGTAGCCGGATGTTCGGCAAGCGCCTTACCGAGTTGCCCCCGATCAAGGAAGCGGTGGCCACCTACATGATGCGGGCCTCCGAAAAGCTCCGCGCGCAAAACTCGCTGTGTAAGAAGGTCCGCGTTTGCATCCGCACCGGGATGTTCAACCCGGAGGAGGCGAAGTATGCCAACGGCGTTGTGGTCGATATGCCGTATCCCACTGACGACGTGCGCTTGCTCACCAAGGCGGCGGTTGATTCGCTCGATAGGATCTTCCGACCGGGGTTCAATTACAGCAAAGCCGAGGTGATGCTGCTCAACCTGTGCCAGCCAGGCGAATACACCGACGATCTTTTCGCAGTTTCACAGCCGGCCGAGTCAACTCGGGTTATGACGGTGCTGGACCAGATCAACGGTCGGTGGGGAAGGGGCACGCTTCGATCTGCCAGCGTGCCCACTAACCCCGACTGGGGTATGCGCAGGGAGATGATGAGTCAAAGCTATACCACCAAGCTGGACCAGTTATGGACCGTTGCCTGCAAATAGAGCTCATTCCGGGGTCTGCAAAACTGCCAGGGTCATTTTTATGAATTCTTCGTTGTGGCCGATGGTGAAAAGCGCGCCGCGGACGTTATCAGCCACCTCGGCAGAACCGTGCTGACCCACCCAATTCGACAGTTCTAAAATGGCGGCTTCGAGGGCGAGTTGGTTCTCGTAGAGTTTGGAAAGCAGGGAAGGGAGTAAATCTGTGTTCGGCATCGTTGTTCCTCCTTGAAGAGGACAGCGTAGCAGCTTAAAAGGATTTTTTGAGGTCGGCAGAACGCCAGGAAGGGGTTGGGTTAATCGCCCTGCAGCAGCGCAGGGCGATACCACGTTTCACTTACCGAGTTTTTTACGAACGTCGTCGACCATGGGGCCGACAGCTTTCACCGCGTCTTTGAGCTGCTGTTCAGTTACGCCGAATTCCTTCGTCCAATGCTTCACTTCCCAGGCTTCTGAAGTGTTCACTCGAGCACGGTCTTGAGGGCCGCGGTTGTTCAGATCGTCAGACATATTCAGCTCCATGCGGTTTGGCCTGGAAATGCCCAGGTTTCTCCTGATAGAGCCTTAGGATGCGCGCGTAGTTCGCTTGATTTTTGGTAGTGGTAATTCGGTCAGCAGGACGCCGGAGAGGGGGAATTGCGGAACAGCTTGTGAAATTGCGGAACAGAAAAGATAAGGGCCTGCTCAGGTTTCCCTGGCAAGCCCTTGATATCTGTGGTGCCCGAACCCGGAATCGAACCGGGACGCCCTTACGAGCGGGGGATTTTAAGTCCCATGCGTCTACCAGTTTCGCCATTCGGGCGGTAGCGCGGTGCAGCAGGGGTGCGAATATATAGATCAAGGCGCTTCGGCGCAACCTCGATACACGCTTTCCTGCACAAAGATTCATCTGAAAAAACCTGTCAGATCAGTGGTCTACGCGGCCTTCTCGTCTGTTCAAACGATATAGGCCCAGCCCAGGAACAAGTCCTCCAAATGACAGTCATGGCGATATGCCATCTCGGCAGTTCGCTAAGGAGTCAGTTGATGCGCAAGGTCCGTATGCAGTCTTGGATGATAGCTGCAGGCATGGTGGGGCTGTTGGGCGCTGCGATAATCGCTCCGGCGCAGGCGGGGGTTGCGGTGAAGTGGGGGGAGTTCGAGGCGTCGAGGGGGGACGCGTTGACCGGTGCCTCGGCGGATGGGGACGATAGATATGTGTTGAGACCGTCGAGTATTAAAGTCAGGGATATCGAGGCGTTGCAGGAGGCCCAGAAGGTTGGCCTCAGCGAATTGCAGAGCCTCAAGAGCAAAGTAGAAGGCCAAGACCGCGCTTTCGAGGAATTCAAACGCAAGGATGGCTCCAGCACCAGCAGCAATGACAGTCAGGTTGCCAGCCTCAAGCGCGCATTGGAGGAGCAGAAAACCACCATAGATCGGCAAAAAGGCGAGATCGAGGGGCTCAAGCGCAGCCTGGATGATTTGAAGCGCAATGTGGACACGTTGAGCAGCAAGGTGAAGTGATGAATCGCTACGACGCACGGTCGTCACTGCGCTGACAGCGGGTGTAAGGTGGGGCGTGTAACGCTTGGAAATCTCAGGAAACGGAGGTGACTATGAGCGCTCCACTGCTGAAAAAACTGCACCTGAATGGGTACGAGGTCGTGCAGGTCAACTACGGTCCGTGGCGGGTGTGTACCCATAAGGACCGGTTGGCGTCGTTCAATTCCCGCGAGCAGGCGCTGGCCTATGCCGCCACGCTGCCGACGCATAAGGTACGCGCCAGGCCGGTGTCCAACGACGATTGAGTAAAGTGAACGTGGGAGGGCGCAAGCGTCCTTCCACACTTTTTTGCGTCAATTGCAAACTGATGCCGCGTTCAGTCAATCAACGCGAGCAAGTCGGTATCGCCCACGTCCACACCGGCCTGACTCAACAGCGTGGTCACCTGGCCGCGATGGTGGGTCTGGTGATTGAAAAAATGCAGCAGCAGGGCGAAGAATGGTTTCTCTTGGGCTGCACCGCGCATGTTGTGATAGCGCAAGGGCTGGTCCAGATCGGTTTCCTGCAGATTGCCGGCCCAATTGAGGATCAGTTGATCCAGCCAGGCGCGATGGGCCGAGAGTTCGCGAATGTCGGCGAACGCCAGCTGCCCCAGATCCGCAGGTGTGGCGATGGTGCTCAAGGGTAGCAACGCGGTAAAACCTGCCGGGTGCTCGGCGAAGCGTTTTAGCCACACCGTGTCGCCCAGCATCAGGTGATTCAGGGTGCCGAGGATAGAGCCGAAAAACGCCTGTCGGTCGACGGCCAGCGCCACGTCGGTCAGCTTGCCGGCGGCTTCGTAGACCTTGCGATTCATCCATTGGTTGTAGTTGGCCATCAACGCAATGTGCTCGATGCGGTTCACTGTAATTTCCTTTCAGTGGCAAGGTGGCGCCATCATAAAGCTTGCCCGCCCGGCGGTCATGGTGTTCCATCAAGGGCGGACTAAGGTTGATTAACGCCACTACGCGCCCAGGAGGGCGACACCAATGAATACCAGCGATCTACTGGAACAACTGTTGCGCGGCGCAGGCCAGGGCGGCGCTTCTTCGGGCGGCGGCCTGGGCGGGCTGCTTGGCGGGCTGCTCAAAGGTACCAGTGGCGGTACCGCTGCTGGCGGCGGCGGTCTGGGGGATTTATTGGGTGGGCTTGGCGGCATGTTGGGCGGTGGCGCGGCGACGCGCCCGGCGCAAGGGCGTGCAGGCGGTATGAACTACGCCGCGTTGGCGTCTCTCGGGATGATGGCCTTCAAGGCGTACCAGGCCTGGCAGAGCCAGCAGGCGAGCCAGCCGCAGCAAGCCTTCCAGACGGCCGACCAGCTTTCAGGCGCGCAAATCGAAGCACACAGCCATGCGGTGCTGCGTGCACTGATCGCTGCCGCGAAGGCCGATGGCCGGATCGATGAGAAAGAGCAGCAGCTGATTTCCAATGAACTGGGCAAGCACACTGACGACCCGCAACTGCAGCAGTGGCTTGACGCTGAGGTCGCCAAGCCATTGGATGCTGCGGATTTCGCCGAGTTTGCCAACGACCCGGCAGTGGCGGCCGAGGTGTATCTGGCCAGTGTCATGCTGGTGGATGATCAGCAGGATGCGGAGCGCAATTACCTCGACGATCTAGCCGCCCAGTTGCAAATCGATCCGCAGTTGCAACTGCACCTGGAGCAGCAGACCAAAGCCTAGAACCTCAGCGTCGCGCCTGTGGTCAGCCACTGGTCACGCTCACCGATCAGGCTACGCCCGACCACCAGGTCCACGTCGACAAGCTTGCCGACGTGGAACCGCGGCCCGGCCTGCCATGCCTGATCGCCGCCTTCCTGGCCATAGCGCTCGGCGATCAGCGTAAGTACCTCTGCCATCTGATATTCAACCCCCGTGCCCCACGTCAGTAGGTGCTTCTGGTCGCCATTGTTGTAGGCATGATTCCAGCCCGCATTCAGGTTCACGCGCAAAGCGTCCAGGGCTTGCCACGTCAACGGAATGTTGAAGTCAGCGCCATCGAATGCGTGCTGCCTATCCAGGGCAAAGTGCGCCCCGGCGGCAATTGCCAGTTCCAGCCCGAGGTCTTGCCGTGACAGCACCTGCACCTTCAGTTGCGGGCTGACTTGAGTCTCGCCTTTTCCGTCGGCAGTCGCGCGCGACAACGCCGTCCCCCACTGCACGGATGGCAAGCCGTCAAACGTACATGCGGGTGACAGCATCTCGTTATGTGTGCCGCCATCGTGCCGGTTGGCGGTGTACCAGGCGTCGACATTGCATTCTCCAGGAGCGTTGATGGCACCATCGTCGACTACATAAGCGCCGCCTGCTGCATGCGCTTTAGCAAAGAACGCGAGCGCCAGGACAACGCCCAGGCTCACCCCGATAAACATCAGGTTACGGCGTAAGGCTCGGCGCTTGGCCGGCGGCAATAGCAGCAGGGTAGGGCGCACGTTGCGCGAATGACGCGCGCGATAGTTGGCGAACCCGTTCGCCTGCTTTGGGTTGCGTTGCTTGTGCATGATGCACCTCGCTTGAATTCAGCTTTCTACGGTCAGCACCGAAATGCCGGTGGCTTTGGCCTGACAGACCAGTTCCGAAGTGTCGTCACCGCCCGGCAGGGCGATGATCACGTCGGGGCGGCTGTCGGCCAGCATGAAGTGGTTGCGCTGGCGCTCCGCCTGCTTGCCGTGGCGCTGCCAGTTCGGCGGATACCGCACCACGTCGATCCCGATTTCGCGGGCCCATTCCTCGATGTCGCTGCCCAGGAACTGGTTGCCGCCGTGGATCAGCACCTGCACAGGGCGCAGGCGGTGGTAAGCGTCCAGCACTTGGCGGGACTTTTTTGTGTCGGCGTAATGACGACCTGCACAGATCAGCACGCGCATGAGTAGATCCTTGTGTTGCGCGGTGAAGGCCGGGCGGCCTCCACCGTTTGAACGGAGGGTGATCAGTACCACTGCTTGAAGCGGCGGATGTAGATCGTCTTCATCAGTTGGGCGACGCAGCAGTAGGCCAGGAGCGTGCCCACCAACCATGGGAAGTACGCCAGCGGCAGCGGCTGCAGGCCCACCAGGGTGCCCAGCGGCGAGAACGGCACGTAGATGCCCAGGGCAATGACGATGCAGGTCATCATCAACACCGGCCACGCGGCCGTGCTCTGGAAGAACGGGATCTTGCGGGTGCGCAACATATGCACCACCAGGGTTTGCGAAAGCAGGCCCTCGATAAACCAGCCGGACTGGAACAGGGTCTGCATTTCCACGCTGTTGGCCGAGAACACGTACCACATCAGGGCAAAGGTGGTGATGTCGAAGATCGACGAGGTCGGCCCGATCCAGATCATGAAGCGACCGATGTTTTTCGCATCCCACTTGCGCGGTTTGGCCAGGTATTCCTTGTCCATCTTGTCCCACGGCAGCGCCAGTTGGGAGATGTCGTACATCAGGTTTTGCAGCAACAGGTGAATCGCCAGCATCGGCATGAACGGAATGAACGCACTGGCCACCAGCACCGAGAACACGTTGCCGAAGTTGGAGCTGGCGGTCATGTTCAGGTACTTCATGATATTGCCGAAGGTTTCGCGGCCTTTGAGCACGCCTTCCTCCAGCACCATCAGGCTCTTTTCCAGCAGGATGATGTCGGCCGACTCCTTGGCGATGTCTGTGCCGCTGTCCACCGAAATACCCACGTCGGCATCGCGCAGCGCAGGCGCATCGTTGATCCCGTCGCCAAGAAAGCCGACGGTATGGCCGTTGGCCTGCAGCGCCTTGAGCACCCGCGATTTCTGCAGCGGCGTCAGCTTGGCGAACACCGTGCGCTCCTCCACCCGACGCAGCAGGGTGGCGTCGTCCATCGCTTCGATTTCCACCCCCAGCAGCGGCTGGCCTGGCTCGAGGCCCACCTGGCGGCAGATCTTGCTGGTGACCACCGCGTTGTCGCCGGTGAGCACTTTGACCGCCACACCGATTTCCTGCAGCGCGGCAATCGCCGGGCCGGCGGTTTCCTTTGGTGGATCGAGGAAGGTCAGGAAGCCATGGATCACCAGGTTACGTTCGTCGGCGGTGGTGTACTGCTCACGTGCCAGCGCTTTAGGGATGGTGCGAGTGGCTACTACCAGTACGCGGAAACCGTCCTCGTTGTAGTCATTGGCGATCGCCAGCAACTGCTCGCGGCGGCGCTCATCCAGAGGCACGGCGGCGCCGTCTTCCATGGTGTGGGTGCAAATGCCCAGCATCTCTTCCACGGCGCCCTTGCACACCAGCAAATGATCGCCGGCGGCGTCCTTGACCATGATCGACAGGCGCCGACGCACGAAATCGAACGGCAACTCATCGACCTTGCTGTAGGCAAACGGCACCTGGAACTTGGGGTTGCGCTCGGCGAACTGCACCACGGCCTGGTCCATCAGGTTCTTCATGCCGCTCTGGTGGAAGCTGTTGAGCCAGGCCAGGGACAACACCGCATCATCACGCTGGCCGCAGGCGTTGACGTGGTGTTCGAGGATGATCTTGTCCTGGGTCAAGGTGCCGGTCTTGTCGGTGCACAGCACGTCCATGGAGCCGAAGTTCTGGATCGCATTGAGGCGCTTGACCACCACTTTGCGCTTGGCCATGGCCGTGGCGCCCTTGGCCAGGTTGGCGCTGACGATCATCGGCAGCATTTCCGGGGTCAGGCCAACGGCGACCGCAAGGGCGAACAGGAAGGCATCGCCCCAGTCACCTTTGGAGAAGCCATTGAGGAAGAACACGATCGGCACCATCACCAGCATGAAGCGGATCAGCAGCCAGCTGACGCTGTTCACGCCGCGGTCGAACGCGGTTTGCACCCGTGAGCCGACAATCGCCTTGGCCAGCGAGCCGAAGTAAGTGCGCGGCCCGGTGGCGACCACCACGGCGGTCGCCCGGCCACTGACCACGTTGGTGCCCATGAAGCAGATGTTGGGCAGGTCCAGCAGGTTGCCCTGGCCTGCAGGCAGGGGCGATGCGGACTTTTGCGTGACATCGCCCAAGGTGTCGTATTTCTCCACCGGCAGGGCTTCGCCGGTCAGCACCGCCTGGCTGATAAACAGATCGCGCGATTCGATCAGGCGGATGTCGGCGGGAATCATATCGCCGGCCGACAGCTGCACGATGTCACCGGTCACCAGGTCGCGCATCGGCACTTCGCGCAGGGCCGGCTCGGCGCCAACCTGCTCGCGGCGCAGCACGGTGGTGGTGGTGCGCACCATGGCTTTAAGCGCCTCGGCGGATTTGGCCGAGCGGTGTTCCTGCCAGAAACGCAGCAGGCTGCTGAGCAGTACCATGGTCATGATAATGATGACCTTGGTGGGGTCGGCCTCTTCGCCGTCCTGCATGGGCAGCCAGCAGTCGGTGATGAAGCTGATGCCAGCGAGCGTCAGCAGGACATAGATGAAGGGATTGTTCAGTGCCTGCAGGAACTGCACGATGGCGTGAGGCGGCTTGTCATGCGCCACTTCGTTGTAGCCTTCCCGTTGCAGGCGCGCCGAGGCGTCCAGTTCGGTCAGGCCATCCCGGGTGGCGCGTACGTTGGCCAAGGTGGCCGACAGGCCGTTCTGGGCTTCGCGGGCGGCGCGCATCGACAGTTTGGTGCCGTCGTCGGTGGTTTTTTTCGTGTTCAGTGGCGTGTTTTTTACGGCGCTCATTGTCTGTACTCCTGTCGCCAACTCTCGACAAAACATACCCGATACTTACCTGAAGACAGGCGAGCGAAAGCATGCCGAGCCGCGAACTTCGCGATCGGTTCAAATAGAAGTCTGTGTAACTTTTCAGTGCCCGCTAGCGGTGAGTTAATTAACTTTCGCGCAGCGAGCTACGACTGGATAGGTTCATAAAGAACTCCAGAACATCAATAAGGAAGTTGCTGTTTCCAGTCAGGTCAGGCGGCGCGAGCGCTCATATAAAGAGCGAGCATCACGCCAGCTTGCGCCAGTCTGGAAACCTTGGGTCTCTGCGGGTCTTGAGGGTCGGCATGATCCCAATGCTGCACCAGCTGGCCGCTTTCAGGGCAGACACGCCAGTGCGCCAACGGGCGGGCCGGGCGTACTTGAAGGGAAGATGAGGCAAAGCCCGCACGGGCAGGCGAAAATCCTGCGGGCGCGCGGCACAGCTTGGCTCGCAGGGCTGCGGCCAGTGCAGTTACATCAGGCAAAGCAAGGGTTTTGAAGGTCATAACACACCTCGGGACCGGACAAGCGACCGGCGAGGCAGTTACGGTGGAGCATCAAGCTCTAGCGCAGCTTACCGGACCTGGAAGGCGAGTCCCGTCATGTTCTGGGTTTGGCGCCCGACGCCCGCTGAGGCGGTGCTCGGACAGCGACTAGATACTGTGTCCATTGGCTTCTTTTGTGAGGTTTAAAAAAGGCCCCAGTTGCGGGCAGAGGGAATTTACTCAGGCGATTACAGAATGTCAACGCATGGTTAATTAAATTAACCGGTGTTCAGAGTTCATTCAGTTAAGTGACTGCCCATATAACTTCAAATACCTTGCGCTGCGAGAATGGCCAGGTAGAGCAATACCACGCCGCAGGCGCCATAGCTGACGCGCTGCCAAGTCGGCGAAGCGTTCTTGCGCAATAAGTTGACCAGCGCGGCGGTCAAAAAGCATGACAACACCGATGCCAGCATGAAGCCTGCAAAAAACATCAGTGTTTGCCCATGGCTCGGGGTGGCGCCGACGATGCCTGACAACGCGCTGCCCAAGGCGCCCCAGTAAACGATGTTCTTCGGATTGGCCAGGGAGATCGCCGCGCCCACGGCCAGGGCGTTTTTTCCGGAGCTTGCAGGCGCATCCTCGGCTTGCGGTAGCTGCCAGGCATCAATCAGGCTGCGCATCCCCAGCCAGGCCAGGTACAGCGCACAGATCACCGTCAGCGGCACGCGCACCGCGTCATGCTGGATCAACAGCGCGATGCCAGTCAGGCCGATGACCGCCCACACCGCGTCGCCCACCAGCGAGCCGACCTGTACCAGCAGTGCCGGGGTGAAACCCTGGAGCAAGCCACGGCGCAGGGTCTCAGCGAGCACCGCGCCGGGGGAGAGACAAAATACAAAACCGAAAACCAGCGCGTAGAAGAAGATGGTCAGCATGCTCGCGTCCTTCCGACAAAGTGCGCGAGCATACGTCAGTGCGCAGAGGGATTTCCATGGCGTTCCCTAGACACTCAGGCGCAAGGCAAGGGCGGCGAGGGTGATCAACAGCACCGGCACGGTGAGCACAATCCCTACCTTGAAGTAATACCCCCAAGTGATGGTGATGCCCTTGCGTGCCAGGATATGCAACCACAGCAACGTGGCCAGGCTGCCGATAGGGGTGATTTTCGGGCCCAGGTCGCTGCCGATCACGTTGGCGTAGATCATCGCGTCCTTGACCACGCCCACTGCATGGCTGGACTCGATGGACAATGCGCCGATCAACACCGTCGGCAGGTTGTTCATCGCCGAGGACAACAGCGCCGTCAGCACCCCGGTGCCCATGGCCGCGCCCCACACCCCATAACCGGCGAAAGTGTCGAGCCAGGTGGCCAGGTAGTCGGTCAGGCCGGCATTACGCAAGCCGTAGACCACCAAGTACATTCCCAGGGAAAAGATCACGATCTGCCACGGTGCCTCTTTGAGGACTTTGCGCGTGGAGATCTTGTGGCCCTTGGCGGCAATCACCAACAACAGCACGGCGCATACCGCCGAAATCGCACTGATGGGAATGCCCAGCGGCTCCAGCGCGAAGCAGCCCACCAGCAATATACCCAGCACCCACCAGCCGGCGCGAAAGGTCGCACGGTCGTGGATGGCACTGGCGGGTTCTTCCAGGTCGGCCGGGTCGTAGGTGTGCGGGATATCGCGACGGAAAAACCACATTAGTACCGCCAGGGTTGCGGCGACGCTGACCAGGTTCACCGGCACCATCACGGCCGCATACTCGTTGAAGCCGATCTTGAAGTAATCCGCCGAGACGATGTTGACCAGGTTCGATACCACTAAGGGCAGGCTCGCCGTGTCGGCGATAAAGCCTGCGCCCATGACGAATGCCAGCGTTGCCGCCGGCGAAAAGCGCAGGGCCAACAGCATCGATATCACAATCGGGGTAAGGATCAACGCCGCACCGTCATTGGCGAACAGGGCCGACACCAGCGCACCCAGCAGCACCATATAGGCAAACAGTCGACGACCTCGGCCACGCCCCCAGCGCGCCACATGCAACGCGGCCCAGGCGAAGAAGCCGGCTTCATCGAGCAACAGGCTGATGATGATCAACGCAACAAAGGTACCGGTAGCGTTCCAGATGATGTGCCACACCACCGGAATATCCGCCAGGCTGATCACCCCGCATGCCAGGGCCAAAATCGCGCCCAGGGTGGCGCTCCAGCCAACGCCCAGGCCTTTGGGCTGCCAGATGACCAGCACGATGGTGAGGATGAATATTGCAATTGCGACAAGCATGAATTAACGCTCCGATGGCGCAGCAGCAGGGGCTGGCCCGTTGTGGTCTGTCGCCCATTGCATGCAGACGCAGTGCGTCGTTTGCAAGCCAGGCTGGCTGTGATCCAAGGCATGGATCAGTTCGTACACGTAAAGTTCGCCGTTGCGCAGAATCAATCACACCTACCGAACGCCAGTGGCATCGCCAGGCATTGAAGCGCGTGAAAGTACAGCCGCGGCCCTACAGCACAGTGCCCTATCTGTAAGCCAAATCCTGATTTGGTTTGACCTGGATCAACTCCCCAATGATCAACCACAAGTGATTGAAATTAAACTGAAACACGAATGTCCTAAAGTGCCCGCCCATTGCTGATGAAGGAAGACGCCGCGTGACCCGAGCCACCCGCAACCTGCGCAAGACCCTGGATTCCGTCGCGGATAATAACGAAACCGCCGCGTTTGACCTGATGCGTGCCGTCGAAAAGCTCGGCGATGAAGTGCTGCGCCAGCGCCTGCTCAACACCATTCACCGGTTGAACCAGGACGCCGACGAACTGCGCCAGGCGCGCGACTCGGTAGAGCTGGTGTCGGTAAAACTCGCCTGAGCAAGATCGTTCAAGACAAGCGCCTTTGTGCGCTGGCATGCTTGTCGACTGTTTGTCGATGAGCCCAGTTCATGCCTACCGCCCTTCCTTATAACGCGTTCGCGCGCGGCGCAATCGCTGTCATTCCATTGTCCCTGGCCTGTGCCCCCTGGGGGTTGCTCGCAGGTTCGATGGCCATCGATGCGCAGTTCACCCCGCTGCAAGCCCAGGGCTTATCCGCCATCGTGTTCGCCGGCGCTGCTCAGTTGGTGGCGATCGGCATGGTCAAAGGCGGCGCCAGCCTGATCTCCATCGTGCTGACCACCTTGCTGCTCACTTCCCAACATCTGCTCTACGGCATGCACATGCGCCCCACGCTGTCCTCGCTCAACGCCCGCTGGCGCATGAGCCTGGGGTTCCTGTTGACCGATGAGTTCTTTGCCCTGGTCAATCACTATGACCGCCAGACCTTCAATCGCTGGTACGCCCTGGGTGTCGGCCTGACTTTCTACATCATCTGGAACCTGTTCACCCTGGCCGGGATTGTGCTGGGCAAGAGCATTCCCGGCCTCGACCAGCTAGGCCTGGAGTTTTCGATTGCCGCGACCTTTATCGCGCTAATCACGCCGGTGGTACGCGACGTGCCGACCGTGGTGTGTGTCGCCGTGGCGCTGTTGTGCTCGGTGTGGCTCAGTTACCTGCATTGGGAATCGGCAGTGGTGGTCTCTGGGGTGCTGGGGATGAGCGCCGGGTTCGCCTGCAAACGCCTGGGAGTAGGGCAGCGATGATTTACCTGATGATTGTGGGCATGGGGCTGGTGGTGTTTTTCAATCGCTACCTGTTTATCGAACCGCGCCTGCCGGTGCGGCTCAATCGGGGGGCGCGGGAGTTTCTCGGGTTCGCCGTGCCGGGCATGCTCACCGCTATTTGCGGGCCGATTATTTTCATCAAAGACCACCAGCTCAACCTGAGCCCGAGCAACCCCTACCTGCTGGCCGGGATCTGTGCCGTGGCGCTGATGGTGTGGACACGCAGCGTGCTGATCACCGTGCTGGCGAGCATGGCGCTGTTTTACCTGTTGCGCTGGTGGCTCTGAAGCGCAGGCGAAAAAAAGCCCGCGGGAGGCGGGCAGAAGGAAGACTTCTTAAAATGAGCCTGGTTACTATAAGCGCCCGGTTTTGCCGTCACAGTGAAACAAAATTCATCGGCGTGTCAGCTGCGACGCAGTGGTAGAGTCACGGTTTTTCCAAGGAAGCATGGGCATGCACAAAGTGGTGATAGGCGCATTGATGCTGGCGACACTGGCCGGTTGCGCCGGTTCGAAGATGAAAGAGGCGCGCACGGGCAACCCCTATAAGACCATGACGTCGGACAAAGCCACGCTGGTGGTTGCCCAATGCATCCAGTACGGCTGGCAGGACGAAAGCGTGTTTGGCGTCGACGCCGGCGGGTTCAAGGAAGCCACCGAAGCAGGCGGCTTCACGGTGTACACCACTGGCGGTGATTACTTTGTGGATGTGCTGGGCGCGGGTGCGGGCTCCACCGTCAAGTATTACGCCGCCGAAGACACGATGCCGGCCAAGCGCCGTCTGGCTGCACTTGCCACCTGTCTGTAAAACCTCGCTTCAACCATTATTCACCAACGCCTGGCGGGACAGCTGTCGGGCGTTGGCTTATGATTCACCCGCTCGCCCGACGTGATGGCTCTTTACCGGTACACGGATGTCGAGGCTTAAACGTCGGGCGGGCACCTCGTTTACAGGCCCCCCGTTCAGCGTGGCATGTAGCCCAGCTGCCAGCGCCGGGGAATCGCCAGGGTCGCCAGGCCCAATAACCCCGCCAGGCCACCGCTGACCCAGAGTGCGCGCAGGCCGATTCGCTGCTCCAGCAACGCTCCGATCACGGCGCCGACAAACATCCCCGCCCAGGGGATCAGCTGCATGCGCCAGCCATTGCGGCGTTCGCCCAGCAGCCAGCGGCCCAGCCCACGCCCGAAACGCGAAAGCGCCCCCGTCACGTACGTAAGCCCCACCGGCACGCCGTTCACTTGTTCGACGGCCGCATTGAGCATGCCCATGGCAATAATTGCCGCCAACAGCGCCGGCAATGTATCGGCCGAGGGCAGCAGCGCCGCGCCGCAGAGCAGTGCGCCGATGCTCAGTAACAAAGGCAGCGCATGCCGCTTGCTGAGGCGGCTGACCACCACCCCCAAGGCGTTGCCAACGATGAAGGTCGCGACAAGCAGCAGCAATCGTCCGGTCAGGCCGAGGTCGCCGGCACTGATCGCCACCGCCAGGCGCGTGGTGTTGCCGCTCATGAACGAGACAAAATCGCCGCTGGCCATAAAACCAATAGCATCGGTCATGCCCGCCAGTACCGACAAACCGGCCACCAGCGCCAGGCCCACACGCCCGCGCCAGCGCTGTCGATGGGCGAGCACGGCATTGGCGTAGGGCTTGGCGGGCGAAGGCAGCATAGGGCCGGTTTCCAGTGAGATTATCCGGCCACCACCCTAGGGCGCTTTGCCCGGACGCGCAATCACCTCACACAGGCTCCAGGCGCCAACCGGTGCTGTACCAGCTCAAGTAATGGCTGGGTTCAATCGCCTGCAGGAACGCCTCATCGTGGGACACCGCCACTACGGCGCCGGTAAAACCCTTCAAGGCCTGTTCAAAAGCGATCACCGTTTCCAGGTCCAGGTGGTTGGTCGGCTCGTCCAACAGCAACAGTTGTGCCGGTGCCCCGCGCCACAATGCGATCGCCATCGCCGCTTTCAAACGCTCGCCACCGCTCAGTTGACCGGCCCGTCGGGTCACGCGCGAGGCATCCAGTTGCAGCAAGGCCAGGCGCGTGCGCAGTTCGGCTTCGAGCAGCGGCGTGTCGAGCAGGTTGAGCTGTTCGACAACGCTACGTTGATCGTCCAGCAGGGTCAGGTGTTGGTCGATATACGCGCAAGGCACCGGTACCGTGCATGTCCCGCTGACGGGTTGCCATATCCCGGCAAGCAGCTTGAGCAAGGTGGATTTACCGCAACCGTTTGGCCCGCGCACCGCCACGCGCAGGGGGCCGGCCAGCTCGAGCGTCAGGTAGCTTGAAGGTGCCAGCGGATCCAGCCAAGGCAACTGTGCGTCTTGCAGGCTAAGCACCTGCCGACCCTTGGCCACCGTCGAACCGGGTAAGGCCAGCAAGGTCGGCGGTTCGTCCACCACCCGTTCGTAGGCCTGGCGCACCTGCGCGTCGAGTGTGGCTTTGTGATGCTGCTGGGCGCTGCCCATTGTGCTGACGATTTGCGTGGCTGCGCTTTTCCATCGCGACTTGGTAAACCGGTCGACGTTGGCGGTCTCTGCATGTTTGCGTGAGCGCGCCGCGTTGCGCTGCAGGCTGTCGTGCTCCTTTTGCAAGCGTCGACGTTCGCGGCTGCGTTGCTCGCGGGCGTATTCCCAGGTTGCGATAGCCGCCTGCTGCTGCGCGTCGCGTTGCTGAACATAGGCATCGTAGTTGCCGCCATACACCTGCACGCCGAGTGGCGACAGTTCGATGATCCGGCCCATGGCGTTCAGCAGCTGCCGATCATGGCTGACTACCACCAGGCCACCGCGCCAATCGCGCAGTAGCTGCAGCAGCCAGGTACGCCCGAGACTGTCGAGGTGGTTGCTGGGCTCATCGAGGATCAGTAGCTGCGGCGCCGCGAGCCATGCACCAATCAGCGCCACCCTGGCCAACTGGCCACCGCTGAGCTGATCGGCCTGGGAAGCCGCGCCGAGCGCTGTCAACCCGGCCGCATCCAGGGCCATGCGCAGGCGTTCGGCAAGGTCCCAGCGATCATCGATCAGTTCCAGGTCACCGGCCTGGCCCGTGCCTCGAGCCATGCGGTCAAGGGCAGCCAGGCACTGCGCGGTGCCGGTGAGATCTGCAACCGTTGCACCTGGCCGAACCACCAGGTTCTGGGGAACGTAGGCCACTTCGCCTGGCGCTTTCAGCGTACCGGAGGAGGGCTGCAGCAGGCCGGCCATCAATTGGGCCAGGATACTTTTGCCGCGCCCGTTGCGCCCGACGATCCCGGTGGGCGTCTGGTCGATGGACAAATTGAGGTCGTCCAGCAGTATTTCGCCATTGGCGAACTGGAAACACAGGTGTTGCAGGCAAACCAATGCGGGCGGCCGGTTGACGTGAGTCATCAGCACCTCCAGGAAAATGTCGGACAGGCCAACAAGCGCGCCAGGCGGCTCGTTGCAGATACATTTTGGAAGGCTTAGTGGTTCACGTCGGCAATCGTCCCGTGAGTCAGAAGGAAGGCAGAGGCTAACCCGCCTTGGCGTGCGCGGGCAAGTCGGCGGTCAGTTGCTCAAGGAACATCGCCAGGGCGACTTCTTCGGCTTTGAGGCCCTTGCGTACCCGTGGCTTGGGCAGTTTGGACAACTCACCCAGGGTGAAATGTTCGAGCACCGCCGGGTGGATATAGCACTTGCGACACACCGCAGGGGTATTGCCCAACTGCCGGGCGACGTCCTTGACCATCGCCACCACATGCCGCTTGGCGTCGGACTCCGGTTGCCATGCCAGCTCGCGCAACACCGCCAACGCCATGGCCGTACCGGCCCAGGTGCGGTAGTCCTTGGCGGTGAAGTCTTCACCGGTCAGGCTGTGCAGGTAGGCGTTGACGTCCTGGGAGCTGACGGTATGGCGCTCGCCGTCTTCGTCCAGGTACTGGAACAGGTTCTGCCCGGGCAACTCCATGCAGCGCTTGACGACATTCGCCAGGCGCCGGTCCTTGACGCTGATTTGATGCTCCACGCCGCTCTTGCCGCGAAACTGGAATTTTATCTCGCTGCCCTTGATGTCCACGTGGCGGTTGCGCAGGGTGGTCAGGCCGAAGGATTTGTTGTCGCGGGCGTACTGAACATTGCCGACACGGATCAGCGTGGCATCAAGCAACATCACCACTGTGGCCAGTACCTTTTCACGGGTGAACCCAGGCTCGGCGATCTGGGCCTCCAGCTGTTTGCGCAACTTGGGCAAGGCATTGCCGAACGCCTGCAGCCGCGCGTACTTGTCGCTGTCGCGCACCTCCCGCCAGCGCGTGTGGTAGCGGTACTGCTTGCGGCCCCGTGCATCACGGCCGGTGGCTTGCAGGTGCCCGCGCGGGTCGGCGCAGATCCACACATCGGTGTAGGCGGGCGGTACCGCCAGGGCATTGAGGCGCTTGATCTCATCGGCATCGGTGATGCGTTCGCCATCGGGGCCGAAATACTGGAACTTGCCGCGCAGTTTTTTGCGGCGGATTCCGGGCTGGGTGTCGTCCACGTAATGCAGGTCACGGGGCAGATCGGCGGGCAGCGAAGAGTCGGGCATGGTGCAGGTTCCTGGGCAACGGATCAGGCCGGTATGTCTGATTGACCGCACCGCCCTGCGGTCGTGCCAAATGGTTTAGGCCAGCACCGCCACCGCCTTGATCTGCGCCCATAACACCTGCCCCGGCTGCACCTGCAACTGGTCCCGCGAGAACCGCGTGATGCGCGCCAGCAACGGTGTGCCAGCGACATCCAGGCGCACCAGCACATGAGCGCTGTTATCCGCTGCAACGTCCTGGATGACCGTCACCGGCAGGCGGTTGAGGATGCTGCTGTGTTCTTGCGCCTGGTGGCTGAGGCTCACATCCCGTGCCTGAATTTTTACCCGCAACTGTTTGCCCAATGCCATCGGCGTGTGGGCCACGCGTATCTGCAATGGGCTACCGGGCAGTTGCAGGGTGAGCAACTGATAATGAGCGTCATAGCCGATCACGCTGCCGGTGATGATCACACCGGCATCGTCGCCCCGCGCCAGGGGCAGGTCGAGCCGCGCCAGGGTTTCGCCGATTGGCCCGCTGGCCAACACCTTGCCTTCGCTGAGCAAGACCAAGTGGTCGGCCAGCCGCGCCACTTCGTCCTGGGCATGGCTGACGTACAGCACCGGGATATCCAGTTCGTCGTGCAGGCGTTCAAGGTAAGGCAGGATTTCGTTCTTGCGCTGGCTGTCGAGCGCTGCCAAGGGTTCATCCATCAGCAGCAACTGGGGGCTGGTGAGCAACGCACGGGCGATGCCGACGCGCTGGCGCTCACCGCCAGAGAGGTGTTGCGGGTTGCGCTCAAGCAGATGAGCGATGCCCAGCAACTCAGTGGCGTGAGCCATCTCCACGCGCCGCTGCGCGCGTGGGATGCGCTTGAGGCCGAACTCAAGATTGGCCCGCACCGAAAGATGAGGAAACAGGCTCGCTTCCTGGAATACATAGCCCAAGGCGCGCTTATGCGGCGGCACGAACCGCCCGTTACGGCTGTCCTGCCAGACCTCATCGTTGACCTGCACAAACCCGTCATCGGCGCGCTCCAAGCCGGCGATACCGCGCAGGCAACTGGTCTTGCCAGACCCGGACGGGCCGTAAAGCGCGGTGACACCACGGCCGGGCAATTGCAGCTCCACATCCAGCGCAAAACCGGAATATTTAAGGTGCAGGCGTACTTCAATCATCGTGATCAGCTCCAGCCCAGCTTGGTTTTACGGCTGGAATAGAGCGCCAGCAACACGAGAAACGCGAACACCACCATCGCACCGGCAAGCCAGTGAGCCTGGGCATATTCCATGGCTTCGACGTGGTCGTAGATCTGTACCGACACCACACGGGTCTTGTCGGGGATATTGCCGCCGATCATCAGCACCACGCCGAACTCGCCGACGGTATGGGCGAAACCCAAAATCGACGCGGTCACAAAACCAGGGCGTGCCAGCGGCAGGATCACCGTAAAAAACGTATCCAGGGGACCGGCGCGCAAGGTTGCGGCCACTTCCAGCGGGCGCGTGCCGATCGCCGAGAACGCATTCTGCAACGGTTGCACGACGAAGGGCATGGAATAGATCACCGAGCCGATCATCAGCCCGGCGAAGCTGAAGGTCAGGGTGCCCAGGCCCAGCCACTGGGTGAACTGGCCCACGTAGCCATGGGGTCCCATGGCCAACAGCAGGTAAAAGCCGATGACCGTCGGCGGCAGCACCAATGGCAAAGCGACTATCGCGCCGATGGGGCCGCGCCACCCGGACCGGGTGTGCGACAGCCACAGGGCAATCGGTGTACCGATCACCAACAGGATCACCGTGGTCAGTGACGCCAGTTTGACCGTCAGCCAGATCGCGGAAAAGTCAGCGCTCGTCAGCGGCATTTACAGCTCGTAACCGTAGGACCTGATCACCGCAGCGGCCTTCGGCCCTTTCAGGTAATCGACCAGAGCCTTGGCCGCAGCGCTGTCCTTGCCTTTGTTGAGAATCACGGCGTCCTGTTTGATCGGATCATGCAGCGCCGACGGTACGATCCACGCCGAACCGCTGGAAAGCTTGCCGTCCTTGTAGATCTGCGACAACGCCACGAAGCCCAATTCGGCGTTGCCGGTGGATACGAACTGATAGGCCTGGGTGATGTTCTGGCCTTCGACGAGCTTGTCCCTGACCTTGTCGGTCAAGCCTTCCCTGGCCAGCACTTGGGTGGCGGCCAGGCCGTACGGCGCGGCTTTCGGGTTGGCGATGGAGAGGTGCTTGAAGGCGTTCTGCTTGAGCACTTCGCCGTTGGCATCCACGTAACCTTCCTTGGCCGACCACAGGGCCAGGGTGCCCACCGCGTAGGTAAAGCGCGAGCCCTTGACGGTCTCGCCTTCGGTTTCGAGTTTTTGCGGGGTGGTGTCGTCGGCACTGAGGAACACTTCGAACGGCGCGCCATTCTTGATCTGGGTATAGAACTGCCCGGTAGCGCCGTACGCCGCGATCAGCTTATGGCCGGTGTCTTTCTCGAAGTCGGCGGCAATGGCCTGGATCGGCGCGGTAAAGTTGGCGGCAACGGCTACCTGCACCTCATCGGCATGCGCCGAACCCAAGGCAAAGACAGCGAGCAGGGGGGCCAGGCGTGAGGCGCGGATCATCATGAAGCAACTCCTTGAGGGTGTACGGCTTAGTACCGCTATGTAGGAGAATATATAGCGGTTGTGTGTTGCCGGTACAGTGCCATGTTGCTGAAAACGCTGATGCTCCTAGCGCAGTTTGGCTAACGTCTGTTCAGCCAGCTGGCGGGTCAGGTCATAAGTTGAACGTTCCTTACCCAGGCGCAGGGCCTGGCCTGCCCACAGGTTGCTGAAACCCGCTTCGTCCTTGGCCTTGAGGGGCATCAATGCGCCTCCCGCCCTTGGAAACGCCGGTGCAGCGGGGTGGATCGCACCCAGCTCACGCATTACGCGATTGATAATGCCCCGCGCCGGGCGCCCGGTGAACAGGTTGGTAAGCGCCGTTTCACTGGCCTGGGCATGTCGCAACGCATGGTGATGGGAAGCGCTGACGCTGGCTTCGGGGGTAAACAGATACGCCGTGCCGATCTGCACCGCCGAGGCCCCCAGGGCAAAGGCTGCGGCCATCCCGCGTGCATCAGCGATACCACCGGCCGCGATCACCGGCACGCTGACGGCATCGACGATTTGCGGCAGCAGCGCCATCAAGCCGATCTGGCTGTTGAGGTCGTCACTGAGAAACATCCCGCGGTGCCCACCGGCTTCAATGCCCATTGCAATCACGGCGTCACAACCGTTTTCTTCCAGCCAGATTGCTTCCTCCACTGTCGTGGCCGATGACAGCACCTTGGCACCGGTGGCTTTTACCCGGTCCAGCAAGGACTTTTCCGGCAGACCAAAGTGGAAACTGACCACCTCAGGGCGAAAGGTTTCAACCACTTCACACGCCGCCTCATTGAAGGGGGCACGATTGGATAGAGGGGTTGGCGCATCAAAATCGGCGCCCAGTTCGCGGTAGTAGGGTTCCAGCAAGGCTTTCCAGCGGCGGTCGCGCTCTTCATCGGCTCCCGGCGCCTGATGACAGAAAAAGTTGACGTTGAGTGGCCCTGTGCTGGCTTGGCGGATGACGGTCAACGCCTCGCGCAGTTGCTCGATGCTCAGCGCCGCTGCGGGCATGGAGCCCAGCGCGCCGGCCTGGCTGGCGGCGATGACCATGGCGGTGGTGGTGGCTCCCGCCATGGGGGCCTGGATGATGGGCAGGTCGATGCCCAGCAGGTCGAGAATGCGCGTGTCTGGCCAGGTGCTCATGGGATGCGTCTCCAGCGTCAGTAAGGCTTTTCGCTGTTTTAGCAGGGCACTGGGCACCCGGCCAGTCTGTTTTATTCACTGGACGAGGGCAGTGCTTTGTGCAACGGGTTCAACCCGGTGTTTCGCGCTCCAGCAACGTACGCTTGCGCTCTACGCCCCAGCGGTAGCCAGACAGGGCGCCATCGCTGCGCACCACGCGGTGGCAAGGGATTGCCACCGCCAGGCGGTTGGCGCCACAGGCCTGGGCCACGGCGCGCGAAGAGCCGGGCGCGCCGATACGCTGGGCAATCTGCGCGTAGCTGGCGGTGCTGCCCACCGGAATCTCCCGTAGCGCCAGCCATACCCGCTGCTGGAAGGCCGTACCGCGCAAATCCAGCGGCAAATCCAGGCCCAGGCCGGGGGCTTCGATAAAACCCACGACCTGGGCGATCAGGTGTTCGAAATTGCGATCTGCGCCCACCAGTTCGGCTTTGGGGAACTGGTCCTGCAGGTCCTGCACCAGGGTTTCCGGGTCATCACCCAGCAAAATTGCACACACGCCGCGCTGACTCTGTGCCACCAGAATCGCCCCGAGCGAGCATTGGCCTACGGCAAAACGTATCAGGTTATTGGCGCCGCCGGCCTTGTAATCGCGCGGTTTCATGCCGAGCAATTGCTCAGCCGCTTCATAAAAGCGGCTGTTGGAATTGAAGCCGGCGTCGTATAGCGTCGCGGTGACCGACTGCGCGCCCTTGAGGCCATCACGTACCTTGCGCGAGCGCAGGGCGCTGGCGTAACCCTTGGGCGTGAGGCCAGTGACGGCTTTGAACACGCGATGGAAATGGAACGGGCTCAGGCCGGCCTGGCGGGCGAGGGCCGCAAGGGCAGGGGGTGTTTCGGCCTGTTCTATCTGGCGGCACGCATCGGCTACCAGCTGGCCATGGTGCGCGGCCAGTTGGGTCTGGTCGCCGGTGGCGCGGCGGCTGGGGCGATAACCCGCCGCCTCGGCTTGTGCCGGGGTGTCGAAGAATTCGATGTTTTCCGGGCGCGGCAAACGTGAAGCGCTGCTGGGGCGGCAATACACACCGGTGGTTTTCACGCCGTAGACAAACAGGCCATCGGCCTTGGCATCCCGGGCGACAATGGCGGCCCAGCGCGGGTCTAGTGGGTTGTTCATGGCCAGCACTCCTGAACGGACATCGACAGGTTAACCCTGCGGGCCACTCTCGACACTCCGAAGCTTGCGGTCAAATCAGCCGGCGGTGCGAAAGGTCAAGTTGATGCGTTGCGGCCCCATGACCGGGTGCACGCCTTCCTGAATGGGCATTACCCCATGGTAGCGCAGGCGATCCACACCGCCCCAGACCACCACATCACCGTGGAACAGCGAAATTTTTTGCGCCTTGTCACTGCGCTGGTGGCCGCCGAACAGGAAGATCGCCGGCAGGCCGAGGGACACCGAGACCACTGGCGCGTCGTAGCGCCGCTCGTTCTTGTCCTGGTGCAAAGACATTTTCGCGGCGGGCACATAGCGGTTGATCAGGCAGGCGTCCGGCGAGAAATCGCTGAAACCTGCAGCGGTTGCCGCAGCGATGGCCAATTCGCGTAACGCGTCCGGCATCTGCGGCCAAGGTTGCTGGCTACGCGGATCAAGGGGACTGTAGCGATAGCCTGCCGCGTCGGTCGTCCAGCCCAGCGCGCCGCAACTGCTCAGCGCGGCCGACATGGTAAAGCCGCCGGGCGTGACCATCTGCCGAAACGGCGATTGGGCCAGGACGCGGCGCAACTCAGGCAGTAAACGCTCAATCCAGGGCAGGGCGAAGCCCCTCAGAACGTAGGACTCTTCGCCTATCTGTTCGCGCCTTGCCGGCTGTTGCAGTGCGTCAGCGGAGAACAGATCAGCAGTAGTGCCCGGCATGACTTACAGGGCCTTGCTCACGTTGATATCGGTAATTTCGTCGCTGGCATCGTGGATTTTCGCCAGCGCTTGCTTGGCTTCCTCGATGCTGTTGCTGGTCAACTGGGCAAATTCGAAGCGACGTTCGCCGTTGAGCTTGTACTTGATGACGTATTTGGTCGTGGTATTCACAGCTTTTTCCTTGCGGGATCCGGGTCAGCTCAGCTTGGTGCTGGTGCGACGAACGATGCGAATCTTGTGGGACAGTGCAGGTTTGCGGGTAACGCTGATGGCGCGGCGCGTGACCACATCCAACGTAATGTTCCAGAAACCGGTGCTGGGTGCGGTGATCTTGGCCGGGAATTTGTCGAACGCGCCGCCGTGGTAGGTATGGCGGCCGCCGTTCTTGAAACTACGAAAATTCGCATCGCTCATCAGACGAATATTACAGGTCTGCGAGCATTCGATGACAACAATGTCTCCCTCGTTAAGGTGCTCACGCTGGTGGATAAATTTCATGGGGGTGTCTCCAGAAGGGCTTTTTCTGAAAAATCAGAACGATACGTAGGTTAAGATGGAGTTTATCAGCCCCAGCGCGTTTATTATCGGGTCGTCGTCAACGACATCGACAATTTAAAACAGTTATTTACCCTGTAATCAGAGATAAATCCTACATTGGCGGGAGAAATTTCCTGTGCCCGCTGTCGTAGGGTCTTTATCGGAGGTTTTAGTATGAAGTGGAGTGTGTTGGTGCTGGCCTTGGCGATAGGTGGGTGTGCTTCGGTTGCAGATATCAAGCAGACCCCACCCACGTTGGTGGTCATTTCCGGGAAAAAGCCGCAGGAATATGCTGCGTGCGTAGTGCGCAAACTGGAGGCGACACGTCGTCCGCCACAGATCGAACCTCATAAAGACGGTATTCAAGTGATCGTGCCGCAGAAGTTCTCGGCAGATCCGTCGGCAATCTTTGAAATCGAAGACCGCTCCAGTGGCAGCAGCATCAAACTCTATGAAAGCATGTCCAACGTGCCGATCCGGCCGGGCGATGTGAAGAAAGCCGGGGAAGACTGCATTTCCGGCTAAGCCAAGGCGTAGGCCTCACGCACTGCATCCGATAAAAGCCCCACCCTGTAGGAACGAGCATCTTCGCTCCTGCAGGGTGGGGCTTTTTTTTGACAGTTTTTTGGGTGTTGTAGCGAGTAGCTAATTCCCATACCATTCGCATGGTTATGCTTTTATTGCCTAAGCTTATAACTATAAACATGGAGCTGTGATGAAGTCTCTGGAACGAGCACTGGTGGGAGGCGCGTTATGGTTGTTGTTGGGTAACGCCTATGCACTCGATGGCAACAAGATTTTTACTGATGGCGGTTCGCGGCCCGGTGCAATGCCCTGTGTTGCCTGCCATGGCGCTGATGGACTGGGGCTTGCCGCAGCAGGCTTTCCCAGGCTGGCGGGTTTATCGGCGCAATACGTAAGCAAGCAATTGGCAGACTTTGCCAGTGGAGCGCGAAGTAATGCGGTGATGCAGCCGTTGGCCAAGGCGCTCACTGAGGCAGAAATCGCAGCGCTCAGCGACGCCGTCGCCGTAATGCCTGCACCACTTACCGCTAAGGCTCCCCGCAGCTTAATGCCTGAAAATCCGGTCGAAAAGCTGGCCCTGCAAGGCGCATGGGAACGACAGATTCCCGCGTGCGCCAGTTGCCACGGCCCCGGCGGTGTCGGCGTGGGGGATGCATTTCCACCGCTGGCCGGCCAGCCGGCTGCCTATCTGGCAGCGCAATTGAACGCCTGGCAGAACGGCGCGCGGCGCAATGACCCCAATGACCTGATGGGGCATATCGCCAAATCCATGACTGCGGATGAGGTGCAGGCCGTGGCCCGCTACTTCGCCTCATTGCCCGTGGAGGCCAAGCCATGAAAGCGATCATATTGATGACGATACTGATTGCATTGCCCACCCATGCGGCAACGATCACCATGGAAGACCAATCGCAATTGCACGCCGCGCCGCATCCCGATGCTTCTGCCTTCGAGCCCCCTCAAGAAAGTGAGTTGCCGGACAATGCCTACGGCAAGATGGTCAGGCAGGGTTACGCGCTGTTCGTGGACACCAAGCGCCTGGCACCGCAGTTTGTGGGCAACGGCCTCAACTGCAGCAACTGCCACTTGGATCAAGGCCGCATGGCCAACTCGGCGCCATTGTGGGGCGCGTACCCCATGTACCCGGCGTATCGCAAGAAAAACGACAAGGTCAATACCTTTGCCGAGCGCTTGCAGGGCTGTTTCCAGTTCAGCATGAATGGCGGTACACCTCCGGCGGCGGACAGCCCCGAGATAACGGCGCTGTCGGTGTATGCCTACTGGCTCTCAAGTAAAGCGCCCTTGGGGGTCGAGTTGCCGGGGCGTGGCTATCCCGAGGTAACGCAACCGGCCAAGGGTTACGACCTGGCCCAGGGCGCGCAGGTGTACACAGGGCAATGTGCGGTATGCCATGGCGCTGAAGGGCAGGGCCAGAAAGTCGGAGAGGCGTATGTCATGCCGCCGTTGTGGGGCAAGGATTCCTACAACTGGGGCGCCGGCATGCATCGGATCAACACGGCCGCCTCCTTCATCAAGCACAAGATGCCATTGGGCAAGATCGGCAGCTTGAGCGATCAGCAGGCGTGGGACGTTGCGGCGTACATCAACAGTCACGAGCGACCACAGGACCCGAGGCTGGTTGAGGGGTCGATAGAGAAGACCCGCATCAAGTTTCACGCCAATGATGGGGTCAATCTCTATGGCCAGACGGTAGACGGCGTGTTGATTGGGCAAGGCATCCGCTAAACTGTCGGTCATTGCCTACAAAAATGCCGCTCAAACCCTTGAGTCTGAGCGGCATTGCCCTGCCTGGAACAGCCGATTATGAAGCGAGAACATGTCAAAGCCCGCCATGCTGAAGGCCAGATCACGGCGACCCACGTCATCCAGAACCCTGCCGACTTGGGCGAGTGGATCGTTTTTTTCAAGAAGAGTGGCGGTCGCAGTTACTTCCTGGTGGACGATCAGGACGAAGTCGAGTCATTCCCGCGCCTGGACGATTTGATCGAAACCCTGCGCAGCCTGGGGATCAAGTTCGCCGAAGTTCATCTGTAGCGTCACGCCTTACTTGCACACCACCACGACGCTGCGGCTTTTGAAGTTACCCACGTCCTTGCCCAGCGTCTGTTCGCTTTCCTTGAGTGCCGGGGTTCCGTCAGTACCGACGATACGGTAGCCGGTACCTGCACAGGAGGCATCGGCTTTCTCGTAGCAACTGGCCCATGAGTTGGCTTCGCCCGAGCAGTCGATGGTCAGGCCTTGTTCGCCGTTTTTCAGGTAAGTGTCCGACGTGGTGGTGCAGCCGGCCAGCGCCAGAACCGCAGTGAGTGCCAGGATCTTGTTCATAGAGTCGTCTTCGATGGTGTTGAGGGGAGCGCTGACACTGTCGTGGGGCGTTGGCTGAAGATTATAGCGAACTGCCATCTAGGTACAGACAAACACAAAAAAGCCCCGCTTGACGGGGCTCTAGGCCGGGCGGTGTGGCTTACTTGCCCTTGGGCCGCTTGCTCGACGCATGGCCTGCTTCATCCACAAACACTTCGGCCACGGCAATCGCCATGCTTTCGGTCTCGAAGACGCCTGCAACGCTGTCGCCGTGGAAGTTGATCAGGTGCCAACCGTCTGCACGTTTGGTGATCAGGTAGCCGTTTACGCCTTTTGGTTCTGACATCTAATTAGCAATCTCGTAAGCTGATTCAAGGGTGCAATGATAGCCCCAAATACCTGGGGTTTGCCCAAGTAATTCAAGCCCGGTGCCGTGCTTTGAAAAGCGTGCTACAAAGGATCAAGGTCTTTGAAACATCAAGACGCGAGCGCCGGTGAGTCTGCCTGTTGAAAGATCAGCGGAACTTACGCCGACAATTTTTCTCTATGATGACATCGCGGCGCCAGCAGGACCCCATTGTAAGGTGACTGCGGCCTGATTAGACTGCGCCGAATTCCGTACGCACAGCCCTTTGTAAGGACTCATATGATCAAGAAATGCTTGTTCCCAGCAGCCGGTTACGGCACTCGCTTCCTGCCAGCGACCAAAGCCATGCCCAAAGAGATGCTGCCGGTGGTGAACAAGCCACTGATTCAGTACGGCGTCGAAGAGGCACTGGATGCCGGCCTGAACGAAATTTCCATCGTGACCGGCCGTGGCAAGCGCGCGCTGGAAGACCACTTCGACATCAGCTATGAGCTGGAAAACCAGATCAAGGGCACCGACAAGGAAAAATACCTGGTCGGCATTCGCAAGCTGCTGGACGAATGCTCGTTCTCCTATACCCGTCAGACTCAGATGAAAGGCCTCGGCCACGCCATCCTGACCGGTCGCCCGCTGATCGGCGACGAACCGTTCGCCGTGGTACTGGCCGATGACCTGTGTGTGAACCTGGAAGGCGACGGTGTGCTGACCCAGATGGTCAAGCTCTACCAGAAATACCGCTGCACCATCGTCGCGGTGATGGAAGTCAACCCGACAGAAACCAATAAGTACGGCGTGATCGCCGGCGACGACATTGGTGATGGCCTGATCCGCGTGCGTGACATGGTCGAGAAACCTGCGCCGGAAGATGCACCGTCGAACCTGGCGATCATCGGTCGTTACATCCTGACCCCGGACATCTTCAAGCTGATCGAAGAAACCGAGCCAGGCAAAGGCGGCGAGATCCAGATCACCGACGCCCTGCTCAAGCAAGCCAAAGACGGTTGCGTGATTGCCTACAAGTTCAAAGGCCAGCGTTTCGACTGCGGTGGTGCTGAAGGCTACATCGAAGCCACCAACTTCTGCTACGAGCACTTCTACAAGACTGGCAAGGCTTACTGATTCAACCCTGCTGCTCTGTTTCAAGCGAAAGCCACCTTCGGGTGGCTTTTTCGTTTTTCAGCCCCATGTAAGTCGGTATGCTGGTGTCCTGCCGAGGAGAGTGAAATGGCCTACGATTTTGACCTGTATGTAATTGGCGCCGGTTCCGGCGGTGTTCGGGCGGCGCGCTTTGCCGCAGGCTTTGGTGCCAAGGTGGCCGTGGCGGAAAGCCGCTACCTGGGCGGTACCTGTGTGAACGTCGGCTGCGTGCCGAAGAAGTTGCTGGTGTACGGCGCGCATTTTGCCGAAGACTTCGAGCAGGCCAGCGGATTTGGCTGGTCGTTGGGCGAGTCGAATTTCGACTGGGCAACCTTGATCGCCAACAAAGACCGCGAGATCAACCGTCTTAACGGCATCTATCGCAACCTGCTGGTCAACAGCGGCGTGACCCTGCACGAAGGGCATGCGCGCCTGGTGGATCCTCATCAGGTAGAAATCAACGGCGAGCGCTTCACCGCCAAACATATCCTGATCGCCACTGGCGGCTGGCCGCAGATCCCCGAGATTCCAGGGCGGGAACACGCCATCGGCTCAAACGAGGCGTTCTTTCTCAAAGAGTTGCCCAAGCGCGTGCTGGTGGTGGGCGGTGGTTACATTGCCGTTGAGTTCGCGGGTATTTTCCATGGCCTGGGCGCGCAAACTTCCTTGCTGTATCGCGGTGACCTGTTCCTGCGCGGGTTCGATGGCGCGGTGCGCAAGCATTTGCAGGAAGAGCTGACCAAGCGTGGCCTGGACCTGCAATTCAACGCCGATATCGAACGCATCGACAAGCAAGCCGATGGGAGCCTCAAGGCCACGTTGAAAGATGGTCGTGTGCTGGAAGCCGACTGCGTGTTCTACGCCACTGGCCGCCGTCCAATGCTGGACAACCTGGGATTGGAAAATACCGGCGTCACCCTCGACGAACGCGGCTTTGTCAGCGTGGATGAGTTGTACCAGACCGCCGAGCCGTCGATCCTGGCTATCGGTGATGTGATCGGCCGCGTGCAACTGACCCCGGTGGCCCTGGCCGAGGGCATGGCGGTGGCGCGTCGTCTGTTCAAGCCCGAGCAGTATCGCCCCGTGGATTACGCGATGATCCCGACCGCAGTGTTCAGCCTGCCCAATATCGGCACGGTCGGCCTCACGGAGGAAGAGGCGAAGAAGAATGGCCACAAGGTACAGATCTTCGAAAGCCGTTTCCGGCCGATGAAGCTGACCCTGACGGACTGCCAGGAAAAGACCCTGATGAAGCTGGTGGTCGACGCCGACACCGACAAGGTGCTGGGCTGCCACATGGTGGGGCCAGACGCCGGTGAAATCGTGCAGGGCCTGGCGATCGCGCTCAAGGCTGGCGCGACCAAGCAGCATTTTGACGAGACCATTGGCGTGCATCCTACGGCGGCGGAAGAGTTCGTCACCATGCGCACGCCTGTGTCGAGCTGATCAGGTCTCGGCCGTTGCCTCTGGCGCCGTTGCAACGACGGCGGCCAGACGCAACGCTTCAATGTGCGCCTGGGCCTTGATCAGGTCCAGTTCCAGCGCTTTGTTGGCCTGTTGATGTTCAGCCAACGCCGTCTGGCGTGTCTGGCTTTCCAATAGCGCAACCCGCAGGCGCTCCTGCAGCAGCGTGCGCTCGCTGTCGACCTGGCTGATCTTCTCGTTCAACTCGATGCGCAAGGCCTGATCTTTGCGCACTTGCTCCTGCAGTGCGTTCAGCTCCTTCGCAGTTACCCGATGCTCGATCAACAAGCGTTCGTTGTCTCGATGCAGCTGGGTGATCTCATCCTGACGCGCCAGTGCGCTCTGCTGGGCCTGGCGCAGTTCGGCCTGCACCTGCTGCAACTGACCTTCATGGCGACGCTGTTCCTGCTCGCGCTGATCCTTGACTGCATTGCGGTAGTGCTCAAGCGCATCGCGGGCGTGCAGGTGCTTGTCTTCCAGGGAGCGGATCTGTTCGTCCTTGTCGCTGATCCTCAGTTCGTAATCACTGCACGCCTGGCTTAGCCCGGCATTGCGCGTTTGCTCGGTCTGCAGACTGGTGCTGGCGGTTTGCAGGGCGGCGCTTTCCTCGGCGAGGGCGCTGGCCTGGATATCGAACTGCTGCTGCAACAGGTCATGGGTTTCCTGCAGCGCTTGAAGCTGGGTGAGCAGGGCGCTTTTCTGCTGCTCAAACTGCGCCAGGGCGAGGTCGATGGGCTCCTGGGCCTTTTCTTTCAGGCGCTGTGCGAGCCGTGCCACCAGTTCACCCAGCTCATCGTCGATGGGCGCTTCGGTGATGGTTTGCCGGGTTTCGCTTTCGTCCAGCTCCTTCAGGTAGCGATGAATGGTGGTTTTCGAGCCGGTATTGCCCATCTCAATGCGTACGGCATCGATGCTGGGGTTTTCGCCACGAGCGAGGATCGCCAGGCGTGCCGTCTGAACTACTGCTTTGTTTATGCCGCCGCGAGCCATGGGGTCTCCGTCGATTTAGTACTGTGGTACATGGTATGTATATACATACTATATCACAGCTAAATATTCCTTTAAATTCATCATTTAACAGATGGGATATTGGCGTATTATCCCGTGTCATGAGCGTTTTTAGCGTCGCCGCAGGCGTGCGCAGTACGAATGGGCCCTGTCATGAGTGAACTCGATCGCTACCTTAATGCCGCCACCCGCGATAACACGCGCCGCAGCTACCGCGCGGCTATCGAGCACTTCGAAGTCAGTTGGGGCGGGTTCCTGCCTGCCACTGCCGATAGCGTGGCGCGCTATCTGGTGGCCCACGCGGGCGTCCTGGCCGTCAACACGCTGAAGTTGCGGCTCTCTGCGCTGGCGCAGTGGCACATCAGCCAGGGGTTTGCCGACCCGACCAAGGCACCGGTGGTACGCAAGGTGCTCAAAGGCATTCGCGCCGTGCACCCGGCGCGGGAACGCCAGGCAGAGCCATTGCAGCTTCAGCACCTGGAGCAGGTGGTTGCGTCTCTTGAGAATGAAGCCAGTCAAGCCGCTGAAAACCAGGACCAGCCCCGATTGCTGCGCGCCAAGCGCGACACCGCGCTGATCCTGTTGGGGTTCTGGCGAGGCTTTCGCAGTGATGAGCTCTGTCGCTTAAGCATCGAGCATGTCCAGGCCGTGCCGGGTGCCGGCATCAGTCTGTACTTGCCGCGCAGCAAGAGTGACCGCGACAACCTCGGCAAGACCTACCAGACCCCGGCACTGCTGCGCCTGTGCCCGGTGCAGGCCTATAGCGAATGGCTCAGCGCCTCGGCATTGGTGCGGGGCCCGGTGTTTCGCGGGATCGACCGCTGGGGCAACCTGGGGGAGGACGGGTTGCACCCCAATAGTGTGATTCCCTTGCTGCGTCAGGCACTCGAGCGCGCCGGCATCCCCGCCGAGCAGTACACCAGCCATTCCCTGCGCCGAGGCTTCGCAACCTGGGCCCATCGCAGCGGCTGGGATTTGAAGTCGCTGATGAGTTACGTCGGTTGGAGCGACATCAAATCGGCCATGCGCTATGTTGAAGCGACGCCCTTTCTCGGCATGACCTTGGCGACCCAACCGCTGTTGTGAGATTTCTTCTATTAATACAGCGACCTGATAGTGAAAACCAATCGTCAGCATCAGGTTTGCCAATGAGCCATCGCCGGGAAGAGTGGGTAGGATTCATCTCATCAACTTCTTAACCCCTGACGGAGAGTCAACGATGCCTATCATCAACAGCCAAGTAAAACCGTTTAAAGCCACCGCTTTCAAGAACGGCAGCTTCGTCGATGTGACTGACGCTGACCTGAAAGGCAAGTGGTCGGTAGTGTTCTTCTACCCAGCCGACTTCACCTTCGTTTGCCCAACCGAACTGGAAGACCTGGCTGACAACTACGCCGAATTCCAGAAGCTGGGCGTCGAAATCTACAGCGTTTCCACCGACACTCACTTTGCCCACGCGGCCTGGCACAACACTTCGCCAGCCATCGGCAAGATCCAGTACACCATGATCGGCGACCCAACCCTGACTATCTCGCGCAACTTCGACGTGCTGATCGAAGAAGCCGGCCTGGCAGACCGCGGTACGTTCGTGATCAACCCGGAAGGCCAGATCAAGATCGTTGAACTGAACGACGGCGGTGTTGGCCGTGATGCTTCCGAGCTGCTGCGCAAGATCAAGGCTGCTCAGTACGTGGCTGCCCACCCAGGCGAAGTGTGCCCAGCCAAGTGGAAAGAAGGCGAGGCCACCCTGGCTCCGTCCCTGGACCTGGTCGGCAAGATCTAAGTCTGTGAAGTCTCAAGGGCGGGTATCCGCACCTACTCAGTAAGCTGCAACCGCCCTCAAAAACGCCCGGGCGAGATTCGCTCGGGCGTTTTTTTATACCCGCAATTATAGGAAATCGCCCGTATGTTGGACGCCAATCTTAAAGCTCAGTTGAAATCTTACCTGGAGCGGGTCACCCAGCCGATCGAGATCGTTGCCTCCCTCGACGACGGTGCGAAATCCCAGGAAATGCTCGCTCTTTTGCAGGATGTAACCAGCCTCACCACGCTGATTACCCTGAACACCGATGGCAATGATGCGCGCAAGCCGTCGTTCTCCATCAACCGCCCGGGTGCCGATATCAGCCTGCGTTTCGCCGGTATCCCCATGGGGCATGAATTCACTTCGCTGGTGTTGGCCCTGCTGCAAGTCGGTGGCCACCCGTCGAAGGCCAGTGTCGAAGTGATTGAACAGATCCGCGCCTTGAAAGGCGAGTTCAGCTTCGAGACGTACTTCTCGCTGTCGTGCCAGAACTGCCCGGACGTGGTCCAGGCGCTGAACCTGATGGCCGTGCTCAACCCCAACATCCGCCACGTAGCCATCGACGGTGCGCTGTTCCAGGCCGAGGTCGATGAGCGCCAGATCATGGCGGTGCCCAGTGTCTACCTCAACGGTGTGAACTTCGGTCAGGGCCGCATGGGCCTGGAAGAAATCCTCGCCAAGCTCGACACCAGCGGTATCGAAAAAGCCGCTGAGAAAATCAGTGCCAAAGACGCCTTTGATGTACTGGTTGTCGGCGGTGGCCCGGCCGGTTCGTCGGCCGCGATCTACGCTGCGCGCAAAGGCATCCGTACCGGTGTGGCCGCCGAGCGTTTTGGTGGCCAGGTTCTGGATACCATGTCCATCGAGAACTTTATCTCGGTACAGGAAACCGAAGGCCCGAAACTGGCCAGCGCCCTGGAAGCCCATGTGCGTCAGTACGACGTCGACATCATGAACCTGCAGCGTGCCAGTAGCCTGGTGCCGGCCAAAAATACCGGTGAGCTGCACGAAATTCGCTTCGAAAGCGGTGCGACGCTCAAGTCCAAGACGGTAATCCTGGCGACCGGCGCGCGCTGGCGAGAAATGGGTGTGCCAGGCGAGCAGGAATACAAGGCCAAGGGCGTATGCTTCTGCCCCCACTGCGATGGCCCGCTGTTCAAGGGCAAGCGCGTGGCGGTGATCGGTGGCGGCAACTCCGGCGTCGAAGCAGCCATCGACCTGGCCGGCATTGTCAGCCATGTGACCTTGCTCGAGTTCGACAGCAAGCTGCGCGCCGACGCTGTGTTGCAGCGCAAGCTCCATAGCCTGGCAAACGTTGATGTGATCACCAGCGCGTTGACCAGTGAAGTCAAGGGCGATGGCCAGAAAGTCACCGGTCTTGCCTACAAGGATCGCGACAGCGGCGAGTTCAAGACCATCGACCTGGAAGGCATTTTCGTGCAGATCGGTTTGCTGCCGAACACCGACTGGCTCAAAGGCACCGTGGAACTGACACCGCGCGGCGAGATCATCGTCGATGCGCGTGGCGAGACCTCACTGCCGGGTGTGTTCGCCGCCGGTGATGTGACGACCGTGCCGTACAAGCAGATCGTCATCGCCGTGGGCGAGGGCGCCAAGGCTTCCTTGAGTGCGTTCGACCACCTGATCCGCACTTCCGCGCCAGCGTAAAATCCAGCGCGCACATGAAAAACCCCATGAGCGATCATGGGGTTTTTTGTTTTACAGCGGTGCTGGCTGAATGATCTCAACCCAGTACGCGTCCGGGTCCTTGATAAAGGCCAGGCTTTTCATGCGGCCATCGCTCAGGCGCTTCTGGAAATCGCAGCCCAGGGCCTCGAAGCGTTCGCACGCGGCGACGATATCCGGCACCGAAATGCAGATATGGCCAAAACCACGTGGGTCGGTGTTGCCATTGTGGTAGGCGAAGTCGGCGTCGTTTTCGGTGCCGTGGTTGTGAGTCAGTTCCAGGATGCCTGGGATCGACTTCATCCATTGGGTGCGCTCGGCAGCGTCAGCCGGGATCTGGGCCTTGTCCACCAAGGCCAGGAAATACAGGCTGAATTCGGCTTCCGGGAAGTCGCGTTTTTCAACCAGGGAAAAACCCAGTACGCGCGTGTAGAAATCCAGGGACTTGGTGATGTCCTTGACCCGCAGCATGGTGTGGTTGAACACGAAGTTCGTGGTGGCGGTGTCAGGTTGGGCGGTGACGCCGGGGAAGGTGTTCAGTTCGTGCAGGCTCATGGGCCCTCCAGAAAAAAATGGGGCAAAGCGGTCCCTTGGCTTGCGGCAAGCATCCGTGCAGCCGAGCCATGATACGCAAGGCCTGGTGATCGCGCCAAATGAAAAAGCGCATGCAGCCCTTGCGAGCTGTGGGTCTCGGGCCGCAAACTTTGGTGCTGGAACCTTGGATGCTTTTTGCAATGATCGAGTTTCGTAAACCGCTGTTGACTACGTTGTGCTTAGTGCTTGGCAGCCCGTTCGTACTGGCGGCCGACCCCGAGATTCATTGGCCCAGCGGCTGGCAGGTCGAGGAGGTTGAGTCCGATGGCAATGCGCCCGACAAACCCCAAACTGTGTCGCGGCAGCGCGCGATCAAAAATGATGAAAATGGCAAGACGCTAATGGTGATGGAATTGACCGGTACACCCATCGAGGCCGGCCATAATGTCAATCTTCAAGGCGTCTTGCTGGAAATGCGTAAATCCATCCAGAAAGATTTCGCCCAGGGTGGTTATCAAAGTGTATGCACCAAAATGCATCCCGCTAAATTGAGCCGCCTTGAGGCGCTGGAAACTACTTGTGTAATTACCGAGAACGGCCGGCATGTGCTATCGCAGACACTAGTGGGGGCGGTGGATACGGATAAAGCCTACGTGTTTTCATATGCAGGACAGGCGCAAGCGTACGAGGCCAGCCAGGATGAAGTCAGTTCGGTGCGTGACAGCCTCAAACTTTGAATGGGTGTATGTGAACAAATGTGAACTTAAATTTAAGTTCGTTTACGAATCCAGATACGAAAAAAGCCCCGTCTAAGCGGGGCTTTCAGTTAGTGCATGTTTATCAACCGCGAAGCCAGGAATCTACAGTGTCTGCGCCGTACTCTTCTTTCCAGGCTTTCAGGCCGCGGTGGTTGCCGCCTTTGGTCTCGATGAGTTCGCCGGTGTGCGGGTTCTGGTAGACCTTGACCACGCGTGCGCGGCGCTGTTTTGGCGCGGCGGCGGCTGAGGCACCCGACTTGCCCGGGTTTGGATCAAGGATGGAGATCACATCGCGCAGGCTTTTGTCATAGCTGCCCATCAGCTTTTTGAGCTTTTCCTCGAATTCGATTTCTTTCTTCAGCCCGGCGTCGTTTTTCAGGGATTCCAGCTGGGCAAGCTGCTCTTGAAGGGCTTTTTCTGCTGCGCGAAATTCGGCGAGTCTGGACAAAATCTGTACTCCAATGGTGTAGTTAGCTGATATCTACTGCGGAGAAAGCCTTAAACCAAGAGGATTAAGCTAACTCAACGAAAACACCGCTCAATGCGTGTATCGCCAGCAGGAAAAATTGTAGTAGTTAATCCACTTCGAGTAAATCATGTCTTTTGTCTAAATAACATTCTTTCATCTGCGCGAGTACACGGCTGTTCAATGGCGGGTCAGCGACTTAATGAACTCATCGCACGGTAAAGGACGGCCAAACAGGTAGCCTTGCAAAAAGCCCACGCCTTGGGCGACAAGGTAATCGCACTGTTGGGCTGTTTCCACGCCCTCTGCCACGATACCCAGGTCGAGCTTGGCGGACAGTTCAATGATGCTGTCGAGAATATGCCGTGAAAGCGCATCCGCGCCGATCATGGCGACGAAGCTTTGATCGATCTTCAAGTAATCCACATTGAAGTTGCGCAAGTAACCCAGGCTGGAATGCCCGGTACCGAAGTCGTCTATTGCAATCATCACACCCAGTTCGTGCAGCGCGTCGAACAAGCGGCGTGTGATATCGGTGGGTTCGATCAGCTCACGCTCGGTCAACTCCAGTACCAGGGTGACCTGGCCGGGCGGGAAGGCCGCAAGGAACTCCCGGCAGTCGTCCACCAGGTCCAGATCCTGGCAATGACGCGCGGTGATGTTCACACCGATATGAAAGCCCGGGCTGAAGCGCTCGGCATGTGGCGCCAATTGCGCGGCGGTTTGGCGCAGCAAAGCGCGCGTCATGGGCACAATCAGTCCCGAGTGCTCGGCCAGGGGGATGAACAGATCCGGCCGCACCAGGCCCTCTTTTGGGTGTTTCCAGCGCATCAGTACTTCGCAGCCCGCCCATTGGCGAGTGTCACCGCGCACTACCGGTTGGAAATACGGAATGAATTCGTTGGCGCCCAGGGCACGTTGCAACTCGTGGGTAGGCGCCGAGGAGCGCATCTGCAGCCAATGGGCCAGGAGACCGGCGAGCACGCCAAAAAACACCACCAGACTGAACACCGCCGGATAACGCGCCTGCATATAACGCCAGACCTCACCCTCGGGCATGCCCACGTCAACGCTGTACGGATAGCGGCTGGAGGTCAAAAAGTGATGGGCCACGTCAAACGCCGGCGGCGTGCCGGTATGGACCTTCCCTTCGGCGTCCAGCCAATGAGGGCCTACTTTCAGCACCAGGAATGCGTAGCGGCTGATCAGGCGCAAGGCATTGGTGAGGTGATAGCCGTCAATGGAGGCGAACGCGGCCCGATCACCGTCGACCAAACGGTAAACCAGCAGCGCGGTATCCGGCGTGACGGGGTTGCCGTTCATCAACCACAGATTGCCGTCAACGTAGTCGTCCGGGTTGACCGGCGACTGATAACTGCTGCCAAACAACGAACTGCAATAAATGTTTTTCTGCCAGGACAAGGTGGTCGCGCGCACGAACGGCCGACGGGTGACCTGCTCACGCAGTGCCAGCTTCGCGGATTTATCACACGGCAAGCCGGCCAGCGGTAATAGGGCTCGGGCGGCGAGGGCGGTGTTATCGAGCATCAAGTCGAACTGACGCACTGCCTCCTGTGCGGTTTGAGCGGTACTTTGCTCAAGCGTGCGCTCGGCCTGCCAATAAAGAATCACAACCCCCAGTAAAACCGGGAGCAGGCCGCAGATTGTGCTGAAAAAATAGCGGGCGACTCGGCTTCTTTGGCCTTTGGTGGTCAGGGGCATCGAGGGGGCAGCCATGCAGAAAAGAGGGGACTATGCCGATGATAGATGGCATTGCGAAAAGGCGCTCGGCAAAACGTAACAACATCTACCTGTCTGACAAATCCCTTGCGCGAGGCAAGCCAATGGGGATTTGATAAGAGTACGGACAAACAGTGTTACGCTGTGTAGAATCGATTTACGCATACAAGAATATGACTTGCGCTCACGCAAGCCTCGGCCGTCAGAGACTGATGACACCATGAAGCAACTCGGTTCGCCCCTCATCTTTGGTGACTTCCTCGCCCGCAGTGTGCGAGGCCTTTCCTGTGCGCCACCTGCTGACCTCATCCCTGCTCGCAAATAACTATTTGTTTACTCCAAGCATGATGAGGCACCGAACATGACCGACCAATACGAAAACCCGATGGGCCTGATGGGCTTTGAGTTCATTGAATTCGCCTCGCCGACCCCGGGCACCCTGGAGCCGATCTTCGAGATCATGGGCTTCACCAAGGTGGCGACCCACCGTTCCAAGAACGTACACCTGTACCGCCAGGGCGAGATCAACCTGATCCTCAATAATGAGCCCAACAGCCTGGCCTCCTACTTTGCGGCGGAACACGGCCCGTCGGTGTGCGGCATGGCGTTTCGCGTGAAGAACTCCCAGGAAGCCTACCAGCGTGCGCTGGAACTGGGCGCCCAGCCGATTCATATCGAAACCGGCCCGATGGAGTTGAACCTGCCGGCGATCAAAGGCATCGGCGGGGCACCGCTGTACCTGATCGACCGTTTTGGCGAGGGCAGTTCGATCTATGACATCGACTTCGTCTACCTCGAAGGCGTAGAGCGCAACCCGCAAGGTGCCGGCCTTAAGGTCATTGACCACCTGACCCACAACGTCTACCGCGGGCGCATGGCTTATTGGGCCAACTTCTACGAGAAACTGTTCAACTTCCGTGAAGCGCGCTACTTCGATATCAAGGGCGAATACACCGGCCTGACTTCCAAGGCCATGAGCGCGCCGGATGGCATGATCCGCATCCCGTTGAACGAAGAGTCGTCCAAGGGCGCAGGCCAGATCGAAGAGTTCCTGATGCAGTTCAACGGCGAGGGCATCCAGCACGTGGCGTTCCTCACCGACGACCTGGTCAAGACCTGGGACGCGTTGAAGAAGATCGGCATGCGCTTCATGACCGCGCCGCCGGACACCTATTACGAGATGCTCGAAGGCCGTCTGCCGAACCACGGCGAACCGGTGGATCAACTGCAGGCACGCGGCATTTTGCTGGATGGCTCCTCGATCGAGGGCGACAAGCGCCTGCTGCTGCAGATTTTCTCGGAAACCCTGATGGGCCCGGTGTTCTTCGAATTCATTCAGCGTAAAGGCGACGATGGGTTTGGTGAAGGCAACTTCAAGGCGTTGTTCGAGTCCATCGAGCGCGACCAGGTACGTCGCGGTGTATTGACCACCGACTAAGCAATAATCCCTGACACAACAGCGATCAAATGTGGGAGGGGCAAGCCCCCTCCCACATTTTTGCCTGCGATTCAGGCCTTGCGCTGACGCACCAAGTGCTTGAACCCTTCATACACCAGCACCATCACCGCCAACCAGATCGGGATATAGGTCAGCCATTGCCCGCCCTTGATGCCCTCGCCCAGCAGTAGCGCCACTGCCAGCAGCAACACCGGCTCCACATAACTGAGCAGGCCGAACAGGCTGAAGGCCAGCAAACGACTGGCGATGATATAGCTCACCAGCGCCGATGCGCTGATCAAGCCCAGCATGGGAATCAACGCGTAGAGCCTGGGCTGCGCATCCAGTACCGCAACGCCCTGTTCGCCGCTTTGCACAAACCACCAGGCCACTGGCAGCATTAACGCCATGTCCAGCCACAAGCCGCCCAGATGGTCGGTGCCCAGGTATTTACGCACCACGAAATACACCGGGTAACCGATGATCACCACCAGCGTCGCCCAGGAAAAACCGCCGGCCTGGTACAACTCGTTGAGCACCCCTAACGCTGCAAATACCACGGCGATCTGCTGCAAGCGCGACAAGCGTTCGCCATAGACCAGGCGCCCGGTCAGCACCATGGTCAGCGGCAACAGGAAATACCCCACCGACACATCCAGGCTGCGCCCGTTCAGCGGCGCCCACATGAACAGCCACAACTGCACGCCGAGCAGGGCGGACGACAGCAGCACGCCACCGATCACGCGCGGATTGGCCGCCAGCATCCGCAGCAACTCCCACACCCGCCGCCATTCGCCGCTGACCGCCATGAACACGGTCATGCAGGGCACGGTCAGCAACATGCGCCAGCCGAAAATTTCCAGGCCACTCAGGGGGGTGAGCAGAGACGTGAAGTAATACATCACGGCAAACAACACCGAGGCCAATACTGATAACACAACACCTTTAGACACGCTGTCCTCGCGAAAGCCGATTCATATCCCATTTCAGCAGGATTATGGTGCTTTTAGCGTTAAAGCGCTGCGCTGTTTTGGGGCGGGTTTGCCTAATGCACGGTTGACGCGTTCCAGCGGGCAGCGAGAACGCTTCATTGCGACGAACGCATCACTCGGCCCGATACGAAATGCCCTATGTCGTTGAACCCCGGTGTGGACGAATGTCCCGGCGTCACCAGTGAATCTATGAACGCTTCATCCTGCGCCGTGATCTCTACGGCCAACGCCCCGGTATACGCATCCCACTGCGCCTCGGTGCGCGGGCCAACGATCGCCGAACTCACCGCCGCGTTGTTCAGCACCCAGGCAATCGCGAACTCGACCATTCCCACGCCACGGCCCTGGGTGTATTGCTGGATCTGCTGGGCAATGCGCAGCGATTCCACCCGCCATTCGGTTTCCAGGATGCGTTTGTCCTGGCGTGCCGCACGACTGCCGGGTTCTGGGGTGAGGTCGGGAGCATACTTGCCGCTGAGCACGCCGCGCGCCAACGGGCTGTACGGCACCACGCCCAGGCCATAGGCGGCAGCGGCGGTGATCTGCTCGACTTCAGCCTGGCGATTGACGATGTTGTACAACGGTTGGCTGATGATGGGCCGATCCACGCCCAGGCGCTCGGCCACGCGAATGACCTCGGCGATACGCCAGCCGCGATAGTTGGACAACCCCCAATAGCGCACTTTGCCCTGGCGGATCAGGTCGCCCATCGCCGATACCGTGACCTCCAGCGGCGTGTCGTGGTCCTCGCGGTGCAGGTAATAGATGTCCAGGTAGTCGGTGTCCAATCTAGCCAGGCTGGCATCCAGCGCATTGAACATGCGTTTGCGGCTCAGGCCACTGCGGTTGGGCACGCCATCCGCCGGGCCGAACCCGACCTTCGAAGCCACCACCCAGTCCTGGCGGTTGCGCGCGATGGCCTCGCCGACGATCTCTTCGGAACGCCCGCCGGTGTAGACGTCGGCCGTGTCGATAAAGTTGATGCCCTGGCCCCAGGCCTTGTCGATGATACGTAGCGAGTCTTCGGTGCTGGTCTGTTCGCCAAACATCATGGTGCCCAGCGTCAGTGCGCTGACCTTCAATCCGGACTGGCCCAATGTGCGGTAAATCATGCAAAGCTCCTCATGGCAGGCAAACGTATGTCATGCAATACCAGACACGACCGCTCTGGAACAAGCCCTGTGCGTGTTTCTTCATCAACTCAGCAACGTCTGGCAGCGCTCCTGCAAAAAACGCTGCAGCGCTTTTACCCGTTCCGATACCTGCAGGCGGTGCGGGCACATCAGGTTGAACGGCGCCGGTTCGCCTTGCCACCCCTCAAACAAGGCCACCAGTCGGCCGGCGGCAAGGTCGCCCACTACATCGAGTCGGGCTTTATAGGCGATGCCGTGGCCGGCCAGGGCCCAACGGCGCACCACTTCGCCGTCGTCGCTGAGAAAATCTCCACTGACCTCGACCTCTTCAACCTGCGCGCCCCGGCAAAAGCGCCAGGTTTTGCTGACTTGGCCCTGGCGCATGTAACGCAATGCGCTGTGCCCTGACAGCTGCATCGGCTGCTGCGGCGTACCGTGGCGCGAGAGATAGGCCGGGCTTGCGCAGGCGACGCGATGGTGGTCCGAGGCGATGGGCAGGGCGACCAGGCTTGAGTCCCGCGGCACGCCAAAACGCAGGGCAATGTCGACCGTGTCCCGAAACAGGTCGGCGTTGCTGTCGTTGAGCATCAGTTGCAGGCGGATGTTCGGGTGTTCGGCCTTGAATGCGTCCAGCCAGCCCAGCAGCACATTGCGCCCGAAATCCGAGGGCGCCGCCACTTGCAGCAAACCGGTCAGGCCCTGGCTTTGCTGCTTGAGCGCCTGCTCACCCTCGTTCAATGCGGCCAGCGCAACGCGCACGCTGTCCAGATAACGCCGGCCTTCCTCTGTCAGGCGCATGCTGCGGGTGGAGCGGGCGAACAAGCGCAGGCCGAGGCGGGTTTCCAGGCGCTTGAGGGCGATGCTGGCGGCGGCCGGGGTCAAGCCAAGCCCGCGTGCCGCGCCAGACAGGCTGCCCGTATCGGCGGTGCGCACGAACACTTCAAGGTCCAGGATCGAACTCATTTGTAAAATTCCTTTAAAGATCTTGTCGTTTTACCCGGATTTTTCTCCGATTACCAAGCGTGGAAGATGAACGCTCACTTTCTCACCCAGGAAACCTTCCATGACGACGTCTCTCAACGGCAAAACCATCATCGTGATCGGTGGCAGCAGCGGCATCGGCGCGGCCGTCGCCAAGGCCGCGGCAGAGCGCGGTGCAAACGTGGTGGTGGCGGGGCGCCGCCTGACCTCGGCGCTGCACGACGGCATCCGCAGCGAGCCGGTGGATGTCAGCGACAGCGCATCCTTGCAACGCCTGTTCGAAACAGTGGGGCGCTTTGATCATCTGGTTTACACATCAGGTCCTTCGGTCAACGCCAAAACTCTGATCGACACCGATCTGGACGAAGCCCAGGCCAACTTCAACGTAAAACTCTGGGGCGCGTTGCGCACAATTCAACAGGCATTGCCGTTCCTGCATGAGCGCGGCAGCATCAGCCTGACCTCCGGCCAGTTGGGGCGCAAATTGGTGCCGGGGCAGTTCATCAAGATTGGCATCAACGCCTCCACTGAAGCGCTGGGCAAGCAGTTGGCCAAGGAACTGGCGCCGCGCCGCGTTAACGTAATCAGCCCTGGGGTGATCGACACACCGGCTTATGCCGGGCTTGGTGAAGAGCAACGCTTGGCGATGTTTGCCAAGGCGGGCGCAGCCTTGCCGGTCGGGCGCGTCGGGCAGGCGCAGGAAGTGGCGGCGGGCTATGTGCTAGCGATGGAGAACGGCTACATGACCGGTGCCGTGATTGATATCGACGGCGGCGGCCTGTTGTAACAACACCCAGTTGTAGGGAGGGAGCCCCTCCCTACAGCAAGCCCGCTCAGCTGGGCCGCTTTATACTTTCAGGGTGCGCGTCATCCGCAACGCCAGCACACTGCCGGCGACGATAACCGCTGCCAGCAAGTACAGCGCCACGTCCGTGGAGCCCGTCGTATCTTTCACGAACCCGACGATGTACGGGCTGAGAAACCCGGCCATCTGGCCCATGGAATTGATCAAGGCCAGTCCGCCAGCCGCTGCACCCGCGCTGAGCATCGCGGTGGGCACCGGCCAGAACATCGGCAGGCCGGTGAGGGCGCCCATGGTGGCGATGGTCAGTCCGAGAATGGCGATCGCTGGGGTGGTGGCGAAATTCACCGCGATCACCAGGCCAATCGCGCCCATCAACATCGGCACCACCAAGTGCCAGCGACGCTCCTTGCGCAAGTCTGCGGAGCGGCCCACCAGCAACATGAACACCGCGGCCAGCAGGTACGGGATCGCACTGAGCCAGCCAATCACCAGGTTATCGCTGAAACCCAGGTTCTTGATGATCGACGGCAGCCAGAAGTTGATCGCGTAGACGCCGCTCTGAATGCAGAAATAGATCAGGCCGAACGCCCAGATCGCCGGGTTCTTGAACACCTCGGCCAGGGAGTCGGTGGTGGTTTTTGGTTTGTTCGCAAGGTCCGTGGCCTGGTCAGCTTCCAGCACCGCGCGTTCGTGGGGCTTGAGCCATTTGGCGTTGGCGAAGCTGTCGCTGAGCAGGAAGTAGGCGAGGGCGCCGAGGATCACGGTGGGGATGCCTTGCAACAGGAACATCCACTGCCAGCCGGCGAGGCCGCCTTGCCCTGCCGCAAAGTGGTTGAGAATCCAGCCGGAGAACGGGCTGCCGAGCAGGCCGGAGACCGGAATCGCCGACATGAACAGCGCCATGATGCGGCCCCTGCGGAATGTCGGGAACCACTGCGAGAGGTACAGCACCACACCGGGAAAGAAGCCCGCTTCGGCGGCACCGGTAAACAGGCGCAAGGTGTAGAAATGCGTCGGCGTGGTCACGAACAGCAGGCACGTGGACAAGGTGCCCCACACAATCATCATCAGCGCAATCCAGCGCCTGGGCCCGAACCGGGTCAGTGCCAGGTTGCTCGGCACGCCACACAACACGTAGCCGATAAAGAATATCCCGGCACCGAGGCCGTACACGGTTTCACTGAATTTCAACGCGTCGAGCATCTGCAACTTAGCAAAGCCAACGTTCACCCGGTCAAGGTAGTTGAACAGGTAGCAGATAAAGATGAAGGGGATCAGGCGCAGGGTAACGCGCTTGTAGATGGCGTTTTTATCGTCATCGGTGGCCAGTGCTGCAGCGGCGCTCTGTGACATGGGGAGTCTCTCTTTATTATGATTTTTCGCGATGCGAGGGTAACGTTGATCGCCCAAACAGTCTCGGTGACGCGATGGGCGACTGTCTTTGTGCTTGCGCACAGCCAAGCCCGCTTTGCGCTGTGCCGGCGACCAACTGTCTTCGAAGGAAAAGAGCGCCATGTTCGAGCTGGATCATGAGTTGGCACAGGATATCGTCGATCGCACCATGGCGATCCTGCCCTACAACGTCAACGTCATGGACAGCCAGGGCCTGATCCTCGGCAGCGGCGAGCCGGAGCGCATCAACACCCGGCACGAAGGCGCCCAACTGGTGCTGGCGAACGGGCGTGTGGTTGAAATCGATGGGCAGACCGCCAAGCACCTCAAGGGCGTGTTGCCGGGCATCAATTTGCCGCTGATGCATGATCAGCGCCTGATCGGTGTGCTGGGTATCACCGGCGAGCCGGAGGGCCTGCGCACCTACGCGGAGCTTGTGCGCATGACCGCCGAGATGCTGGTCAGCCATCGGCATCAGCAGGCCGAGCAGCAGTGGCGCCGCCAGCGCTGCGATGACTTGCTGGCATTGCTGTTGGCCGATGCGGGGGACTCGCCGCGCCTCGTCGACGAAGCCCAGCAACTGGGGCTCAAGCCGCAACTGGCGCGTACGCCTTACCTGTTCGAACTGGGCGCGGGGCAGTCGGCCGAGGCCCTGAGCGCCTGGCTGACGTCGCGTTACCCCGACAGCTGGTGCGTGAGTTCGGCGCAGTTTTCGCTGTTGTGGTGTCGCCCGACGTCCGTGCAGGTCGATAACCTGCGCCTGCTGGAAAAGCTCGATGGCCTGGGCTGGAATGTATTGCGGGTCGCCGTGGGCGGGCAGGCGGACGGGTTGGCCGGGTTGCGTCGTTGCTATCGGCGTGTCAGTGATTTGCTCGCCTACGGTCGCGATATCCTGCCGCACTCGCGCCTGTTGATCCTCAACCGCTATCGTCTGCCGGTCATGCTCTGGCGCCATCGCAACGACGATGCCCTGGACGAATTGCTCAACCCGTTGCGCAAAGTCCTCGCCAGGGACAGTAATGGCCAACTATTGGCCACGCTGCGCAGTTGGTGCGAACACGACGGGCAAAGCCAGGCCTGTGCCGACGCGCTAGGGATCCACCGCAACAGCCTGCGTTACCGCATGGAAAGAATCGCCGAACTGAGCGGCGTCGACCCGCTGACCCTGGACGGCATGCTGGCGTTGTACCTGGGTGTGCAGCTGTTGCCCCAGGCTTTGTAAAAATGAACAACAATCCTCAGCCGCACTTGTGCATCGGACCGGCGTCATCGGCAGTGCCAACTGGCAGCATGGGCGTTATAAAAACCGGAGAAAACCCATGAAAATCATCATCGCCCCCGACTCGTTCAAGGACAGCCTGAGTGCCGAAGGGGTTGCCCAGGCCATTGCGCAAGGGCTGGCTCAGGTCTGGCCGGACGCACAGCTGGTGCAGTGCCCGATGGCGGACGGCGGTGAAGGTACGGTCGAGGCGGTGCTCGCTGCGTGTAACGGCCAGTTGCGCGGCCAAACCGTGCAGGGGCCCCTGGGCGATACGGTGCAGGCCCACTGGGGCTGGTTGGCCGACAGCCATACCGCGATCATCGAAATGGCCGAGGCCAGTGGCTTGCAACTCGTTGCGCCGGGCCAGCGCGATGCCTGCTCCAGCAGCACGTTTGGCACCGGTGAGCTGATCCGCGCCGCGCTGGATCAAGGCGCCCGGCGCATTATCCTGGCGATTGGTGGCAGTGCTACCAACGATGGCGGGGCCGGCGCGATGCAAGCGCTGGGCGTGCAACTGTTCGATGCCCAAGACCAGCCCCTGGCACTCGGTGGCTTGGCGCTCGGCGGCCTGGCGCGGGTTAGCCTGGACAACCTTGACCCACGCCTGGCGCGGGTCAGCTTCGAGATCGCGGCGGATGTGAACAACCCGCTGTGCGGCCCCCATGGCGCCTCGGCGATATTCGGCCCGCAAAAAGGCGCCAATCCTGATCAGGTTCACCAACTGGACACGGCGCTTGGGCATTTTGCCGACCACTGCGCCAAGGTGTTGCCCAGGGACGTTCGCGACGAACCCGGCAGCGGCGCGGCCGGCGGCCTGGGTTTCGCAGCCAAGGCGTTCCTCGGCGCACAGTTTCGCGCCGGCGTTGACGTGGTGGCCGAACTGGTGGGCCTAGACGCTGCCGTGCGCGGCGCCGACCTGGTCATCACCGGCGAAGGCCGCTTCGACGCCCAGACCCTGCGCGGTAAAACCCCGTTTGGCGTGGCGCGTATCGCTCGACGGCACAAGGTCCCGGTGATCGTGCTCGCCGGAACCCTGGGCGAAGGCTACGAGCAGATGTACGCCCACGGCGTGGATGCCGCGTTTGCGTTGCCCTCGGGGCCGATGAGCCTGGAACAGGCATGCAGCGAGGCTCCGCGCTTGTTGCGTGAGCGGGCCTCGGATATTGCGCGGGTATGGCGCCTGGCACGGCCTGCCGCTTAATCGATAACCTGCTGCGCCAACTGTTCGACCCATTGTTTCTGGAACGCCAGCAGCGCCGCCGTGGGCTGCTGCAACTGGACAAACTCAAGCATAGGGTCCACGACCGCCGTGCGCACGCCGCTCAATTCCTCGACCGTCGCCAACCCGCAAAACGGCACATAGGCTTCGCTGTAGCCGCCCTCATGCACCAGCACCAGGCGGCCTTGGCAGAGACGTTCGGCAGCCTGGCGCAACGCGCGGGTCATCAGTCGGAAGGAATCACTGTGCAGCAGCATGCGCGCCAGTGGGTCGACGGCGTTGGCGTCATAGCCGCAGGCGACGATGATCAACTCCGGCTGGAAACGTTCGAGCGCCGGCACCACGATGCGCGCCACGGCATGCAGGTAAGCCGCGTGTCCACTGCCCGGTAGCAAGGGAATATTGATGTTGGCCCCCAGGCCGGCACCTACGCCACGCTCCTGCGCGCCGCTGTAGCCCGGCGGGTAGCAACCGTCCTGGTGCAGCGAAATCGTCAGCACATCGCCACGCGCTTCGAAAATCGATTGGGTGCCATTGCCGTGGTGCACGTCCCAGTCAATCACCGCGATCTTGCCCAATCCGCTTCGAGCCTTGGCGGCTTCAATGGCGATGGCAATGTTGGCGAGAAAACAGAAGCCCATCGCGCCGTCCGCCAGGCAGTGGTGCCCCGGTGGGCGCGACAGCGAGTAGGCATTGTGCGCCTGGTCGCTGAGCACCTGGTTAACGGCGGCAATGGCCAGGCCGGCCGAGAGCCGGGCAATTTCGAAACTGCCCGGCCCTATCGGGGCCTGGGGACCCAGCTCACCACCGCCGGCATCGCTTAACGCTTTGAAACGTTGCAGATAGGCGCGGCCATGCACCCGCAGCAGGTCTTCCTCACTGGCGGGGCCAGCGCTGTGCAGCTGCAACTGGCGGCTCAACCCGGACACATCCAGCAGGCTTTTGAACCGTCGCTTGGTCTCCGGTGACTCGGCATGCCCAGCGCCGGCAGGCGGCTGCACCCAGCCGCCGACGGGCAGGGTCAGCGCATGCGCACCGGCGCTGTGCCACAGGGTCATTTCATCAAAGAAAAACGCGGTGGTTGGGTTCATACGGGCTCCAGTTCAGCGGGGTGTCGAGGGCGACTGCCCAGGATCATCGTCAGCGATAACAGGGTGGTAACCGCGCCACCGAGCAGCAGCGCGCTGAACCCGGCGCTGGCTTCGATCAGCCGGCCAGCGATGGCGGGGCCGATGGCCAGGCCACCGCCGATCACCAGGTTGGATGTGTTCATCAGCTTGCCGCTGTGATCCAGGTCTGCCAGGCAAGCGAGGATCAGCGGCAGGATGAAGGTCCAGGCGAACTTGAACAGCAGCGCCGCCAGGGCAAACCGCAGCAGCCCCGGCTGCCCGAGCAGAAGCAGCACCGCCGCGGCCATCAGTGCGTAGCCGGCGAGCAACAGCACCATGCGCGACAGGCGCGCCCCCACCAGCGAGGCACTCGCGGCGCCGGCAATGCCCATCACGGTCGCGATGGCGAGCACCTCGCCGCTGTGTTGCGCTGAGATGCCGGCACTGGCGCCGAGCGCGCCGATAAACGTCCAGACACCGCCGAGGCTGATGTAGAACGCCAGCACCGCGCCGATCCCCAGGGCAGCTTTCCAGCGTGAGCCTGGCCACCCTGCGCCTGCGCGGGTGTGTGGCGACGGGCTGGCGCTGGGGAAGGCGCGGGCCAGGGGTAATAACAGCGTCATCAGCCCGGCCAGGATCAAATAGCAGGCATTCAGCCCAAAGCGCTCGAACAAGGCAGGAAGCACGGCTAGGCCGACGGCACCGACCACCAGTTGGCCCATCACCCATAACCCGTAGACCCGACTGGGGTTGGCGGTAGTGGCGGCACTGGCCAGGCAGAGGATCATCAGGGAACCGCCCGCCAGCGCACTGGCAAAGCGCAAAGCCAGCAACAGCGGGTAGGTGTCGGCGAGCATCGACGTCCCGTTGGCCGCGATGAACAGTAGCGCGGCAACCCGTGCCGCCATGCGCCAGTCGATGCGTTTGAGCCACCAGAAGGCGGGCAGGGTCGCCAGGCTCATGGCGCCCAGTTCGACGAAAAACAAATCGCCGATCTGTGTCGGGCTCAGTTGCCACTGGCTGGCCAACTGCGCGGCCACGGCGGGAGCGGTCATCAGGAGGGTTGGCGTGATGGCGGCGAACAGCACGATAGCGGCCAGGCGTTGCCAGGACAGCGATGAGGTTGGGGTATCGGTTTGAGTAGGCATTTTCAAGCTCCGCGAAAGGATCAGAACACATGCACCAGGCGCAGCAGCGCGTCAGTCCCGGCATAGCCGTTGGACGTGGCAACGTTTTGCGAAAGGCTGAACATCAGTTGGTTCTGCTGATCGAGCCAATGCCCGACTTCAAAACCGACCTGGGTGTAGCGCTTGTGGGTGTCATCGATCTGCCGATCGTTGATGCGCAGCGCGCCGCCATCAGCCTGGATCAGGCGCAGCGCGCCGTAGGTTGAAGGGCTGAAGTCATAGGAGGCGAACGCTTGCAGGCGATACAAGGGCGCTTGTTTGAGTTCGCTGCCAAAGTAGTCGTCATTGCGTGCATGGAACTGGGCTTCCAGGTTCGCTTCCACCACCCAGTTTTCACCCAGACCACGGGTGTAGTTGTAGACAAACGTGGCGCCCCAGCGATTGGCACCGGGGGACACGTCCGGGTTCTGCGGGTGGTACTCGCCCACCGGCACCGTGATCAAACTCAAGAGCCCGCTGTAGGTGCGCGAAGCCGGGTCGTTGACGAAAAACACCGTGCCGCCCACTTGCGGATCACCCAACCCCCTTTCGCCGGTGCGCTGGCTGGCGCCGGGCAAGCGTGCGCGGATGTCGGCGAAAGGCAGGATCAATTGCGGCGTGCACAGGGTGGCGCAGGCATCGGTGAAAAATACCTGGCGGTAGGCCATGGCGTTGACGCGCAGGTCGGCCTTGCCGGTGCGGTCGGCCGGGCCATGGAAATCTCCGGCGCGGGTGGCAGGCAGGTACAGCACGCCCAGGGTGGTACCCGGCGGTGCGCCAAAAAAATCCCGTGCGTTGAGGTCGGCAGCCTGGCTGTCCAGGCATAACAGTGTTCCACCGAGCAACACCGTCAGGTTACGTAGACTTGTTGGAGTCATGGCAAGGCGCCTCTTGTAATGGGCGAAGGGCAGAAAAATGCGCAAACGCAGCCCGTGACCGTCAAAACGACAGGCTGCAACACGTAGCGGGATAACGAGGGGGATCAGTCGGGCGGAGCGTGCATCAAGTGCGCGATGCGCGCCTTGTCCTTGACCCCGAGCTTGGAGTAAATAACGCGAAGGTGATGGCGCACGGTGTTGGGTGACAGGCCCAGGTCGCGGGCGACTTCCTTGTAGGTCTTGCCCTCGCCGAAGCCCTGGGCGACGTCGTTTTCCCGCGGGCTGAGCTGGGGCAGGGCACGATTGACACGTGCCGCCAACAGTAACTGATCGCCCACCGTCGACACCTGGAGGTGGATCTGTTTGCCCTCATGCCCACGCTCATCCAGCGGTACCGGCAGGGTAGGGCCGCTCCAGTGTGGCCATTCACTGAGCAGCAGATCGATGAAGCCGCGCTCGGCACATTGCAGCACGCCGCGTGAATCACAGACTGCGAGGGCCAGGTTACGCGGGCTGGTAAGGGTTTCGCGCATGGCCACCAGGGTACGGATATGGTTCGCCGACACCGCAGTGACCAGGTGTAGCATCAGATTGTTGAGCAGCAGGCAGTCCTGGGCATTGAACCTGGGCGCAGTGGGTGTGCGGTAGAGCGTGAGGTGGTCGCTCAGGCGGGTGTGCGGGTCGATATGAATCACACACAGCAACTCGCCCAGGCCGTAACGCTCGCCCAGCCAATTCAAACCGGCCCCGCTGGCGGGGTCGCGCATGTCAACGATCACTGCCTGGCCAGGGGTCGCATGCACCCGCCCGACAGTCACGTCGATGTGCCGGATTGACTGCCAGTCGCGCAAATAGTCCGATGGCAGTTGGTACAGGCAGCTGCTGTGTTCTTCCGGCAGGCCGTCGATCAGCGCTGCGCGGCCCCACCAGGCGTAATCGAAGGCCAGCAACTGGCTGACGCGCCGCAACGCGTGGTGCTGGAAATGTTCGATGTCCTGCTGGCGGGCCAGGCGTTGCACGTCGAGGGTCAGGGTGCTGAAGGCCTGCAGCAGGCCCAAGGGATCAACACGGCTCATGGGGGTTCCTCTGTGGGACCTTTTTTGTTGTTCTGGTCACAGGGTTAAAGGCCGGAATGTGGGTTAGACGGAGCAGGGCCTGGGCTCAGTATCCGCGCTGATAAGCCTGATCGCTATCGTTCAGATGCAGGATGGTGCCGGTGGTTACGTGGGAAAGATCCGGGCTCGTCAGATCAACGGCTTTGCTCCTACACTGGGCGGCCATTTGTCTTTCAAAGGATGAAATACGATGCACACGCCTGAATCCTCTATCGTGATCCAGCGTTTCACCGAGGCCCATCTTGAGGGCGTCGCGGCGCTCTATAACGAACCGGCCGTATGCCGTCAGGTGCTGCAAATGCCTTTCCAGTCAGTAGAGGCGTGGCGCAAGCGCCTGGTGATGGATAACGAGCGCCGACTGCAGCTGGTGGCGGTGCACGGCGGCCAAGTGGTGGGTCAACTAGGGTTGGAACAGTACTTGCGCGTGCGCCAGGCGCATGTGGGCTCGTTCGGCATGGGGGTGGCGACGGCCTGGCAGGGCAAGGGCGTCGGTTCGAAGTTGCTGACGGCCGCGCTGGACGTAGCCGATAACTGGATGAACCTGCACCGTGTAGAACTCACGGTGTATGCCGACAACGAAGCCGCGCACAACCTGTACCGCAAATTCGGCTTTGAGGTCGAAGGCCGCTTGCGCGACTACGCGCTGCGTGACGGAGTGTTCGTCGACACCCTAGGCATGGCGCGGCTGCGCAAGCCCGTTTAATCCTCCAGCGCAAACGCCACCGCAGCCCGCGCATGCAGCTCGGTGGTGTCCAGCAGCGGCAGGTCGCTGTGCTCGGGCTTGATCAGCAGGCTGATTTCCGTGCAACCGAGAATCACCGCCTGGGCGCCGCGTGCGGCCAGGGATTCGATCACCCTTTGATAAATCGCGCGTGATTCGGCGCTGATCATTCCCACACATAACTCCTCATAGATGATCCGGTGCACGTCCTTGCGTTCGCCCGCGTCCGGCACCAGCACGGTCAGGCCCTGTGCCTCCAGGCGAGACTTGAGGAAGTCCTGTTCCATGGTAAACGCGGTCCCGAGCAAACCGACAGTCAGAGTGCCGGCTTCCAGGGCGGCGGCTGCGGCGGCGTCGGCGATATGCAGGAAGGGAACCGATACCGCCGCCTCAATACGTGGCGCCACCTTATGCATGGTGTTGGTACACAACACCACACAGTCGGCACCTGCGGCTTGCAGGCGGCGTGCGGCATCTTCGAGAATCAGCGCGGCATCGTCCCAACGCCCGGCATGCTGGGCCTGCTCCACCGGGCCGAAGTCCACGCTGTACATCAACAGTTGCGCCGAACGCAGCGGGCCGAGCCGGTCGCGCACATGCTGGTTGATGATGCGGTAATACTCGGCGCTGGACTCCCAGCTCATGCCGCCGATAAGGCCGATGGTGCGCATGCGATGCTCCGGACAAGGAAATATGACTTCACCTTAGCCACCGAAGGCGGAAGAGTCATTGGCAGTTGCCAGGCAATTGACCAGCACAGTTCAAACGCGGTTGCTGACCGGACTCGTTCATACCTGTAAGAAGCGACAGTATTTTTTGAACTTGATGATCTCTAATCTGTGCCAACGATCGATCACTGCCTGAGTGCCCACAAGGGTGATAGACCTTTGCCTACTCTGCAGGTCTATCGTGGCTGTGTGATGGTCAGACACCCCTCACATCCTGAGTGTCTGGTTTTCGATAAGGTCCGGTCTTATTGAAAGTTCATTCAAGAGGAGCCCATCATGGCACCGCCACACCGCGAGGGCGATCCCGCCCCCAGCCAGAAAGATCGTCCACCGCCGCCGCCTTTTACCCTCCCCGAAATCGAGTTTCCTTTCGCCGCTGCGCCACCGCGTTCCGACAGTGAACAGTTGCGCGCGAATGCCCTCGCATGGGCGCAGCGATACGGCTTGATCGGACGCCGCGGTGCGCAGCGGTTGAGCACCACTGCGCTGCTCGATCTGGGGATGGCGTTATGCGGCAAGGCGCCCACGCACCGAGCGGAGATTCTGGTGTGCTGGTACCTGTGGGCGCTTACGCTGGATGACCGTATCGATGACGGACCCTGGGCGGAAAACGGCGCGTTGGATCGTTTCATCAGCTCGGTGCAGGCGTTGACCGAGAGCGATGGTGCCGATACATCAGCTCAAAACAGTCGATTCGAAGACCCGATGCTCGCCGTTCTGGTCGATGATCTTTGGCCTCGGACCCGGTGCTGGGGCGGTGAACATTGGCGGGGCAGGCTGGTGCAGCATCTGATCGAGCATTTGCGTGCGCAGGCGACTCTGGTGCGCCTGCGGGAAAACGACACGGCGCTCACCCTGGCCGAATACCTGCCGCTGCGCCGGGATTCGTTCGGCGCCCTGTTCTTCTTTGACCTCATCGATGGGGCCGAAACCCTCGACCCGTACGAGGCGCCAGCGGATGCTCAAGCATGGAACAGGTTACGTGAGCACGCCGCCGATATGATTGCCTGGACGAACGATATCCATTCGGTTGCCAAAGATGTGGTATGTGGTGAGCGCTTCAACCTGGTGTCGATACTCGCGGACGCCGCTGGCATGGATTGGCCGGTCGCGCTCGAATCCGCCCATCAGATGGTAAACACGGCAGTTGTGCAGTTCACTGCGGTCGCGGTCGCTGCCGAGCCGGCGAGCCACCAGCCGGGCGCGGCGACCGACCCGGACCGGCTGCGTCAGGTTGTGCGAGCGGCAGGCGACTGGCACCGTAGCGTCTCTCGCTATCACCTGCATACCGCCGACTCTGCGGCCCCGAGCAAGCGGCAAGTGGACCTGAAACTTACTGCGCCGACGCTGAAGTCCCGGCAGTTCGAAATCGACCCATACCCGCTGTATGAGCAGTTGCGTACCACACTGCCGATCGCTTACGACGAGCCCACCGATGTGTGGCTGGTCAGCCGGCATGTCGACGTCAAAGCCGCCTTGACCCATCCGGGTGCAAGCAACAATAACTACAGTTGGCAGATCGGACCGCTGCTGGGCCACACCATTGTCACCATGGACGGGTGTGAACACGCCCAGCACCGAGCGCTGCTGAGTCCTGCGTTTCGTGGCAAGGCCCTCGCGATACTTGAAGCCTCCATCACCTCGGTCACCAAGGACCTGCTGGCGCGCATGCACGGGCGAGGGCAGGTTGACCTTATCGCCGATTTCACCGCAGCACTGCCGGTGCGCGTGATGGCTCATGCCCTGGGGCTGCCGGCCCACACCCGGGAAGAGGTGGAGCAGTTGAAGCGCTGGTGCGCCATCGGCTTCGCGTACATGGGCAACTATCGTCAGGACCCAACGCTGCTGAGCGGTGGATTATCCAACCGAGACAGTTTCTACGACTTCATTCAGCCACACATCGACGCGCGCCGGGCCAACCCCGCAGACGATCTGATCTCGCAGCTCCTGGCCGCACGGCTTGACGGTCAGCCGTTGTCCGAGACGTTCGTGCGTGCTTACTGCGCGATCCTGATGACGGCGGGCAGCGAGACCAGCCACGGCGCGCTGGCAAACCTCATTGTCAACCTGCTGAGCGAACCTGGCGTCAAAGAGGCGGTGATCGCCAATCCAGGCCTGATGGATAACGCCCTCACCGAAACCCTGCGACGCAACCCGCCTTTGCAGCTCGTCCTTCGAGAGGCCCGTGAATCGCTGCAACTGCCCTCGGGAACGATACCGGCCGGCGCGACCCTGGCTTGCCTTATCGGTTCGGCCAACCGTGATCCGGCCCAATTCAGCGACCCGGATACGTTTGATCTGTGCCGCGCCGAACAGGCGACCAGTCATTTTGCCTTCGGTGCGGGACGCCATTTTTGCCTGGGCTCGATGCTGGCGCGGATGGAGATCACGATCGGCGCTCGCCTGCTGCTGCTGGCCTTTCCAAACCTGCGCTGGGCGCCGGGGTTCAAGCCGATCGAGCGCGGGTTCCTCAATCGCTGTCCCGAGCGGCTGGAGGTCGTACTATGACCAGCATTGTCGACGTCCAGCCGCCCGGCTACACCAGCAGCTATCTGGCCGACCAGCACGCTGGCCAATTGGCACGGCTGCGCACCCTGGAACGTGCGTTTGATCCGTTGAGTCATGCGGTTTTTGATCAATTGGCGCTTGCTGGCAAGCCCGCCATCCTCGATCTCGGCGCCGGTGCCGGATCGCTCGCCGGCTGGCTGAGCCGGCGATATCCGCAAGCGACCATTACCGCCACGGACATCGACGCCCGATTTCTTACCGATATCCCCGGTATTCAAGTGCTTACCCATAATGCCGTGACTGATGAGTTTCCTCCTGCCGCCTTTGACGTGGTGCATGCCCGGGCGCTTCTGTGTCACCTCGCCGACCGCGAGGAAGTATTGACGCGAGCCATCACCTGGCTGCGCCCGGGTGGCTGGCTAGTGATCGAGGACGTAAGCCTGGAACCCAGCCTGAGAACGGCGAACCCGCTGTTTCGAAAAGTGGCCCAGGCCGGGATCACCCTTTTGGAGCAATCCATTGGGTCCGACATGCTTTGGGCCTCGACGCTTGCGGACCGATTGCGTGATCGCGGGCTCGCCAACGTGAGGCATCGCACGCTTGAAGGCCGTATAGGCGACAACAGCCCCGCCGACACCTTTTGGGCCTCCACCACGGCACAAGCCGGGCCGGCGTTACTGAAGCTCGGATTACTCACACAAGAGGACCTGGATGAGATGACTCATCTACGTGCCGATCCAGCGTTCACCGACGCAGCGTTGACCTTCGTCAGCGCCTGGGGGCAAGTCCTTTGACGTCGAATAAAGCGCGCCCTTGTACCGGGAAGGCGGTATGGGGCGTGCGTAGCATGCCATCGAAGGAAATACGCAATGACCAATGAAGTCGTGTTAGTCGATGCACAAGACTTACCAATCGGCGTGTGTGACAAACGCGAAGCGCACCTGGGAGCGGGGCAACTGCATCGCGCATTTTCGGTGCATTTGATCGACAGTCGCGGGCGTCATCTACTTCAGCGTAGTGCGCAGGGGAAAATGCTTTGGCCAGGTTTCTGGTCGAATGCTTGCTGCAGTCATCCGGCCCCTGGCGAGACTATCGTGGAGGCCGGGTCTCGCCGGTTGCGCGAAGAGTTGGGCGTTCAGGCTTCCTGTCGCGCGCTCTACAGTTTTGAATACCATGCCTGCTTCGGTTCGATCGGCGCAGAGCATGAATTCTGTCATGTGCTGGTGGCTCGATCTGACGCTGGGGTCTTACCCGATCCTGACGAAGTCAGCGATATCGAATGGCTGACGCGCGCCGAAATATCAGCCCGGCTTGTTGAGCCGCAAGCGCAGTTCACGCCCTGGTTTCGACTGCAATGGCGTCGTCTTTTATTGGAGCATCCTTCGTTCGATACACACCAATAGTTGCTGACACCGCGTTAATTAGGTGTATTCCCCAGAATTGTCTATACCTACAGCTCATTCTTACGATGATGGTCGCCAGGGAGTTCACTGATGAAACTTAGGCTAATGGTCAGCGCGCTGTGCATTGCCTCCATCGGCATGGCCGGTTGCGCCAGCAAGGTCACGCAACCGGACGAGTATTCGGGCTTTCTGTCGGACTACAGCCGACTCAAGCAAGCCAAATCGCCCTCCGGCGCCGAAGTGATGCGCTGGGTCGACCCCAAACTGGACCTGAGCCGCTACAGCGCGGTGTACATCGAACCCACGCAGTTCTATCCCAAGCCTCAAGCGACCACGCGGATTCCAGACAGCACCCTGCGTGGCATCAATGACTATTACACCCAGGCGCTCAAGCGTGAGCTGGCCGGCTCACTGCCGCTGGCCAACGGCCCGGGCCCAGGGGTGATTGTGGTGCGCGCGGCGATTACGGCCGTCAGCAGTAAAACCGAAGGTCTCAAGCCCTACGAATACATCCCTGTGGCGTTCGTCGCTGCGGCAGTGAGTACCGGCACCGGGATTCGCGACCAGGAAACCACCTTGGGCACGGAAGCGCAGTTCCTCGATGGCGCCAACGGAAAAGTGATTGCCCAGGTGGTGCGCAAAGGCACAGGAAAGCCGTTGGCAAACGACAGCCAGGTGATGAAGGCTGACGATGTAAAAAGCGTCATCGATGGATGGGCGTCCGACCTGCATCAGTCTTATCTCAAGCTGAAAAAGCACTGACATATGCGCGGCGCGGCGGGAGACCGGTGTGAGCCGTCACCCGCCGCGCATGGGCTTCCGTGCGATTACTTGAGCGGCGTCAACGGCGGCAACTGCCATTGGCCGTTACTGACTTCAGGCTTGGGCAGGTAGATGCGCAGCACCGCGAAGAACGGACCGGTCGGAGCGGGCAACCAGTTGCTCTGTTCGGCTTTCGGTGGCTCGTGATGTTGCAGCGCCAAGGTCAGCCCGCCGTCGGCGTCCAGCTTCAAGTCAGGCAGCATCCGGGAATTGATCAGGTAGCGTTTCTTGTGGTTCGGCACCAGCAACTTGGTCTTGGCGTCGTACATGGTCAGCGACCAGAACGCATCGGCCGGCGGCAGTTGACCCTTGGCAAAATGTACGGTGTAGCTGCGGCGCGCGCCGTTGGCCGGTTTGCCTTCGCTATCATCGAAGTAGGTGAAGTAAGCGGCTTCGTCGGTGGAATTGCCGAAAATACCCAGGTTGGCGCCGGCATACCGGTACAGGTAGTTGTTTTTCAGGCGGTCACGGCTGCCGAACAGCTCCCCGCTGGACACTTGGTGGGTGTCGATCCTGTCTTTCTTGAACGTGGCGAACTCCGCCTTGCCGTCAGCAATGCCATCTTCCAACGCTTTGCGCTGTTCGACAGTCAACTGGCTCAGCTTGAACGGCGCGCCGGGAGCGATGCCGATTTTGGCGAAGCGTGCGAGCAGGTCTTTTTCACTGTCCTGCGGCGCAGCAAAAGCCAGCATGAAGTTCAAGTAGCGGAACAACTGTGGGCTGTCGCTCATGTTCGCCATCGGCTTGGGCCACTCCACCTTCGGCACTTTGGCCGGGGCCGCCTGTTTTACATAGCTGCTCAGCGGCTGCACTTTATAGCCGCTCTGGATTTGCTTGACCTTGCCCAGGTCTTTTTCGTCGAACAACTGGGTGCGATACAGTGCGTAGGCGATATTGCTTTCGCTGTAGACCACGCGGTCGATGTCGACCGGCTGCTGCCCCTTCCAGTCAGGCCCTGCGATCATGTAGTGACCGCCATTGTTGCCGGTGCTGCGGGTGCCCAGGTAGGCGATGTTCTGGGTATAGAGGTCGATCAACTGCACCGAGTAGTAGCGGTTGTCTTCGACCTTGGGCAGGGTCAGCACCAAGGGCTCCTTGCGCAGGTCCATCCAGACGAAGGAGTAGGGCGTGTCCGAGTTCGGGGTCACGAACGCGGTGTCCTTGGGGGTAAAGACCTGCGCGGTATTGCCGATGTGATTGAACCCTGCCTTGAAGTTGGCCCCACCTTTATCAACGGCTTGGGTGTAGAGCGTCTTGTACATCTCCACCACGGGATAGCCGTATAAATAGGCTTCCTTGGCGATGGCCCGTGCTTCAGTCGGGGTCGCCGTGAAGTCGGCCCAGGCGCCGGTGCTCATGAGTATCGAGAGGCTCGCCAACACCAGGCGCGCAGGTTGTCCAATCATGTTGTTGCGTCCTTCCAGAGTTCGTTTGACTGACGGGGAGATGAAGGCGATGAGTTTCCAGTTTTATTTCCCGGACGTCACGTTAAAACCTGCAAAAGGACAAGGGATTACGCGGGCAACATTGATTTGACCTTATCGCGCAACTGATCGATCGAGAATGGCTTGGCAATGACCTGCATGCCGGCGGGAACGTCGATGTTTTCGGCATAGCCGCTAGCGAACAGGATGGGCAGCGCAGGGCGCAGTTCGCGCACCTTGGTTGCCAGTTGCTTACCGTCCATATCCGGCAGGCCGACGTCGGTCATCATCAGATCGATCACCGTGTCTTGGGCTTCGACGATCTTCAGCGCTTCTTCGGCATCGGCGGCCTCAAGCACGGTGAACTCCAACTCCTCAAGCACATCGACGATCAGCATGCGCACGATAGCGTCATCTTCGACAACAAGGATGGTGGAGGTAGACATAATAAGGCGTTCCCAAAAAAGACGAGTTTTTACCAGTGGCCATTCTGACCGACCTGTTACTTGAGTAAGCGCAGGCTATCGACAAGTTCCGTCGGACGGTAAAAACGATAGAAAAGACCAGCCAGAATAGCCTGTTATTTCGTAGGAATCTGTACCAAATCACTTCAGAAAAATGGTCTTGATCGTTACTTTGGGGCAAACTCGCGATTTTTCCGCACTTGGCCAAGGCATGCCCATGACTCCCGCGTCGTCAGTTGATGAAAAGAGCTTCCGTAAACTCCTGAGCCGTAACGTGGCGCTGCCATTGGGGGTAGGCGTGCTCAGCGCGGTGTTTTTCGTGTTCCTGATCACTTATTTACTGTCGGTGATCCAATGGGTGGAACACACCGACCGGGTCATCAACAACCTCAATGAATCGTCCAAGCTGACGGTCGACCTGGAAACCGGCATGCGCGGCTTCCTGATTACCGGTGACGAACATTTTCTCGACCCCTATGAAGTGGCCAAGCCGCGGATCATTGCCGACCTGCGCAATCTGCAGGAACTGGTCGCCGACAACCCGCAGCAGGTCGACCGCCTCAAGCGTCTTGAAGCGCTGCAGGTGGAGTGGAACAACTATGCGCAGTCGATGATTGAATTGCAGCGCAGCAGCGGAGACTTCCGCGGTGCGGTCAAGGCGGGCCGGGGTAAGCGCCTGACCGATGAAATTCGCAAGGAATATGAAGACGCGGTGGCGATGGAACAACAGTTCCGTATCACCCGCAATGAAGAAGTGACCCGCACCACGGTGGTCAGCGTTACGCTATACCTGACGTTCGTACTCGGGCTCAGTGGTTTTCTGGCGTATGTTGGCCGAAAAAATTTGCTCGAACTTTCAAATAGTTACAGCGCAACCCTCGCGTCACAAAAGAAGATCGCCAAACGCTTGGAGCAGCAGGCCTGGCTACGCAACGGCCAGACCGAACTGGCCGAACAAGTGCTGGGCCAACTGACCTTGAACCTGTTGGGCCGCAACATCCTGCAGTTTTTTGCCCAGTACATGGGCTCGGCCGTTTCTGCGCTGTATGTACGCGAAGAACACGGTGGGCTCAAACGCGTGGCCACCTACGGCTTTTCCCGTGAGCAGGCACAGCTGGAGCAGGCGATCTACAGCGACGAAGGCATTGTCGGGCAGGCCGCCCAGCTCGATCGCCTGATCCGCCTGGATGACGTACCGGTGGACTATTTCAAGGTCAGCTCGGGGCTGGGCGAGGGCAGTGCCCGCAGTGTATTGGTGGTGCCAACCAGCGATGACGACCGCGTCAACGGCGTGATCGAGCTGGGCTTCCTGCGCCCACTGGAGGAACGCGATGTCGAACTGCTGGAGCTGATCGCGGGCAATATCGGTACGTCCATCGAAGCTGCGCGTTATCGCCAGCGCTTGCAGGAAGTCCTGGCCGAAACCCAGCAGCTCAACGAAGAGCTACAAGTGCAGCAGGAAGAGCTCAAGACTGCCAACGAAGAGCTGGAAGAACAGTCACGCATCCTCAAGGAATCGCAGGCCCACCTGGAAACCCAGCAAGCGGAGCTGGAGCAGACCAACGAGCAGTTGGCCGAACAGACCCAGACCCTGGCCGAACAGCGCGATGCCATGGACCGCAAGAATATCGAACTCAACAAGGTCCAGCTGGAACTCGAAGACCGCGCCGATGAGCTGCAGCGCTCCAGCAAATACAAGTCCGAATTCCTCGCCAACATGTCCCACGAGCTGCGCACGCCGCTGAACAGTTCGCTGATCCTGGCCAAGCTGCTGGCCGAGAACCCCCAGGAAAACCTCAGTGCCGAACAGGTCAAATTTGCCGAGTCGATCTACTCGGCCGGCAATGACCTGCTCAACCTGATCAACGACATCCTCGATATTTCCAAGGTAGAAGCCGGCAAACTGGAAGTGGTTCCAGAAAATTCCAGCGTCGAGCGCCTGGTAGACGGCCTGCGCGGCATGTTCGAGCCGCTGGCCAAAGATCGCAAGCTGGGCTTTCAGATCGACGTGCAGCAAGGCGCGCCGTCCTTGCTGTTCACCGATCGCCAGCGTCTGGAGCAAATCCTCAAGAACCTGCTGTCTAACGCGATCAAGTTCACCGAGCAGGGCGACGTCAGCCTGTCGGTGTCCCGCGCGCCGGGGGAGGGCGTTGCCTTCACGGTGCGTGACTCGGGTATCGGTATTGCCCAGGATCAACAGGAAAGCATCTTTGAAGCCTTCCGCCAGGCCGATGGCACCACCAATCGCCGTTACGGAGGTACCGGCCTGGGCCTGTCCATCTCCCGTGACCTGGCTACCCTTCTGGGTGGCTACATCAGTGTGACCAGCGAACCGGGCAAGGGCAGCATTTTCACGCTGGTATTGCCGGAGCAGTACGTCGAACGCGCCGAAGATGCCGCGCCGATCCAGGCCCCACGCCAGGCCGTGGCGGCGCCGGCCCCTGAGCCAGTCAAGGTTGCGCCGCTGCCAGTGGCCGATGCCGAGCCGATCCCACGCTTTGCAGATGACCGTGACAAAGCCCCGTTCACCACCCGCTGCATCCTGGTGGTGGAAGATGAGCCGAATTTTGCACGCATCCTCTTCGACCTGGCCCACGAGCTGGGCTACAACTGCCTGGTCGCCCACGGCGCCGACGAAGGCTACAGCCTGGCCGAAGAGTTCATCCCCGATGCTATCCTGCTCGATATGCGCCTGCCGGACCACTCAGGGTTGACGGTGCTGCAGCGTCTCAAGGAGCACGCCAACACCCGCCACATCCCGGTGCATGTGATTTCCGTGGAAGACCGCGTCGAAGCCGCCATGCACATGGGTGCCATCGGTTATGCGGTGAAACCCACCACCCGTGAAGAACTCAAGGACGTGTTCGCGCGCCTGGAAGCCAAGCTCACGCAAAAGGTCAAGCGGGTGCTGCTGGTGGAAGACGACGACCTGCAGCGCGACAGCATTGCCCGCCTGATCGGCGATGACGACATCGAGATCACCGATGTCGGCTACGCCCAGGCCGCATTGGACCTGCTGCGCACCCATGTCTACGACTGCATGATCATCGACCTCAAGCTGCCGGACATGCTCGGTAACGAGCTGCTCAAGCGCATGGCCACCGAAGATATCTGCTCGTTCCCGCCGGTGATCGTCTACACCGGGCGCAACCTGACTCGCGATGAAGAAGCCGAACTGCGCAAGTATTCGCGCTCGATCATCATCAAGGGCGCCCGTTCTCCGGAGCGCCTGCTGGATGAAGTCACGCTCTTTTTGCACAAAGTCGAATCCCAGCTGTCCCATGACCGCCAGAAGATGCTCAAGACCGCCCGCAGCCGCGACAAGGTGTTCGAGGGGCGCAAGATCTTGCTGGTGGACGACGACGTGCGCAATATCTTTGCCCTGACCAGCGCTCTGGAGCATAAAGGCGCCGTGGTGGTGATCGGGCGTAACGGCCGCGAAGCCATCGACAAGCTCAATGAGGTCGATGATATCGACCTGGTATTGATGGACGTGATGATGCCGGAGATGGACGGCTACGAAGCGACGGCGCTGATCCGTCAGGACCCGCGCTGGAAAAAGCTGCCGATCATTGCCGTGACCGCCAAAGCCATGAAAGACGACCAGGAGCGTTGCCTGGCCGCAGGTTCCAACGATTACCTGGCCAAACCGATTGATCTGGACCGTCTGTTCTCATTGATTCGTGTATGGCTACCGAAGATGGAACGCATTTAAGTGGAGCGAAGTTTCTTGGACAAAAGCAGCGACATCGAGCTGCGCCTGTTGATCGAGGCGATTTACCTCAAGTACAGCTACGACTTTCGCGACTACTCCGGTGCGTCGGTCAAGCGGCGGGTGGCCCATGCCTTGCGCCAGTTCGACTGCGCGACCATTTCCGCGCTGCAGGAGCGGGTGCTGCATGACCCGGCCGCGTTCATGCAATTGCTGCAGTTCCTGACGATTCCCGTGAGCGAGATGTTTCGCGACCCCTCGCACTTCCTCGCGATTCGCCAGGAAGTGGTGCCGCTGCTCAAGACCTATCCGTCGATCAAGATCTGGATCGCCGGCTGCAGCACCGGTGAGGAGGTTTACTCCATGGCGATCCTGCTGCGTGAAGAAGGCTTGCTCGAACGCACCATCATCTATGCCACCGACATCAACCCGGCATCGCTGGACAAGGCCAAGCAGGGCATCTTCTCCCTGGAGAACGTGCGCGCCTATACGGCGAACTATCAGCAGGCCGGTGGCCAACGTTCATTTGCCGACTACTACACCGCGGCTTACGATAACGCGATCTTCGACAAGACCCTGCGCGAGAACGTCACGTTCGCCGACCATAGCCTGGCCACCGACAGCGTATTCTCAGAAACTCAATTAATTTCATGTCGCAACGTATTAATTTATTTCAATAAAAAGTTGCAAGACAGGGCGTTTGGGTTGTTTCATGAGTCGCTGTGCCATCGCGGCTTCCTGGTGCTGGGCAGCAAGGAAACCCTGGATTTTTCCGCCTACAGCAAGCAATTCGAACCCTTGGTCAAACAGGAACGGATCTACCGCAAATCATGAGCGACGCTGCAATCACCCCGCTTGTCGGGATTGAAGCCATCGTCGTCGGCGCCTCCGCCGGCGGTGTGGAGGCGTTGCTGAGTATTTTTAGCGGGTTGCCGGACACGTTCGGCCTGCCGATCATTGCCGTGCTGCACCTGCCCGATGAACGTCGCAGCCAACTGGCGGACGTCTTCGCGCGGCGCTTGCGCATTCCGGTGAAGGAGGCGCGGGACAAGGAGTCGATTGAGGCGGGCACCTTGTATTTCGCCGGTCCCGGCTATCATCTGTCAGTGGAACAAGACCGCAGCCTGTCCCTGAGCCAGGAGGACCGCGTGCACCATTCCCGACCCTCCATCGATTTTCTCTTCGCTTCGGCCGCTGACGCCTATGGGCAAGGCCTGCTGGCGATCCTGCTGACCGGGGCCAACCAGGACGGCGCACGCGGGCTGGCCCACGTCAAGCAATCGGGCGGCACCACCCTCGTACAAGACCCCGCAGAGGCCCGGATTGCCGTGATGCCCCTGGCAGCCTTGGCGCTGCACACACCTGACCATATTCTTTCCTTGAGCCAGATTGGCTCATTGCTGGCTTCCCTGGAACCTTCCCCATGTTAAGTACTGTCCAGGCCAAACTGCTGATCGTCGACGATCTGCCGGAAAACCTGCTGGCCCTCGAAGCGCTGATCAAGCGCGAAGACCGCCAGGTATTCAAGGCATTGAGTGCCGACGAAGCGTTGTCCCTGTTGCTGGAACATGAATTCGCCATGGCGATCCTCGACGTGCAGATGCCTGGCATGAACGGTTTCGAGCTGGCCGAACTGATGCGCGGCACCGAAAAGACCAAGAACATCCCGATCGTCTTCGTCAGCGCCGCCGGCCGCGAACTCAATTACGCCTTCAAGGGCTATGAGAGCGGCGCGGTGGACTTCCTGCACAAGCCGCTGGATATCCACGCGGTGAAGAGCAAGGTCAATGTATTCGTTGACCTGTACCGCCAGAGCAAGGCGATGAAGCTGCAGGTCGAAGCCCTGGAGCGCAGCCGCCGCGAGCAGGAACTGCTGCTGACGCGTCTGCAGGCCACCCAGGCCGAACTCGAGCAGGCCGTGCGCATGCGCGATGACTTCATGTCGATCGTCGCCCACGAAGTGCGTACGCCGCTGAACGGGCTGATCCTGGAAACCCAGCTGCGCAAGATGCACCTGGCCCGTGACAACGCCTCGGCGTTCACGCTGGACAAGATGCACGCGATGGTCGACCGCGACGAGCGCCAGATCAAGAGCCTGATCCGTCTGATCGAGGACATGCTCGACGTGTCGCGTATTCGCACCGGCAAACTGTCGATACGCCCGGCGCGCTTTGACCTCACGCAGTTGGTGCGCAACCTGGTGCATAACTTCGAACCGCAGGTCGCGGCCGCCGAATCGTCGATGCAATTGGTGGCAGATGAGCCGGTGGAAGGCCATTGGGACGAGTTCCGCATCGAGCAGGTGGTCACCAATCTGCTGACCAACGCCTTGCGCTACGGCGCCAAGAGCCCGGTCGAAGTGCGGGTTTACGCCGAGCACGGCGAAGCGCGCATAGAGGTACGTGACCACGGCATCGGTATCAGTGAGGAGAACCAGAAGCGCATTTTTCAACAGTTCGAGCGGGTTTCCGCCAACCATGCGGCAGCAGGCCTGGGCCTGGGGCTGTTCATCTCCGAACAGATCGTCGCTGCCCATGGCGGTACCATCGAGGTTGAAAGCCAGATAGGCGAGGGCGCGTTATTCCGGGTTTGTCTGCCGCTTCAGGCGACGGCATGAAATCAATCGTCACCTGGACGCAACCTCTACGTGACCCGATGGTCGTAACACCAGCAATTGACCGGACAAAGGCTTCCCATGAGTGAAGATGCGCAAGATGTCGTACTGATCGTCGAAGACGACGAATCCATTATGTTTGTGCTGGGCGAATACCTGGCTGGCCTGGGCTATCGGGTGTTGAAAGCGATCAATGGCAAAGAAGCCTTTGAAATCCTCGCGAGCAAACCGCACCTGGACCTGATGGTCACCGATTATCGCCTGCCAGGCGGCATTTCCGGTGTGCAGATCGCTGAGCCTGCGCTCAAGGTGAGGCCGGAATTGAAGGTGATCTTTATCAGCGGCTACCCGCAGGAAATTCTCGACTGCAACAGCCCGATCACGCGCAATGCGCCGATCCTGGCCAAGCCGTTCGATCTTGACAGTTTGCAGGAGCACATCCAACGGTTGCTGGCCTGATACGTTACAGGCATGGCTCTCACTTCGTGTTCACGCCCAGCAGCACCTTGAGTGCCAATGTACAACGGCTGGCCCCTGAGCGAGGAGCTAGCCTGCGTGCAATGAACCAAGGCAAGGAACGCCTTCGTTCATCTGAGTAACAGCATCAGGAACCCACCATCTCGCGCACTTTCGCCGTCAATAAATCAAAGGTGAAAGGCTTGGTGATCAACTGCATGCCAGGCTCCAGGAAACCACCCCGCACGGCTGCGTGTTCGGCATAGCCGGTAATGAATAACACCTTGAGGTCCGGGCGTATCTGGCGACCGATCTCCGCCAGTTGCCGGCCGTTCATACCGGGCAAGCCCACATCGCTGATCATCAGGTCGATGCGCTGCTCGGATTCGATAATCGGTACGGCGGTGTCGGCATCGCCCGCCTCGACGAAGGCATAGCCCAACTCTGTCAGCACGGCACTGACCAGCACCCGCACCGCCGGGTCGTCCTCCACGATCAGTACGGTTTCTCCGTCATTGGCGAACGGCAATTGGGCGGGGTTAACGGCTTCAGCCGCGACCATTTCCCCGATAAACCGCGGCAGGAACAGACTCACGGTGGTGCCCTTGTCGACAATGCTATGGATGGTGACATGCCCGCGGGATTGGCGGGCAAACCCGTAGATCATCGAAAGCCCCAGGCCTGTACCCTGGCCGATGGGCTTGGTGGTGAAGAAAGGGTCGAATACGCGGCCCAGCAGATGCTCGGGAATACCGCAACCGGTATCGCTGACGCTCAGCTCGACGTAGTCGCCTGGTATCAGGGTGCCGTAGGCGGCGGTAAATACGGTGTCGAGGTGACGATTGCTGGTCTCCACGATAAGGCGGCCGCCTCCAGGCATCGCATCCCGCGCGTTGATCACCAAGTTGAGGAGGGCGCTTTCCAGTTGGTTGGGGTCAGCTTCGGCGGTCCAGAGGGAATCGGTCAGGCGCATGTCCAGGGTGATACTTTCATTGATACTGCGCTGCAGCAGCTCGCCCATGGATACCACCAAGCGGTTGATCTCGACGGGTTTGGGGTCCAGGGATTGACGCCGGGAAAACGCCAGCAGGCGATGCGTGAGCCCGGCGGCGCGGTTGGCCGAGGTGACGCCCAGGTCGATCAGGCTGTCCAGATCGTCCAGCCTGCCCCGCGCAACACGTCTGCGCAGCAGTTCCAGGCTGCCGATGATCCCGGTCAGCATATTGTTGAAGTCATGGGCGATGCCGCCGGTCAACTGGCCGACAGCTTCCATTTTCTGTGACTGGCGCAGGGCCTCTTCATTACTGCGCAATTGCGCGGTACGTTCTTCCACTTGCTGCTCGAGGGTTTCCAGGGTGCGTTGCAGACGCAGTTCGCTGGCACTCAGATCGATCAGGCGGTCGCGTGCATCGTACTGCCGTCGTCGTCCACGCAGGGCGGTACTGACCAGGCTGATCAGGGTCACGGGATGAAAGGGGCGCTCAAGGAAGGTGACGTTACCTAACAGCCCGCTCAGGTGCGACGAGCCATTTTGCTCGCTACCACCGTGGTGGGTCATCAGCACGATGGGCAAGTCGGACCAGGCCGGTTGTTGGTGCAAATACTCCAGCAAAGGCTCCATGTCCACGCCGCGCAACGCTTCAGCCGCAATGATGAGCACGCCGGCGCCCTCGTGCAACGCTTCGCACAAGTGGGTGAGGCTACCGGCAACCACGCCATGGTAGCCGGCCTCATTGAGCATCATCAGCGCCAACGAGCTGTCGCGGCCCAACGGCGCAAGAATGATGGCCCGTTCATTGACTGGGGAGAGCAGCGTCACACTTCCTCTTCCTTGAGCAGAGGCGAGCCGGCGCCCATGTAGATTGGAATGCCGCGCAGCACGCCCTGGAAATTATCCAGGGGTTCGCCAACGGTCATGCCGCGACTGCTGATGCGGTACTCGCGGATCGTCGACTCATGGGTGCCGGTGCGTTTCTTGATGATCGAAATGGCCCGCCGTACCTTGCCCAGCGCTTCGAAATAGCGCAGCAGAATCACGGTATCGGCCAGGTAGGTGATGTCCACGGGGGTCTGCATATCGCCGACCAGGCCATGCTGGGCGACGGTCATGAACGTCGCGGCGCCACGCCGGTTGAGATACAGCAGCAGTTCGTGCATATGCAGGATCAGCGCGTTCTCTTCCGGCATCGCCGCCTGGTAGCCGTTAATGCTGTCGATGACCACGGTTTTGATGCCGCCTTCGTCCACGCAACGCCGTACCCGGTGCGAAAATTCGCCAGGAGACAGCTCGGCCGCGTCGACCTGTTCGATCAACAGGTTGCCGGTGGCTTGCATTGCAGCCAGGTCGATGCCCATGTTCTTCATGCGCTCGAACAGCAGGCCCATCTCTTCATCGAAGATGAACAGCGCAGCTTTTTCGCCTCGCTCTACGGCGGCGGCGGCGAAGATCATTGAAATCAGCGATTTGCCGGTACCCGCCGGGCCAAGGATCAGGCTGCTGGAGCCGGTTTCGACGCCGCCGCCCATCAGGGCATCGAGTTCGGGGATGCCGCTGCTCATGGTCTGGCGCGTATAACCGCCGCGATGTTCGGCGGCCACCAGGCGAGGGAACACGTGGACACCGTCTGCCATGATGGTGAAATCGTGGAAGCCACCCCGGTACTTCTGGCCGCGGTACTTCACTACACGCACACGGCGGCGTTCGGCACCGTAGTTGGGCGTCAGTTCTTCCAGGCGGATCACGCCGTGGGCCACGCTGTGCACGGTTTTGTCGAGGGATTCGGTGGTCAGGTCGTCAAGCAGCAGCACCGTGGCGTCATACCGCACGAAGTAGTGCTTGATCGCCAGGATCTGCCGGCGATAGCGCAGCGAGCTCTGCGCCAGCAGGCGGATTTCCGACAGGCTGTCGACCACTACCCGGGTCGGCTTGACCCGTTCCACCACTTCGAAGATCTGCCGCGTGGCTTCGCCCAACTCCAGGTCGGAGGAATACAGCAGGCTCTGCTGGTGCTCTGCGTTGAGCAGGCTTTCCGGCGGGGTCAGCTCAAAGATATGGATGTTGTCGTCCAAGTCCCAACCATGAGACGTGGCGCCTTGGCGCAGTTCATGTTCGGTCTCGGACAAGGTGATATACAGCGATTTTTCACCGCTTTTCGCTCCCGCCTGCAAGAAGTGCAGGGCGACGGTAGTTTTACCCGTACCCGGCTCGCCTTCGAGAAGGAACAAATGGCTGCGCGATAGCCCCCCGGAAAGAATGTCGTCAAGACCATCGATGCCAGTGGCTGCCTTTTCACTTAAAAGCGAATTAGATGTAGACAAGAAGTGCCCTCAGGTCACGTACAAGTTCAGTGCGCGCCGCTGGGCGCGCCATATTCACTTGACCATCTCGACCTGTGGCGGTTCAACGTTTTGGAGTATTTGTACGAAACCTGTCGACTTTTACAGGTTTTAGAAGCGTGGTTATAAACCCTGTTGCAGCGCCGGATCGTCCGGGTTCTGTTGCTCAAGTTGTGCCAGCAGCACTTGGACGTTCTGCAATTGGCCGCTCTCTTTCCAGTAATTGACCAGCAGCACGCGCGCCTTCCGATTGGCTGGGTGGCGCTGGACGATTTCTTCCAATTGCCGCTGGGCGGCTTCGAGTTCGTCCTGATCGTGCAGCGTGGTGGCCAGGTCGAAGCGGTAATCCTGATTGTCCGGCTCAAGCTCCACCGCCTTGGACAGGCCGAGCAGGGCATAGGCGCGCTCGCCATGGTGCAGCAGCCACATGCCCAGGGCGTGTTGCAGGTAGGCCGATTCCGGATGCGCCGCCAATTGCTGCGCCAGCAGTTGGCGCGATTCGTCGGTCTTGCCCTGTTTATCCAGCAGCTCGATCTGCGCCACTACCGCCTGCAGGTTGTCCGGTTGCAGGCGCATGGCCTGCTGCAGTGCATGTTGCGCATCCGGCAACAGGGCGCTATGGATATCCAGGCGCGCCAATTGAATCCAGCCTTCGGCGGTCTCGGGCTGGGCCTTGAGGGTTTTCGCGAATTCGTCGAGCACTTGTTGCAGCGGGCCGAAGTACAGGCCCAGGGTGTCCGGCGACAGGCCGAGCAAAGCATTGGCGGCAGCAAAGCGCACCTCCTGCTCGGGATCATCCAGCACCGGGCCCAGCAGCAAGGTGCGCTGGCCGGTAGGCACCAGGCCGACAATGCTGTGGATCGCCGCTTCACGCACCAAGGGCGACTCATCGGCCAGGTCTTTGTCTGCCAGTTTCAACGCCTGGGGGCTGGGGTAGTTAGGCAGCTCGGCATGCAGCGCAGCACGCCGCTCGGGTGAAAGGTCCGGCCGCCCCAATTGCTGATACAACACTCGCGCCGCGCCCGGCTCCCCGTTGCGCGCCTGCTTCAAGGCCTTTGAATAACCGTGGGCAATCGCCGGGGGCACGGCTACTGGCGTTGCGCGGGAAAAAAACCAGGTGATCAATAGGATCGACAGCAGGGCGCACAGGCCGATGATGGAGTAACGGCGTGACTTTGACATGCGGGTGTCCGAAGGCAGGGTACGGGTACAAAGTCTCAAGCTTCGGCCAGTGCAGGGCCAGTGTCAAACCGGATTGGCCAAACCAGTCAGCCATATTGGCGGCTTAGACCATTGCTGGCGACAGGGCTCCAGAGCGACTATTTGAGCGCGATTGACCTCCTGAAAAGTGTCCTTAAAACAAAAACACACAAGGAACTGAAGCGATGCGTGATTATTTGGCCGTTACCACCGAGTTCGATTACCAGCACACCGTCGAGGCCACCCTGGCCGGCAACCTGCAGGCGCTCAACGCGTGCGTGGAATGCTGTGATCGCTACGCATTGCCTGGGCGTATCGCGCTGTTCTGGGAGGGCAAGGATGGTCGCAGCGCCACAGCCACCTTTACCGACTTGCAGGACCAGGCGTCACGTTTCGCCAACTTCCTGCTGGCCCAGGGCGTCAAGCGCGGTGATAAGGTCGCCGGGCTGTTGCCGCGTACGGCCGAACTGCTGGTGGTGGTTTTAGCCACCTGGCGTATCGGCGCGGTCTATCAACCGTTGTTTACTGCGTTCGGGCCCAAGGCCATCGAGCATCGCCTGAACAGCTCCGGTGCCGCGCTGGTCGTCACCGATGCCGTGAACCGGCCCAAGCTCGCCGAGGTGGAGGGCTGCCCGACCATCGTGACGGTCAGCGGGGCCAAGGGCGAAGGCCTGGTGCGCGGCGATTTCAGCTTCTGGGCCGAACTGCCCAACTACTCGAACGTCTGCGAGCCGGTGCTGCTGGGGGGCGACGAGCCGTTCCTGCTGATGTTCACCTCGGGCACCACCGGGCCATCCAAAGCCCTGTCGGTACCGCTCAAGGCGATTGTTGCGTTCCAGAGCTATACCCGCGACGCGGTGGACCTGCGCCCGGAAGACGCATTCTGGAACGTGGCCGATCCGGGCTGGGCCTACGGGATCTATTTCGGCGTGACCGGGCCGCTGTCCATGGGGCATCCGATCACCTTCTACGACGGCCCCTTTACCCTGGAAAGTACCTGCCGGGTCATCAATAAATACGGCATCACCAACCTGACCGGCTCTCCCACGGCCTATCGCTTGTTGATTGCCGGTGGCGAGCAGTTTGCCCGCTCGATCAAGGGCAGGCTGCGCATCGTCAGCAGCGCCGGCGAGCCGTTGAACCCCGAGGTAATTCGCTGGTTTGCCGACAACCTCGGCGTGACCATTCACGATCACTACGGGCAGACCGAACTGGGCATGGTGCTGTGCAACCACCATGGCCTGGGGCATCCAGTGCACGTCGGCTCGGCGGGGTTCGCTTCGCCCGGGCATCGCATCGTGGTACTGGACGACAATCACCAGGAGTTGCCGGCCGGTCAGCCTGGCATCCTCGCCATTGACCGCGAGCAGTCGCCGATGTGCTGGTTCGCGGGGTATGACGGCGTGAAAACCAAAGCCTTTGTCGGCAAGTACTACCTCAGTGGCGACACCGTGGAGCTCAACCCGGACGGCAGCATCAGTTTTGTCGGGCGCAGTGATGACGTGATTACCACCTCCGGCTACCGCGTGGGCCCGTTCGACGTGGAAAGTGCCCTGGTCGAACACCCGGCGGTGGTCGAAGCCGCTGTGGTCGGCAAGCCCTGCCCGGAGCGCACCGAACTGGTGAAAGCCTTTGTGGTGATCAATGAGCAATACCGTGCGACCCCGGAACTGGCCGAAGAGTTGCGCCTGCATGTGCGCAAGCGTCTGGCAGCCCATGCGTACCCGCGGGAAATCGAATTCGTCAGCGACTTGCCCAAGACCCCCAGCGGCAAGCTGCAACGCTTTATTTTGCGTAATCAGGAAATCGCCAAGGCCCAGGCGGCCGTGGCGTGACCCGTTCAAAAGGAAACAGTGATGCAGATTGAAAACAAGGTATTCCTCATCAGCGGCGGCGCTTCGGGCCTCGGTGCAGCCACCGCCGACATGCTGGTCGCGGCGGGCGCCAAGGTCATGCTGGTGGACCTCAACGCCGAGGCCGTTGCCGCAAAAGCCACGCAGCTGGGCGACAACGCCCGCAGCGCCGTGGCCGATATCAGCCAGGAAGCGGCTGCCGAAGCGGCGGTGCAAGCCACCGTTGCTGCCTTTGGCGGTTTGCATGGGTTGGTCAACTGTGCCGGCGTGGTGCGAGGCGAGAAAATCCTCGGCAAAAACGGCCCGCATGCCCTGGCCAGCTTCGCCCAGGTGATCAACGTCAACCTGATCGGCAGCTTCAACCTGTTGCGCCTGGCTGCTGCGGCTATCGCTGAAACCGAAGCGAATGCCGAGGGTGAACGCGGTGTGATCATCAATACCGCCTCGGTGGCGGCGTTTGACGGGCAGATCGGCCAGGCTGCGTACGCCGCATCCAAGGGCGCGATTGCCAGCCTCACGTTGCCGGCCGCCCGTGAACTGGCGCGTTTTGGTATCCGGGTGATGACCATCGCCCCGGGCATTTTCGAAACCCCGATGATGGCCGGCATGACCCCTGAAGTACGCGAATCCCTCGCCGCTGGCGTGCCGTTCCCGCCACGCCTGGGCAAACCCGCCGAATATGCGGCGCTGGTGCGGCACATCATTGAAAACAGCATGCTCAATGGCGAGGTGATCCGGCTTGACGGCGCCTTGCGCATGGCGGCCAAGTAAGGAGGAATTTCATGAACGATCCTATTGTTATCGTCAGCGCCGTGCGCACGCCCATGGGCGGGTTCCAGGGCGACCTCAAGGGCCTGACCGCGCCGCAACTGGGCGCCGCCGCGATCCGTGCGGCGGTCGAGCGGGCCGGTATCGCCACCGACGCCGTGGATGAGGTGCTGTTTGGCTGTGTGCTGCCCGCGGGCCTCGGCCAGGCGCCGGCTCGCCAGGCCGCGCTAGGCGCCGGGCTAGATAAGTCGACTCGCTGCACCACCCTCAACAAGATGTGCGGCTCCGGCATGGAGGCGACGATTCTGGCGCACGATGCGTTGCGCGCCGGCAGCGTCGACGTGGTGATCGCCGGCGGCATGGAAAGCATGTCCAATGCGCCGTACCTGCTCGACCGCGCCCGCAGCGGCTATCGCATGGGCCACGGCAAGGTGCTCGACCATATGTTCCTCGACGGCCTGGAAGACGCTTACGACAAAGGCCGCCTGATGGGTACCTTTGCCGAGGACTGCGCTGAGCACAACGGTTTTACCCGGCAAGCCCAGGACGATTTTGCGATTGCCTCCCTGACGCGCGCCCAGGAAGCCATCACCCACGGCAGTTTTGCCGCCGAGATTGTCCCGGTACAGGTCACCGTCGGCAAAGAGCAAAAAACTATCCTGCATGACGAACAGCCGCCCAAGGCCCGGCTGGACAAGATCGCGAGCCTGAAACCAGCGTTCCGCGAAGGCGGCACGGTAACCGCAGCCAACTCCAGCTCGATCTCCGATGGCGCCGCGGCGCTGCTGTTGATGCGTGAGTCCGAGGCGCGGCAGCGCGGCCTCAAGCCCCTGGCGGTGATTCATGGGCATGCGGCGTTTGCCGATGAGCCGGGGCTGTTTCCGGTGGCACCTGTCGGGGCGATCCGCAAGCTGATGAGCAAAACCGGCTGGAACCTGGAGCAGGTCGACCTGTTCGAGATCAACGAAGCCTTCGCGGTGGTCAGCCTGGTTACCATGAGCAAGTTGGAGATTCCCCACAGCAAGGTCAACGTGCACGGCGGCGCCTGTGCCCTGGGCCACCCGATCGGCGCCTCGGGGGCGCGCATCCTGGTGACCCTGCTCTCGGCGCTGCGCCAGAAAGGCCTGAAGCGTGGCGTCGCCGCGATCTGTATCGGCGGTGGTGAAGCCACGGCCATGGCCGTTGAATGCCTGTATTAAGGACTGACCATGCTGCCTAATGACGAACACCTGCAAATCAGCGACGCGGCCCGGCAGTTTGCCCAGGAACGTTTGAAACCGTTCGCCGCCGAATGGGACCGCGAGCATCGCTTTCCCAGAGAAGCCATCGGTGAGATGGCCGAACTGGGCTTTTTCGGCATGCTCGTGCCGGAACAATGGGGCGGCTGCGACACGGGTTACCTGGCCTACGCCATGGCCCTGGAAGAAATTGCTGCCGGCGACGGGGCATGCTCCACCATCATGAGCGTGCACAACTCGGTGGGTTGCGTGCCGATCCTCAAGTTCGGCAATGACCAGCAGAAGGAACAATTCCTCGAGCCGCTGGCCAGCGGGGCCATGCTCGGCGCCTTTGCGCTGACCGAGCCCCAGGCCGGTTCCGATGCCAGCAGCCTTAAAACCCGTGCGCGCCTTGAGGGTGACCATTACGTGCTCAACGGCTGCAAACAATTCATCACCTCCGGGCAAAACGCCGGCGTGGTGATTGTGTTTGCGGTCACTGACCCGACGGCGGGCAAGCGCGGCATCAGTGCGTTTATCGTTCCCACCGATTCACCGGGCTATACCGTGGCGCGGGTCGAGGACAAGCTGGGGCAGCACGCCTCGGATACCTGTCAGATCCTGTTTGAAGACGTGAAGGTGCCGCTCGCCAACCGTCTGGGCGAGGAGGGCGAGGGCTACCGGATCGCCCTGGCCAACCTTGAAGGCGGGCGCGTGGGCATTGCCGCGCAATCGGTGGGCATGGCCCGCGCCGCGTTTGAAGCGGCCCGCGACTACGCCCGCGAGCGGGAAAGCTTCGGCAAGGCCCTGATCGAACACCAGGCCGTGGCCTTTCGCCTGGCGGACATGGCCACGCAAATTGCCGTGGCCCGGCAAATGGTCCATTACGCGGCCGCCCTGCGCGACAGCGGCAAACCGGCGCTGGTCGAGGCCTCCATGGCCAAGCTGTTCGCGTCGGAAATGGCCGAGAAAGTCTGCTCGGCCGCCTTGCAAACCCTGGGCGGTTACGGTTACCTGAGCGACTTCCCGTTGGAGCGGATCTACCGCGATGTGCGGGTCTGCCAGATTTACGAAGGCACCAGCGATATCCAGCGCATGGTCATCTCACGCAATCTTTAAGGAGCCGATACATGAGTTACGAAACCATTTTGCTCGAAGTCCAAGGCCGCGTCGGGCTGATTACCCTCAACCGCCCGCAGGCGCTGAACGCCTTGAACGCCCAACTGGTCAGCGAGTTGAACCAGGCGCTGGACGGCCTGGAAGCCAACCCGCAGATCGGTTGCATCGTGCTGACCGGCTCGAAGAAAGCCTTCGCCGCCGGTGCCGACATCAAGGAAATGGCCGATCTGACCTACCCGCAGATCTACCTGGACGACCTGTTCAGCGACAGCGACCGCGTGGCCAACCGCCGCAAGCCGATCATTGCGGCAGTCAACGGCTTTGCCCTCGGTGGCGGCTGCGAACTGGCCTTGATGTGCGATTTTATCCTGGCCGGTGACAGCGCCAGGTTCGGTCAGCCGGAAGTCAACCTGGGCGTATTGCCAGGCATGGGCGGCACTCAGCGCCTTACCCGTGCGGTAGGCAAGGCCAAGGCCATGGAAATGTGCCTGACCGGGCGCTTTATCGACGCGGTAGAAGCAGAACGTTGCGGGATCGTCGCGCGTATCGTGCCGGCGGACGAACTGCTGGACGAAGCGTTGAAAGTGGCCACCCTGATCGCCAGTAAATCGGTACCGATCAGCATGATGGTCAAGGAAAGCGTGAACCGCGCGTTCGAAGTGAGCCTGTCCGAAGGCGTGCGTTTTGAACGTCGTGTGTTCCATGCAGCGTTCGCGACCCAGGATCAGAAGGAAGGCATGGCCGCGTTCGTGGCCAAGCGGGCACCGGAGTTCAAGGACAAGTAAGCAGGTCCTTCACAACACTGAGATCCAAATGTGGGAGGGGGCTTGCCCCCGATGGCGGTGTGACAGTCGACAGAAATATTGACTGATCTACCGCCATCGGGGGCAAGCCCCCTCCCACAGTTACTTATGGTGTGTCAGTTAGAGCGGGCAATGCTTCAACCAGTTGGATCAGCAGGTCGGCCTCTAGCACCAACCGCACTGAAGTTCCAAATGTGGGAGGGGGCTTGCCCCCGATAGCGGTGTGACAGTCGACAGAAATATTGACTGATCCAGCGCCATCGGGGGCAAGCCCCCTCCCACAGTTACTGACGGTGTGTCAGTCAGAGCTGGTAGTGCTTCAGCTCCCTGGCAATCACCATTCGCTGGATCTCGCTAGTGCCCTCGTAAATCTGGGTGATCCGGGCATCCCGGTAGTAACGCTCCACCGGATAGTCTTCCAGGTAGCCATACCCACCATGTATCTGCATCGCCTTCGAGCAGACCTTTTCGGCCATTTCCGAGGCAAACAGCTTGGCCTGGGACGCTTCCGACAGGCACGGCTTGCCGGCGCTGCGCAGGCGGGCGGCGTGCAGGATCAGCAGGCGCGCCGCGTTCAGCTGGGTTTGCATATCGGCCAGCAGGTTAGCCACGCTCTGGTGTTCGATGATGGCTTTGTCAAACTGCACCCGGTCACGGGCATAGGCCAACGCCGCTTCAAAGGCGGCCCGGGCGATGCCAAGGGCCTGGGCGGCGATACCGATACGCCCGCCCTCCAGGTTGGACAGCGCGATGGCCAGGCCTTTGCCGCGCTCGCCCAGCAGGTTGGCTTCGGGCACCGTGCATTGGTTGAACGTCACGGCGCAGGTGTCGGAGGCCCGAATGCCCATTTTGTGTTCGGTGCGGTCGACCACGAAGCCCTGCGTATCCGTGGGTACCAGGAATGCCGAAATGCCTTTCTTGCCCAGCTCCGGGTCGGTCACCGCGAACACAATGGCCAACTGCGCGCGCTTGCCATTGCTGACAAACTGCTTGGCGCCGTTGATCACCCACTGGCCGTCTTGCAGTTCGGCACGGGTGCGCAGGTTATGAGCTTCGGAACCGGCCTGGGGCTCGGTCAGGCAAAAGCAGCCGATGGCCTGGCCGCTGGCAAGCGCGCCCAGCCAGGTGTGTTTCTGCGCTTCTGTGCCGTAGTTGAGGATCGGGCCGCAACCCACTGAATTGTGGATACTCATCAGTGCGCCCGTGGCGCCGTCGCCAGCGGAAATTTCCTCTACGGCCAGGGCATAGGCCACGTAGTCAACGTAAGTGCCGCCCCATTCTTCCGGCACCACCATGCCAAGCAGGCCCAGTTCGCCCATTTTGGCCACCAGCGCGTCGTCGATCCAGCCGGCCTTTTCCCAGGCTTGGGCATGGGGCGCGATTTCGCCACGGGCAAAATCACGGGCCATGTCGCGGATCATTACTTGTTCTTCTGTGTATTCAAGATCTTGCATGGCTTAGTTCTCAATCTGCGCGAAGTCGCGAAAAAAGCTTTCGACATGGTCGGCGTCCAGTCTCTGCAGAGTGGGTGGGTTCCACTGCGGGTTCTTGTCTTTATCGATGATCAGCGCGCGAACCCCTTCGATCAGGTCTCCGCGGGCAAACCATTGGCGGTCCAGGTGCAGCTCCAGGGCAAAGCATTGTTCAAGCGGCAGGTGGCGACCACGGCGCAGCATGTGCAGGGTGACGGCCATGGCCAGGGGCGAGCGGGTCTGCATCAGGTTGGCGGTGGTCAGTGCCCATTCGTGGCTGTCGGCGACGGTGACCTGCTGCAGTTGCTCGACAATGCTCGGTACGTCCGGGAGGGCGAAGAAATGGTCGATGGCCGGGCGCAAGGCCGCCAGCGGGGCATCGGGCAATTGCTGTACGGCCAGCTTGGCGAGCACACCTTGCAGGTCCTTGAGGGGAGAATCGCCCCATGACAGGCTATCAAGCTTGTGCGCAAGTTCTGTCAGCTTGGCGCTGTCGAGGTACCAATCCGCCAGACCGCAGTAGAGGGCATCCGCCGCGCGGATCTGCACCCCGGTGACGCCAAGGTAAATCCCCAATTCCCCAGGGATACGCGGCAGGAAATAGCTGCCGCCCACGTCCGGAAAATACCCGATGGCCACTTCCGGCATCGCCAGTCGACTGCGCTCGGTGACCACACGCAGGTCGGCGCCTTGTACCAGGCCCATGCCGCCGCCAAGCACGAAGCCGTCCATCAAGGCCAGGACCGGCTTAGGGTAATGGTGAATGGCCAGGTCAAGGGCATATTCCTCGACGAAGAAGTCTTCATGCAGGGTGTGGCCACCCTTGAAACTGTCGTACAGGGAACGAATATCGCCGCCTGCACAGAAGGCCTTGTCGCCGGCACCGCGCAGCACAACGGCGTAGACCTGCGGATCATCGGCCCAGGCCTGTAGCTGCGCGGTCATCGAGCGCACCATGTCCAGCGTGATGGCATTCAAACCGGCGGGCCGATTGAGGGTGAGGTGACCGATGTGGTTACGCACCTCACTCAGTATTTCTTGCTGCTGAATATCGGCGTGGCTTGCTTCGGAGGACACCTGAGCAGTCATCACTAACTCCCTGCTTTTATTGTTCTTTATCAAGATGTTCGCGCACGAACCATCGCGTGATCGTACCAGTGCAAATTTGCCGCATACAACCCGGAAACCTGCAGGTCGTTGTTGCATTTATGCAGAGTAGGTCAAACCACGCGGCTGGCCAGGACCTCACCGATACTGCGACGCCGCGCGTGGCCTTCGGCGGCATGAATCAATTGCTCCAGTGCCGTGGGCTCGACGTCGAAGAACTGCTCCATGTCGGCCAATGCCAGCTTGAGGTCGGCGGCGGTGATGGCTGGATCGGTTACGGGCGCAGCGCCGATCACGACCGGCGTCGGCTCGGCCAACCCCTTGGGATAACGGGTGCGGGTGGCGTTGTTATAAGCCAAGGCGCTGGTCAGCAGCACGCCGGCACCCAGCATGACCGGGGCCAGCGCGTGCCAGCCGAGGGCAATGGAGGCGGGATCGGCCAGTACCAGCGTCATGGCCAGGCCACCGGCCGGTGGGTGCAGGCAGCGTAGCCAGCAGATCAGCACCACCGTCATGCCCGCCGCCAGGCAAGCGCTGCCCAGGGTGCGCCCCAACACCCGCGCCACGAGCAATGCCACTACGCCGGCGCACAGGTAACTGCCGATAATCGACCACGGCTGTGCCAGTGCTCCCGACGATACCGCGAACAGCAGCACCGCCGAAGCTCCCAGCGGGCCAAGCAGATGGAGGGCGACTTCCATGCCAAACACCTGGGCACACACCCAGACGCTGAGCATTGTGCCTAACGCCATGCCGATAGCGGCGCGGCTCCATTCAGTGGGGCGGGTATTGATGGCAGCGGGTAACCAGCGAGCGAGCATTGAAAAGCGGTCCTTAAACGGGAGACGAAAAAAAAGGCCTGCCTGGTTGCCCGGAAAAGCCCTCTGAAGATTCCAACATTGGGGGAAGGAACGCGTGCAGTGTGCCAACTGGTTTGGAACAACACCAATGCATATTAATGAAGTTTGAATGCAGATTTTATGTATTCAAGCCGACGGAATATGCCCGGCGCTATGGGGGGCCGGGGTGCTGAGCTTGCCCAGTACAAGCGTGTCGACCTCTTCGTTGATCAGGCGTTTTTGCAGGTTCTCCTGCATGCCTGGCTCCTCGGCCAGCGGGCCCTTCAGCGCCACCAGTGCATCGCGCAGCCCCATCAACCGATCAAGTCTTGGCACCGCCACAGGTAATCCATTCTCTGGCACGGCATTGCCCTCCTTGTTGTTATGCAGGGTCGCTGACCGAAACTGGCCCAGACAGAACCTGATGTGGGTGGTAAATAATTAATGCAGTTGGCAACGAGTCTACAGTTGGGTTCCAGGCGTCGGAAGGCAAAGTGCACTGGTCCTTACGCAAAGTACTGTAGGTGTTTTCTCGATGATTATGATGAAAAACGCCCACGGGATTATGCGTGGGCGCTTTTTCGTACAGGGCAGCTGGAAACACATTCAAGGAGGTGGAATTTTCTCCAAATGCAGCAACACGTACGGGTTCTTGTCGAACGCTCCAGTGAGCGTCGGCGTGAGCGAACGCAAGCGTGGGTCAGTCAGGTTCTCGAAATCTGCCTGGCTCATCACCAGCCAGGCCGGCGCCTGTATAGGCTGGAGTTCGGCGGGTAACTGGGTAAACAGCGGGACCTTGTCACAATCGAAGTTGACCATGAACTTGATGGCTTTCGCGTCTTTGCCCAAGGCGTGCAGTACCAGCGGCGCCGGTTGTTGCTGGGTCTGGGCCTTGACTGCGAGGGTAAAGGTGCGCGTGTCGTAAAGGCTGCGCTCCAGGGGTTCGACCACCATGATGTAAGTCGTCCAGACCGCCACCACCGCAGCGAATGCCGGACCAACCCAGCGCAGTCGAGCGCTGAACAGTGCCAGTACCGCCAGCACTTGGAGCAGCGTCAATACGCCGAAGATCACCCCGAGATCGGCCAGCGGTTCCGGGTAGCGTCGCCGCGCAACGATCAGCCCGACCACCAGCAGCGTGGGCAACAGCGTCCACACCACCAGCATCAGACCGCGCAGCAGGCCGAATAGACGACCCTGGGCCACCTGAAACGGATACGCAGCGATGATTGCGGCCATCGGCAGCATCGGCAGGATATACCGCGCCTTTTTCGCTTGGGGCACCGACAGGCCAAGCATCACCAGTACCGCCGCCGCCGCGCAATACAGCACCAGCTTCAATGCCGGATCGGGCGCTCGGCGGCCGCCGCTGATCACGGCCAGCAGCACCAGAAGCGCTACTGGATAGGCCAGCGCATAGTTGCCGAGGGAGCTGGTGAAGTAATACAGCACGCCGCCAGAGCCTTCGCTGCCATCCATGCGCCCGAGAAACTGCATGCGGATCACGTCCTGCATGAAGTCTTCGCCACCGCTGAGCTTGGCCAGCAGCAACAGCAGGCCGATACACGCCGCCAGCAAGGCCAGCGCCAGCAGCCCGAAGCTGAACAACTGGCGCCATTGACGGTTGATCAGGTAATAGCTGCACAGCACCCCGGTAGGAATCACCAGGCCAATCGGCCCGCGAATCGCAAACCCGAGGATTAACAGCGCAAACACCCAGTGCATCCGCTTGGCCGCAGCAAAGTGTTCATGGGCATAAGCCAGGTAAAACACCGCCAGGGTCACGGCCGCGAGCATCTGGTCCAGGGAGACGGCGCGGGTTTCGCTGATAAAGGTGCTGCTGAGCAACAGCATTGCAATGCTCAGCAAGCCCCAGCGTGGGGAATAGGGCGCGGTAAGTCGATACACCAGCACCACGATGGACGCCGAAGCGATAGCGGTGGGCAGCCAGGCCGTGAGGCTGTTGACCTGGCCAAATGGCAGAGACAACAGCCAGGTCAGCAGGGTCGAGGTGGCCAGGTAGTCGGCATACGGCTGGCCGTAGGTGGTGGGAAAGAAACTCGGCCCGTGGCGCAGCATTTCCTGGGCAAACAGCACGAAGCGCGAGTCGAAGCCGATAATTGCCTGGTGCCAGTTACCGGTGATAAACAGCAGCAGAGCCAAAAGCCCCAAACCCAGTGACTGTCGACGGATCGTTGGGCTGAGCAGGGGCGGGTGAGCCTTGTTCACTGATCAGCCTGCCTTGGCCTGCGGCACCCAGTTTTGCTGGGGGATCGGCAACTCGCAGGAATCGCCACGGCCGATCGGGAAATATTTGAAGCCTTTGCGCGTCAGGCGCTCGCCGTCGTACAGGTTGCGACCGTCGAAGATCACCGGAGTTTTCAGGCGCTGGTGGATCAGGTCGAAATCCGGTGCCTTGAATTGCTGCCACTCGGTGCAGACGATCAGCGCGTCGGCACCGCCCAGGGTGGACTCCGGCGTGCCCATCAGCATCAAGCGTGGGTCGTCGCCGTAGATGCGCTGGGTTTCCTGCATGGCTTCGGGGTCGAACGCACGTACGTTCGCGCCGGCGGCCCACAATGCCTCCATCAGCACGCGGCTCGGTGCGTCGCGCATGTCGTCGGTGTTGGGCTTGAACGCCAGGCCCCACAAGGCGAAGGTCTTGCCGCGCAGGTCACCCCTGAAGAACGCGTTGATGCGCTCGAACAGCTTGCTTTTCTGCCGCTGGTTGATGGCTTCCACGGCTTCCAGAAGGTCGCTGGAGCAGTTGGCCTGCTTGGCGCTGTGGATGAGCGCGCGCATGTCCTTGGGGAAGCACGAGCCGCCGTAGCCGCAACCTGGATAAATGAAGTGATAGCCGATGCGCGAGTCGGCACCAATCCCCAGGCGGACGGCTTCGATGTCGGCACCCAGGTGTTCGGCCAGCTCGGCGATCTGGTTGATGAAGCTGATCTTGGTGGCGAGCATGCAGTTGGCGGCGTACTTGGTCAGCTCGGCGCTGCGCACGTCCATGAAGATGATGCGGTCATGGTTGCGGTTGAACGGGGCGTACAGGTCGCGCATCACTTCACGCACTTCTTCGCGCTCGCAGCCGATGATGATGCGGTCCGGGCGGCGGCAGTCGGTTACAGCCGAGCCTTCCTTGAGGAATTCCGGGTTGGAGACGATATCGAATTGCAGTTCACGGCCCGCTGCGTGCAGCTTTTTCTGCATGTGATCGCGCAGGGTGTCGCCGGTGCCCACAGGCACGGTGGATTTTTCCACCAGGATCACCGGCGCCACGCGATGGCGGGCTACCGCATCACCCACCGACAGCACGTATTTGAGATCGGCCGAACCGTCTTCGTCCGACGGTGTGCCCACTGCAATGAACAGCACTTCACCATGTTCGACGGCGAGTTTTTCGTCATAGGTGAAACGCAGGCGCCCGCTTTCCAGGTTTTCCTTGACCATGGCCGCCAGGCCCGGCTCGAAGATCGTCACGTGGCCCTTTTGCAGCGACTCGACCTTGTGTCGGTCAACGTCCATGCAAATAACATCGTGACCGACTTCGGCTAATACGGTGGCCTGTACCAGGCCGACGTAACCACTACCAAATACACTGATTTTCATGGGGTATTCCTGGGACTTGAGGTGCTAGCACGACGAGAGTTGATAACCAGTACGCCGAGGATGACCAAGGCCACCCCCAGGGTTTTTGAGAACGAAAAATGTTCGTTGAAGACCGGCAGGCAGGCCGCCAGCAGGTACACCAGCGCGTAGCTGATGCTGAGCAGCGAGTAAGCGCGCCCAAGGGGCAAGTGCTTCAGCGCGCCGAGCCAGCAGAGCATCGACAGTGCGTAGGCGAGGATCGCCAAGCTCACCACGCCCAGCGCGCTCAGGTCGATGCTGCCGGCACTCACGGCGCTCAGCCATTCATTCGGCAACGGCAGGCGCGTCATGCTCCAGCGCATGCCCAACTGGGCGGCGCTGACCAGGCCGACGCTGCCCAGGGCCAGGGCGAAACCGCGCATCCGGCTCATACCTGGCGCCCCAACAGCACAACGCCAGCAATCACCAGCGCCACGCCCAGCCAGTGACGGCCATCGATGTGTTCAGCAAACACGAAGCGCGCCACCAGCGTGACCAATACGAAGTTCAGGCTGAGCATGGGGTAGGCAATGCCCACTTCCAGGCGCTGCAGCACCAGCAGCCATACCAGCAAGCCGAGGCCCAGGCACACCAGCGCTGACCATAACCACGGTGAGCGCAGTTTCAGCGCCCAGCAGCCGGGCAACTCGCGCCAGCTTTCCACGGCGAACTTCTGCGAGACTTGCCCCATGCACGTGAGCAAGCAGGCCGTGAGCAATAGAAGCAGGGTGATCATTGCGCGACCTGCGGGAAAATCAGGATCACGATATTGCCTTGGGCGTACCGCTTGCCATCCGGGGGCAGCAGGGCGAGTTCTTCCTTCTCGCCCTGGCTATTGACCCGCAGCACTACGCCTACGGCGCCGCTGCGGCGGGTTTCTGCCATCCAGGCCTGGATACCATTGCGGTCGACCAGACGCTGGGTGGTATCGGCATACGCCAGGCCGTATTTCACCTCGCCAGAGGTGTTGTACAGCGTGATGTCGGGCCGTTTCAGGCGCCATGACAGCGCTGCGGATGCGCCCAGGTCGTTGCTCAGCAACGCGACGGAGGGCTTGAGTTCCTCGGCATGATCGATGATGAACTGATCCGGGGTTTTGTTATAAACCACTGAATGAGGCAGCGCGGCGGGCACCAGGGCAACCAGCAAGCCGCTGCCGATCATCGGTGCGGCCCAGGCTTTCAACGGGCGCAGCGCCGGCAGCAGGTTGGCCAGGATCCAGCCGAACAGACAGGTCAATAGCAGCACCAGGCTAAGGGTTTCTTCGCCGGGTTCGTACACCGGTTTCTTCAACTGGAACCAGATAAGTGCCACCAGGGCGAGCACGCCGATCACCAGGTTCAGCCAACCGTTGATGCGCAGCACGCGGCCACGCCCTTGAGCGAGCTTGTCACTCAGGGTCGAACCCATCAGCAAGGCCAGAGGCAGCAGGCACGGCATGATGTAGGAGGGCAGCTTGCCTTTGGCCAGGCTGAAAAACGCCAGGGGCATCAGTAACCACAGCAGCAGGAACCCGCTCTTCGGCAGGCGTCTGTCCAGCCACGCCTGCTTCAGGCTGGACGGCAGCAGCGCAACCCAGGGCAGCGCGAATGCCACCAGCAACGGCAGGTAATACCAGAACGGTTCGGCGTGCTGGGCATCCTCACCGGCAAAGCGCTGGATATGCTCATGCCAGAAGAAGAAGTGCCAGTAATCCGGCTCCTGCAGGTGGACCGCCAACGCCCATGGCAGGCTGACGAGGATCGCCACAGCCACAGCCACCGGGCCGAACTTGAACAATTCAACCGAACGTTTCTGCCAGAGGGCGTAGGGCAGGGCGATCAGCACCGGCAGCAACCAGGCCAGAAAGCCCTTGGTCATGAACCCCATGCCACAGGCCAGGCCCAGCAGGGCCCAGGACCACAACCGCGCACGGCGTGTATTGCTGTCGAAGCAGAACCACAAGGCGACGCCGGTCAAGTTGACCCAGAAGGTAAATTGCGGGTCCAGGTTGGCGTAGCCGCCGAGCATCGCCACGCTGACGAAACTCATGTACAGCACGCTGCTGACCAGGCTTTTCTGCGGGTCGTTCCACAGCCTGCGGGACATCAGGTATACCAGCAGGATGCTCAAGCCGGTGCTCAAGGCCGACGCAAAGCGCACGCCGAACAGGTTCTGGCCGAAGATCGCCTGGCCCAGCGCGATCATCCAGTAGCCCGCTGCCGGTTTTTCGAAGTAGCGAATGCCCATGAAGTGCGGCGAGGCCCACTTGCCGGTCAGCAGCATCTCCTGGCTGATTTGTGCGTAGCGGGTTTCATCGGGAATCCACAGGCCGTGGGTCGCCAGCGGTAACAGGTAAAACACGCCGAACGCCAACAGGAGCAGGGGCAATGCCCAGCGCCGGATCATGCCTGCTGCACTCCGAGCCAACCCTCGCGGCCGCTCAACGCGCCGCGCACCAGCTGTTGCTGGGGCAGGGTGGTCACATCGGCGGGCAGCAGCTTGCCCAACGGGGTGAAATCGATGCCGCGCTGCCCTGCCTGGGCGAGCAACTGGCGAAAATCATTGGCCATCAGAATCCCTTCTACTTCTGCGTGGATGGTGTAGACGTTCAGCTTCGACGCGTTGAACCGGTCAAGGATGAAGGTGTTGAAGTCTTTGGCAGCCACTACCGGCCCGACGACTTCGTCGAAGGTCGGCAGGTCTACCGGAATTTGTGGGGTCCCCGCGCTGCCATCGGCCAGGGTCGGTCGAAACAGGCTGGTGCCCCGGCAATCGCTGTTGTAGCGAAAGTTGAAGGCTTGCTTGGCTTGCACCACGCGTTCATCGGCGCGCCAGCCGGCCGCCGCTGAACAGTCGATACGCTCACCGAGGATGTCGCTCAAGGTGTCTACGCCGCGACGGATCTGCTCGACCAGCTGTGCGTCACTCCAACGCCCGGTGTTGGCCTGCCAGCCGTGGTGATCCCACGCGTGCAGGCCCACTTCATGCCCGGCAGCCTTGGCCTGGCGCATCAAATGCCCCAGGTCGCGGCCAATCGGCTTGCCCGGCCAGGCGGTGCCGGCCAGCAGGATGTCCCAGCCATACAGGCCGGCGGCGTTGGAGCGCAGCATTTTCCACAGGAACTGCGGGCGGATCAGGCGCCACAGGTGGCGCCCCATGTTGTCCGGCCCGACGCTGAAGAAGAACGTCGCTTTGATCCCGGCTTCGTCCAGGGACTCGAGCAGCCGCGGCACACCTTCACGGGTGCCACGGTAGGTGTCGACGTCGATGCGCAGGCCTGCCTTCATTACTTTTTGTCCGCGATTTCAAGCATCGCTTCACGCAGGAAGAAATCCAGCGTGTTGCCGATGGTCTCGCTCATCTGCACGCTCGGCTCCCAGTTCAGCAGGCGCTTGGCGTTTTCGATACTCGGCTTGCGGTGTGCCACGTCCTGGTAACCGGTGCCGTAGAAGGCCTTGCTTTCCACGTCGCGGAAACCGGCGAACGGCGGGAAGTTGCCGCGCAGCGGGTGAGCTTCGAACTGACGCAGCAGCTCTTCGCCCAACTGACGGATGCTGGCTTCGTTTTCCGGGTTGCCGATGTTGATGATCTGGCCGTCACAGACGCCCTTGTCGTTATCGATGATGCGCGCCAGGGCTTCGATGCCGTCGGCGATGTCAGTGAAGCAACGCTTCTGCTCGCCACCGTCGAACAAGCGGATTGGCGTGCCTTCCACCAGGTTCAGGATCAGCTGGGTGATTGCCCGGGAACTGCCGATGCGCGCCGAGTCCAGGCGGTCCAGGCGTGGCCCCATCCAGTTGAACGGGCGGAACAGGGTGAATTTCAGGCCCTTGTCGCCGTAGGCCCAGATCACGCGGTCGAGCAGCTGCTTGGAGACCGAGTAGATCCAGCGTTGCTTGTTGACCGGGCCCACCACCAGGTTGGAGGTGTCTTCGTCGAAGTACTGGTCCTGGCACATGCCGTAGACTTCGGAGGTGGATGGGAAGATCACGCGCTTGTTGTACTTGACGCAGTAGCGCACCAGCTTGAGGTTTTCTTCGAAGTCCAGCTCGAACACGCGCAGCGGGTTGCGGGTGTATTCGATTGGCGTGGCGATGGCCACCAGCGGCAGCACCACGTCGCATTTCTTGATGTGGTACTCGATCCACTCGGTGTGGATGCTGATATCGCCTTCCACGTAGTGGAAGTTAGGGTGGCTGCGCAGACGCTCGATGGCGTCGGAGCCGATATCCAGGCCGTAGACTTCATAGCGGTCGTCGCGCAACAGGCGCTCGGACAGGTGGTTACCGATAAAGCCGTTCACCCCCAGGATCAGCACGCGGGTACGGCGCGGCTTGCGGCCCGACTCGGCGCCGCGCAGCACGGAGCCGTCCACCAGGCCCAGTTCATCGGCCAGGGAGGGACCGGCCAGGTACAGGCCGTTGTCGTTGCGCTGGCCGAACTTGACCACCAGCGAGTCTTCACCACACGCGATGCGCAGCGGGTTGACGCTGATCACGCGGCCAGGCGCCAGGCCTTCGTTGCCCTTGACCACGTCGGCCTGCCAAACGATGAGCTTGTGCTCGCCCACGGCGCAAAAGGCGCCCGGGTAGGGCTGAGTCACGGCACGCACCAGGTTGAACAGCTCTTCTGCGGGCTTTTTCCAGTCGATCTTGCCATCGGCGGCGGTGCGGCGGCCGAAGCAGGTGGCCTGGCTTTCATCCTGGGCTACTTCAGCCAGTTTGCCCTGGGCCAGTTGCGGCAGGGCGTCGCGCAGCAGGTGGCTGGCGGCCTCACGCAGTTTGGCGTGCAGGCTCAGGCCGGTGTCGCTGCGCTCGATGCTGACTGTGTGCTGGGCCAGGATCGCGCCGGCATCAGCACGCTTGACCATGCGGTGCAGGGTCACGCCGGTTTCGGTTTCACCGTTGACCAGCACCCAGTTGGCCGGGGCGCGGCCACGGTATTTGGGCAGCAGCGAACCGTGCAGGTTGTAGGCACCTTGGCGGGCCAGGGCCAGCAAAGGTTCGCTCAGCAGGTTGCGGTAGTAGAACGAGAAGATGAAATCCGGGTTCAGCTTGGCGATGCGCTCGACCCACAGCGGGTGGTTGGCGTCTTCCGGGGCGTGCACCGGGATGCCGTTGCGGGCGCACAGTTGGGCGACGGAGCCGTAGAAGTTGTTTTCCTTGGGGTCATCGGCATGGGTGAACACGGCGGCAATGTCGTAGCCGGCCGCGAGCAGGGCTTCAATACCTGCACAGCCAATATCGTGGTAGGCGAATACAACGGCTTTTGAACTCATGACTGAACCTGATCGGAAGAGGAAGTAGACGAATGGGAAGAGGCCAGGCCATCAACGATGACCACGGGAGCCGGTGCTGTCGGTTGGTTGCGCAGCACTTTTTCAATGAAGAAACGCGGGCGGGCGCGCACATCGCTGTACATGCGCCCCAGGTATTCACCGAGCAGGCCCATGCCAATGAACTGGCCGCCGGTAAATACGAACAGCACCGCAAACAGTACGAACAGGCCGTCGCCCGCCCAATCGGCACCGAAGGCCAGGCGCATGACGATCAGCGCAAAAGCAAACAGCACACCCAGCGCCGCGAGGCTGAAGCCGACGATGGACAACAGGCGCAACGGCGTGGTGGTCATGCACGTGAGCAGGTCGAACATCAGGCTGACCAGGCGCATGGCGCTGTATTTGGACTCGCCGTGCTCACGCTCAGCGTGGTGCACCAGGATTTCCGTGGTGTGACGGGCAAAACCGTTGGCCAGGATCGGAATGAAGGTGCTGCGCTCGCGGCAGGCCAGCATCGCGTCGACGATGGTGCGGCGGTAGGCGCGCAGCATGCAGCCGTAATCGGTCATGGCCACGCCGGTGGAGCGTTGCACGGCGAGGTTGATCAGGCGTGAAGGCCAGCGGCGGAATGCCGAATCCTGGCGGTTGTTACGCACCGTGGCGACCACGTCGTAGCCCAGGGCGGCTTGTTCCACCAGGCGCGGGATTTCTTCGGGCGGGTTTTGCAGGTCGGCATCGAGGGTGATGACGACTTCGCCACGGCACTGCTCGAAACCCGCCATGATCGCGGCGTGCTGGCCATAATTGCGGTTGAGGATCACCGCCACCACGTTGCTGCCGTCTTCAGCGGCGGCGTCTTCCAGCAATTGCGCCGAATTGTCACGGCTACCATCGTCCACCAGGATGATTTCGTAGTCGTAAGCCAGCTGTTTGCAAGCTGCCGTGGTGCGGCGCAACAGTTCAGGCAGGCTTTCTTGTTCGTTGTAGACCGGGATAACGATCGATACGCAATGAATAGGGTAGGGTTTCAAAGATTCATGACCTCGGGCTGGAGCAACTTGGAGCGCGAAAACAGCAGCGATTATTGGGCAAAACCACTGCCCGCACATTACAAAGCAGCGCTAAAGATGAAATGTAATCAACAGGTTAGTCGATAAACCAAGGATTGCTCTGAAGTGTTGGGTACAAGGTTAAGCGCAAAAATGTTCAACGAATATGAAAGGCGGATGAAAAACTCGTTTATTTGACAGGCAGACAGCTAGGGTTCAGCTAGGTGGCCAAGGTGTTAAACACGGTGATTTTCAGCGAGATAGGAGCAGGCCGCGAGGTGTTCGGGCTAGTTGAACAAGGCAGGCGATGGCTGCGCTGCATCTATTCAACAATCTTCTCTGCATTGCCCTTCAAGTGCCGGTAAAGTAAGCCATCTCTTGCCAGGGTACTCGGATGAATAGCGTGCAGCTTTTACGCGGCCAGTTGCGGCCGGTGTTGATGGGATTGTTGGTCTGCGTTGCGTGTGTGGCAACGGTGCGAGCCGACGAGGGCGTGGCCCTGGCCAGCATTGATCAGGTACCCGATGGCGTCGAAGTACGTGGCAAGCAGATCGCCGCCTATACCTGGGACGACCGCCAAGGCAAGAACCTGCTGGTGCTGGCCGAACAGGTCAGCGAGCGCGACGACGATGGCACCCAGTCGGCCTTTGTCTACGCAGCCCAGTATTTGCTGGCAGGTGAGCATCCCAAGCGCGTGTGGATGCTCTACGACGACGTGCGGCACTGCGAATTCGACGCCGGGCTGCACTTCGACACGGCGGCCACCAAGGTCACTGACCTTCTGCGCGATGGCAATACCCAGGCGACGGTGGGCTACTCGCGCACCTGTACCAGCGATGTCAGCCCAAATGAATTCAAGCTGATCATGCATGTCGGCAAGTCCGAGAAGTATCGCCTGCGCGGCGTCGACCGTTACGGCGCAGCCTGGTGGGACGAGGATGCCGGTGCCCTGCGGGGCATGCCGTTGCCCACAGATTGCAGTGTGGCCGCGCAGCAGGCGCTGGTCAGCCAGTACAAGGAGCAGGGCACGGAGCTGCCGCTGCCAGGCTGCTACAGCGACGAGAAGGATTTTGCCAAGGCACCGGACAGCTACCTGACCTTCATGCGCCAGCACTGGTTTGCACTGATGCGTAAACAGGATGCTGATTGGAGCCAATCCCAGACCCAGCCCCAGCAGCCCACGGAAGAGGATGACGTGGCGCCGTGATTTGATGGCAGCGCCGAGACTTTGCTAGACTCGACGCTCGCCAATTCAATAAATATCGCGATTAATCAATAGATTGCTCGTGGTATTTAATCCAAAGGCTGATCTCCCTTGACTGAGTCCATCCGCAACCCGCTGACCCTCTACCTCACCCGCCTGGCGCCCTCCAGCCAACTGACCATGCGTTATGTGCTGCAAGACGCGGCCGACCGTCTGGGCTTTGAAGACGTCAACCTCGAAGACATCGACTGGCACCTGCTGCAACCCGAACAGGTGATCGCCCTGGTCGCCGCGTTGCGCGAGGACGGTTATGCGCCGAACACCTCATCGCTGTATGTGAATGCCGTGCGCGGCGTGATGAATGAAGCGTGGCGCATGAGCTTGATCAGCCAGGAGCACCTGCTGAAGATGCGTTCGGTCAAGGCCGCATCCGGTACGCGCCTGGGGCAGGGGCGCAACCTGCGCCGTACGTTGATCCGCGAAATGATGGAAGTCTGCGCCGCCGACCCACGCCCCCAGGGCCTGCGCGATGCCGCTGTGATCGGCATCCTGTACGGCTCTGGCATGCGCAAGTCGGAGTCGGTCAACCTTGACCTGGCGCAGGTCGACTTCGAGCAACGCAGTTTGCGCGTGATCGGCAAGGGCAATAAGGAACTGGTCAAGTACGCGCCGGGCTGGGCTTTCGCCAAGCTGCAGGCTTGGCTGGAATTTCGTCGCGGGCAGCTCAAGGAAGGCGAGCAGGACGACCCGTTCCTGTTCAACCGCATTCGTCGCGGTAGTCATATCACCCGTGAACGCATCACCAAGCACGCGATTTATTACATCGCGCGCCAGCGCGGCGACCAAGTGGGCGTGAAGATCATGCCCCATGACTTCCGCCGTTCCTTCATCACGCGGGTGATTGAGGAGCATGACCTGTCGATTGCGCAGAAGTTGGCCCACCACACCAATATCCAGACCACCGCCAGCTATGACGTGCGCGATGACAACGAGCGGCGGCGGGCGGTGGATCGGTTTGATCTGTAGGCATCAAGCGCTTGCCAGGTGTGGCGGCAACCGGCGCAGCGTCCACACCACTATGAGCATGGCGGCAGCCGCGCACAGCGCGATGCCTACCAACATCGGCGCAGGCGTATGGTCGGCGAACAGCCCTACCAACGTCATCGACACTGCAGCGGTAACCATCTGAATCGCGCCAAGCAGGGCAGACGCCGAACCTGCCACGGCGCCATGATCTTCCAGCGACAACACCCCGGCGGCCGGTAACAACAGGCCAAGAAAACCGAAACCGATGAACAGCAGCGTCATCATCAAGGCCAGGTTAATACCCCACAGCGTCGTGGCTGCCAGCAACGCCATCACAGCCGCCACGGCCATTACCGACCAGCGAATCAGCGGCGCCAGGCCAAAGCGGGCGCTCAGGCGTGCCGTCAGTTGGCTCATGGCAAAAAACGACGCCGCATTCACTGCAAAGCACAGGCTGAATTGCGTGGGGGTCAGGCCGAAGTATTCGATGTACACAAAGGGCGCGCTGCCGATAAACACGAAGAACGTGGCCAGGCCAAACCCGCAGACCACCGACAACCCGCTGAACACCGGATCGCGGAGCAGGGCGCCGTAACTGCCGAATGCGTTGCCCAGGGTCTTGCCCAACCGACGTTCCACCGGATGGGTTTCCGGCAGTTGCACGACCGTCATCACCAGGCACAGCAGCGCCACCACGGCCAATAGCGCAAACACCTCGCGCCAGCTCCAGATCGAAATCACCAGGCTACCGGCCAATGGCGCAAGGATTGGCGAAACGCTCATCACCAGCATCAACAAGGCCATCAGGCGCGCTGCCTCGTGGCCGGTGTACAGGTCGCGGACAATCGCCCGTGGAATCACCATGCCCGCGCATGCACCAAATGCCTGCACCGCGCGAAAGCCGATCAACACTTCGATGGTCGGCGCCAGTGCACAGCCAATGCTACCGACGGTAAAAATCACCAAGCCGACGTAAATCGGCATTTTTCGGCCAAACACATCACTGATCGGGCCGTAAAACAGCTGGCACACCCCAATGATCATGAAGAACACCGTCAAGCTCATCTGCACGGCAGCCGGCGAAGCGTGAAGGCTGGCGCCCAGGGTTGGCAACGCCGGCAAATAGCTGTCGATGGCAAACGGGCCGACGGCGGTGATCAAGCCCAACAGCAGGGCGAGGTGGGCGACGCTTCGAGGCATGGGCAGGTCCGGGCAGGGCAGGGCAAAAGACGCCCAGCTTAAGGGATTCGCGCAGATCCGCAAACTTAGGCTTCACTAACGGATACCGGTGCCGATAACGGTACTAATGACGCTCGAACGGTTGGCTTCCCAACCGGAGGTCCAGGTGTGGGGATACCAGATGACGATCAAATTACGCTTGATGCTGTTGATTGCGACCGGGCTGGCAACCGCCTTGATCATGAGCCTGGCAGGCTACCTGGGAAACACCCGCATGGGCGCGGCGGTGCAAGACAACGAAGTCAGCATGACTGTGCTGCGCAATCATATGGAAGCCGACATGATGCACGACGCCCTGCGTGCCGATGTGTTGTCCGCCATGTTAGTGGGGCTGGGCAAAAGCACGAATACACCTGCCGAGGTCAACGCGTCGCTCAAGGAGCATGCCGAGCATTTCCGTCAGATGCTGGCGGATAATTTCAAGCAGCCGTTGGATGACACGACCAAGGCCAGCCTGGAAAAAATCAAACCCAGCCTCGACACCTACATCAGCGCCGGCGAGCGCATCGTTGCATTGGCCCTGACCAATCCCGAGGCCGCGCGCGTAGAGATCGAAACCTTCAACGCTGCATTCAGCCAGCTTGAAGATCAAATGGCCGCGCTGAGTGAACTGATCGAAAGCCATACCCTGGGCACCAGCGCCGGTACACGACAAGCCATCAGCAACGCCAACTGGGTCCTCGCCGGGGTCTTGATCGCCAGCCTTTTACTGTTGTTGGCACAAGGCCGCTGGGTAATCCTGAGCATCATGGGGCCGTTGCAAACCGCCAGCCGCATTGCCGATAGCATCGCCCATGGCAACTTGAGCCAACCGATTGTCGAGCCCAAGAACCAGGACGAAGCCAGCACGCTGATTCGCAGCCTGGCCACGATGCAGCGTGATTTGCGCAGCATGATCGAAGTGGTGCGCAGCAATGCCCATGGCGTCAATGGCATGAGCGAGCGACTGAGCCAGGGCTGCCATGAAGTGGCGGGCAGCAGCCAGCAGCAAAGCGCGGCCGCCAGTACCATGGCCGCCGCCGCGAGTGAAATGACCGCCAGCATCGAAGAAATCACCCGCCATGCCGGGCACGCGCTGGACATGGCCAACCAGGCGCAAACCCTGGCCAAGGACGGCGGCCGGATCATTCATCAAGTGGTCAGCGACATGGACGGCATCGCACGCTCGGCACAGCAATCGGCCCAGGTGATTCGCACGCTGGACAAAGAATCCGAGGCCATCTACAGCATCATCCAGGTGATCAAGGGCATCGCTGACCAAACCAACCTGCTGGCCCTGAACGCCGCCATTGAAGCCGCCCGCGCCGGCGAGCAGGGCCGTGGCTTTGCCGTGGTGGCCGATGAAGTACGCAGCCTGGCCGGACGCACTAGCGCCTCGACCCAGGAAATCGCCAGCATGGTCGGGCGTATTCAGCAGAACACCCGCGAAGCGGTGACCAGCATGGAGGAGGGCGTTGCTCAAGTGGATAAGGGCATGGCCGTGACCGCCGACGTGGAACGCGCGATTCGCGAGATCCTCCAGGCCACGCTCAACACCACGGAACTGGTAAACGATATTTCCCGCACCATCAGCGAACAGAGCCTGGCCAGCAACGAGATCGCCCATCAGGTGGAGATGATTGCGGGAATGTCGGAAAGCAATAGCCGCGTGATTGCGGGCACGGCGTCGACGACGGATGAGCTGTCGAGCCTGGCGGGGAAACTGTCGCAGTCGGTGGATCGATTTAAGATGTAATGCGCTGATATAGCTCAACTAAATAGTCATTTAGTTGAGCTATATATTATTAGACATTAACGCCTGCAGGGGATTATGCATAGCTGCTTTGCTGCGCTTCTTTGAGTAACTCGTTGTTCAGGCGCAAAATAATACGTTCAATAATGCAGGCCGAAACATTATAGGATTCAACGCTTGGGTGTGCAGCAATCCAGCCGTTATCCTTGAACCTATGCATCAGCTCATCCAAGGTCATCGCTTGACCTTCGAACGCCACCCGCGTGTTTTTTTCCGATTCGAAGAGTGCTTCAAGCGTCTGGGTACGACCTTCATTCCAGTAAACGTTCGGCGTGTCTGTCGGTCCTTTCAGTTCCTTCTTTATGATTCTCTCCTGCGGCAGCACTGTATTACGGTTGTTTTTACTCAAGCCCAGTTCCTTGCTCATTAACATGTCTTCGCCGCCTGCGACCATGTAAGGCGGGTAAATGCCGTCTTCCAGTTTCTTACGGAACGGAGCGGTAATAGATACATACTGCTCCGCCGGCCCGTCCAAATCCGACGATTGGGGCGGCGGGGTATTGCCAAAAGGGGCAGGTGGGCGCTGTCGCTCTGGATAGCCTATGCCGTAACCCACGATCGGCTGATGTGTAGTCCGGTGCAGATTCTCCACTGTGGTGCGCACGGTTGGATGGGTGTGCCGGGTCTGTTCGGTCTTCACAACATCTTGATCGATCATCATCACGCGTTCAGGGCGATACGGGAGTGTGTCGACAAAGGCGATGGCCGATGCTCGGGCAGCGCCAAACCCGGTGAGCTTTGCGCCATCCCAGCCGACAAGGTGCAGATTTGGATACCGTTCAAGTACCTCTTTCATTGTTGTCGCATAGGTTGGGTAATCCAACCGGTGAACAAGAAGGTAGACGGGCTCTGCCTGAGTGCGTTGCTTATTAGTCATATTCTTCGGATGCCACGCCAGGCTGTAATCCGTGCTGAGATCCGCAGCGAGTCTGCTGGCACTTCCCGCCGCTGATGACAACGGCCGGAACCGTTTCTTTATTCAGATGTGGCTCATGACGCAAGGCGCCTCTGAGGAATGAAAACCAACTACCGCCGCGGGATGTTCCGCGATCCATGGAGAGCTCTCTGCAGGTGTCGATCCGGTTATCAAGCACCGCTCGCATGCTGTTAATCGACGCTTTCCGGGGGCTATTTATCGCGTCGTCATGCGGTAAATCTCCGACTTTAACCGGCGAGTATTTACACGCAGACCTCGTTTCAGGGTTTACCCAGCGAGGATTACGCTCGATGGCGATGGGCGTCTCGTTTATTCTGTTTTTCGCAGAATTGTCCATGGCGAGCGTCGCTGACCGCGTGTTGTACGCAAAAACACTGGCGTTGGGTAAGTTGGATTTCTTCTCGGGTGGATTGTCATTCTCAGACAGTCCAAGAGCTCGACTAGCAGCCTGCAAGGTGGGTAGCGAATGACTCGAAGTCAGCATTGTATTTTCCTCCTGCCTGGATGAGTTTTGCAGTGGTCGTAGTGGCTTATATCCACAGTTGAGTTCCTGCAGGGTCAGCAGCAGCGAACTCACGGAGTGTCGAGTGCTCGTCGGGCAATCCATGTATTCGCATAATGTATATTATGTTAAATTACGTATTTGCCCAATCAGCAGCCTGCCTTCCACTTTAGGTTGAACCTCCTTCGCTCAGGTGAACTCCCAAGTTTGAATCCAGGAGAAACCTATGAGCCAAACAGCTTTAGTCGTAGGCGCCAGCGGCATCGTCGGCAGCGCCATCACTCAGTTACTGATCGACAACAACTGGCAGGTCGCCGCGCTGTCGCGGCACCCTTCGCAAGTACAAGGCGTTATCCCTGTCGCGGCAGACCTTCAGGATCCGGCTTCGCTGGAACATGCGCTGGCGGATTTGAAACCCACTCATGTATTCATTACTACGTGGTCACGACAAGCCACGGAGGCCGAGAACATTCGCGTGAATGCCGCCATGGTACGCAACGTGCTCACCGCCGTTCGCCCGGCCAAGAGTGTTGAGCACGTAGCGCTGGTGACAGGCCTGAAACATTATCTCGGCCCGTTCGAAGCGTATGGCAAGGGCAGTCTTCCGCAAACACCGTTTCGCGAAGAACAAGGTCGTCTGGATATTGAAAATTTCTACTACGCCCAAGAAGACGAACTATTCGCCGCCGCTGAAAAGGACGGCTTCACGTGGAGCGTTCATCGCCCGCATACCGTCACCGGGGTTGCGGTCGGCAACGCGATGAATATGGCAACCACCCTCGCCGTCTATGCCTCGATTTGCAAACACACCAATCGGCCCTTTGTGTTTCCTGGATCAAGGGTGCAGTGGGAAAGCCTCACCGATATGACGGACGCACGGCAGTTGGCGAAACAACAACTGTGGGCGGCAACCACGCCGGCTGCGGCCAATCAGGCATTCAATGTGACGAATGGCGATGTATTTCGTTGGAAATGGATGTGGAGCCAAATTGCCGAATATTTCGACTTGCCTGCTGCCGATTATCCCGCGACGCTCTCCCCCCTTGAAGAGCAGATGAGTAACGACCAAGTCGTATGGTCGCAAATGGCTGCCGATCACGGCCTGAAAGAACCCAATATAGATCGCCTGGTGTCCCCGTGGCACACCGATGCCGACCTCGGCCGACCCATCGAAGTTGTCACTGATATGTCAAAAAGCCGTGCAATGGGCTTCACTGCCTACCAGGCGAGCGATCAAGCATTTTTTGATGTGTTCGACAAACTACGCGACATGCGCTTGATACCTTAAGTTGTTCTAGAACCGCTATGCTCGTCCGCCCCAGCCTGACTGTCACCCCAATGTCTGTGCGATCTTCAACGTAAGATCGCTTTGCGCAAAGGGCTTATGCAAGACCGGGCAGTCAGCAAACTCCTTCGGCAGGCCGCTGACGCCGTACCCCGTGCTGAATAAAAACGGAATGTTGCGCGCGCGCAGAACGCTGGCAACCGGGAAGACGCGTTCTCCGGCCAGGTTCACGTCCAGAATCGCCAGGTCTGCGTCGAGCACATGTGCCACGTCGAGTGCCTTCGCAAGCTGGGCCACGGAGGCGACTACCGTGCATCCGAGGTCCTCGAGCATTTCCTCGATCAACATCGCGATGGCGCCTTCATCTTCAACCAGGAGCACCCGGATGCCTGGAAACGAGGTCATGGTGTGTTCTCATTGACCATAAACGAGAAGCGGCAGTGAACGCCCTCATGAGCGAAGGCAAGCTCAAAAAAACCGACTAAATCACGCTCGATGCAGCGCTGCATCAAACGCGAACCCAAGCCTTTGCGCTGCGGCGTAAAAACCGGGGGGCCGCCCTCCTCGCGCCAGTCCAGGGTGAGTAGCGCTCCGTCCGGTTGGGGTTGAACGCACCAGTTCAGGCAAAGTGTCCCGGTCTCGACAGACATCGAACCGTATTTAAGGGCGTTGATGGCCAGCTCATTGAGGGTCATGGTGAGGCTCAGGGCGATGCGGGTGTCAACATCGATGGCATCACCGGCGATCACGATGCGGCCAGGTTCATCGCCAAACACCGGCATTAATACTTCATGGGCCAGTACGCTCAGCGGAGTGTGGCCCCAATGCCGTTTGGTCAGCAGGTCGTGGGCACGTGACAAGGCGAGCAGCCTGGCTTCGAACCGCACATATCCTTCGTTGGCATCCTGCGCGCTTCGCGCTGTTTGTGCCGCGAGGGACTGTACCGTCGCCAGGGTGTTCTTGACCCTGTGATTGAGTTCATCGATCAGGTTTTTCTGTCGGTCTTCTGCCTGCTTTCGCTCAGTAATGTCCACGAGCATGTTGATCGCACCGATCAGGTTTCCATCGGCATCGTGCAGAGGGGTCGGATACGGCGCAAAGGATACGCGGGTGCCATCCGGGCGCTCCGCAATGGCCTCGACGCCCCGTATGGGCCGATTTTCCCTGAGCGCCACGGCCATCGGGCATTGGTCGTGAGGCAGATAAGTGCCATCGGTGTTGAATAATTTCCAGGTGACACACCACAGATCGCCCAGTTGCGGCGTTCGCCCCGACAACTCGACCGCCGCGTCGTTATAGAACGTGATGCGCCCTTCGGCGTCGGTGGTGTAGACGGCCGCCGGCAGCGCCTGCAGGAGATTGCGCATGTGTCGCTCGCTTTCCCGCACGCGGTTTTCCATCTCTCGGGCCAGCGTGACGTCCTGGATGACCCGCACACCATAGCGGAACCTGCCATCGGCAGCCCTTACCGACGAGCTGGAAACATCCAGATAAAGCGGCTGGCCATCAGGCTTTACGGCCCGCTTGCGCAACATGTAGTTCTCCAGTTCGCCGGCCACCTGCCGAGCGTACAACGCCGCATCCTGCTCAATACTGTCTGGATGGGTATAGTCCAGAAAGGTCATCGCCAGCAGTTGCTCGCGAGACCGACCGAGCATGGTGCAAAGGGCGTCGTTCACCCGCAGCAGGCGACCGTCCTCTCCTGCCTCGGCAATGCCGATCGTCGCTGCCTCGTAAGTCGCCGCCAGCCGATCATCGCTCTCCTGGCGCTCGGTTTCGGCGTCATGCACGCGGGTTACGTCAATAGTGAAGCAACGAGTGTTGAAGAATTTCCCGTTTTCAAATCGCCCATTGGAGGTAATTGCGACATGTTTGATCGTGCCGTTTTTGGTTCTCAGGCGCGCCGGGTAGCTGTTCAGGCAATCACCGCTTCCAAGCTTGTTGAGGATGTCGCCGATGACGGGCTCATCCATATGAAATTCGCTGATATGACGGCCAACGTATTCGTCGGCAGAGTAACCCAGCAGCGACAACTCCGCTTTGTTGGCTCGCAGGATGATGCCTTCGCCGCTGACAATATGAAGGCCCACGGCGCTGTTTTCGAAAAAATCTTCAAGATCGGAGCTTTTGCGCCGCAGTTCCTCGGCGATAGCGTGGTGCGCCGAGATATCCTGAAAGCAATTGATCGCGCCCTGGATGTGGCCATGCCGGTCTCTAAGCGTGCGGATACTCATGAGCGCCACGAACCGCGATCCGTCCGGGCGCTCAATCAGCACTTCCTGGTTACGCGCACACAGGCCCGCGTTGAGGGTGGAGGCCATCGGACATTCGTCAACGGCCAACGGCGTGCCTTCTATTGAATAAAGCCGATACGAACCGCAAAAACGCTCTCCGCCCTCCCCCAGCGCGGGTGTTCGTCCCCACAACTCGACTGCTTCGCTGTTGAACCTGACGAGCCACCCGTCGCGGTCGCACAGGTAGATAGCGCCGGGAATGGCATCGAGTGTGCGAGTTCCCATCGCGACCAGGCTTTCGTACTCGCTGGGCTCGTGCGCGTCCCTGGGGCGCTCTTCAAAATTCAACATCGTTCCTCCCTCAAACACCTGACTTGGAACGCATCTGTCCACCGTCTTTGGTTCTACTCTGCCTGAGACGGCGTTCCACTTCAGATAAATCTCATTTATGACTCAGACGCTGCGCGCGTCCCTGGAAAATACCGGATGCGGCGGCCAGGCGATACCCTCCAGCATAGAGCGAACTACAAGATCTTGTAGTCGCTAAGCCCGTACAAGTCCTCTATAAAAATCCGCACTTGCCCATCCCCAAGGAACACTTTGCCATGCACATGGAAGAGCACACACTCAGCGCAATGAGCGACGAGCTTAAGCTCATGCTCGGTCGCTTTCGGCACGAGCAATTCGTCGAGAAACTCGGATGGCGATTGCCTATCCAGCCGCACCAGGCCGGTTGTGAATGGGATCAGTACGACACCGAGCACGCCCGTTACCTCCTGGCCTTCAACGAGCACCGTGCCATCGTAGGCTGCGCGCGTCTGATACCGACCCTATTCCCCAACCTGCTGGAAGGCGTCTTCAGCCATACCTGCGCAGAGACGCCACCCAAGCATCCCACCATCTGGGAAATGACACGTTTCACCACCCGCGAACCGCAGTTGGCCATGCCTTTGTTCTGGAAAAGCCTCAAGATCGCCAGCCTGGCGGGCGCCGAAACCATCGTTGGAATCGTCAACAGCACGATGGAGCGCTATTACAAGATCAACGGGGTCAACTACGAACGCCTGGGCCCGGTTACCGTGCACCAGGACGAAAAACTCCTCGCTATCAAACTCTCGGCTCACCGTGAACACCACCGCGGCGTCCGCATACCTTCAGCCTTCACCTCCGAGCCAATGGAAGAGACGGCGTGATACCGGCCGAGTCGTCCTTCTGGTCGACTCGGCACAGTAGATGAATTTCAGATATAGCCCAGCGCGACGGCGTAAGACACGGCCTGCACGCGGTTGCTGGCGCCGATTTTGCGCTGGATGTTGCGGTGGTGGTAATTCACGGTGTCGGTGCACACGCCCATGATCACGCCTATTTCCTCCGAGGTCTTGCCGTCGGCGGTCCAGCGCAACACATCGCATTCGCGCTCGCTGAACTCCACGTCTGTGTTGAACGCACGGACGTCACTCTCCAACTCGGAAATTTTCTCGAAGGCCGCAGCGGCAAACGCCTTGGTCACCGGCTTCAAGGCTTCGAACTCCTGAAGACTGATGACCTTGTCCTTGCGTGCCAGGCTCAACATCCCGACACGGCCCTGGGTGTTGAATGAAGGTTGTGCCAGGCCGTGGCATAGATTTGAATCGTTGGCTTCAGACCACAATTCAGGGCAGCCCCGGAACAACTCATTGCTCCACAAAATGGGCGCTGAGGAAACTTTGCTGTGTTGTACCGTGGGGTCGATCATTGCGTAATTGGCTGCTTGATAACGCTGTATCCAGTGCTCGGGATAATTGCTGTACATATAGGTCTTGGGCCGCATGAACGGCGTTACGCTGCACATGCCATAGGCAAAGAAATCAAACCGCAGTTCACGCAAGGCTCTCAATGCGACAACCGTGAATTCCTCCATGTTCATGGTTTGCGCAAAGATACTGTAAAAATAGGCATCCCATCCCAACAGCTGTCCTAATTCCATTTTGAACACCCATGACGCTCCAAAGAAGTCGTGAGACTAAACCAACCTGAACGCCTGTCAACACACAAAACTCAACTGTCATAGATTGCTTCGCACTAGCGCAAGATTTTTTATGTCTAACTCAACTAACTAGCCATAGGCCACTGTTTCCGAAGCGACGAATGAACCAGTGCATTCATGACAATGCAATAACTCATCCGACGAATCGCAGCCCTCCTCCACTCCTCTTCGAGCCACTACAAGATCTGGTAGTTCCAAGTCCAAGAAATGCGGGTGTATAAACAACACCGCTCAGAACCGTCAAGCAGGTAAATAGTTAAACAAGTTTAACTTCCGCCCCGTGCAATTAACTAAATATTTACTTGATTTTTAAAAAGTCCAATCCAGTTAAGGAGAACACTGCCCATGCCCGCTTCGCATTCCCCTGTCGGCTTTAATGACCAGCTTGAACTTCGCCGAAAAAACCGGGCCACTGTTGAACAGTACATGCGCACCAATGGCAAAGATCGCCTGCGGCGGCATGAGCTGTTCACGCAAGACGGCAGTGGCGGCTCCTGGAACACCGAAACCGGTGAACCCGTTGTATTTAAAGGCCACGCAAAACTCGCAGCCCTCGGCGTGTGGCTGGAAAAATGCTTTCCAGACTGGCAATGGCACAACGTCCGGGTGTTTGAAACCGACAATCCCAACCATTTCTGGGTGGAAAGTGATGGCCGCGGTAAAGCCCGGGTTCCCGGTTACCCGGAGGGTTATTGCGAAAACCATTACATCCATTCCTTCGAACTGGATAACGGCAAGATCACGCAGAACCGTGAATTCATGAACCCCTTCGAACAACTTCGCGCCTTGGGCATTCCGGTTCCACGCATCAAGCGTGAAGGTATCCCCGCCTCATAAACCCTTTATTCATTGGAGATTGAGCATGCCTACTAACGCCGCCCAACAACTCACCACGCCTGCTACTGAACTACGTCGCAAGAACCGCGCCACGGTCGAACAATACATGCGTACCAAAGGCCAGGACCGCCTGCGTCGTCATGAACTATTCACCGAAGACGGTTCAGGCGGGTTGTGGACCACCGACACCGGTGCCCCCATTGTAATCAGTGGCAAAGCCAAATTGGCCGAACATGCTGTTTGGTCTCTCAAGTGCTTTCCGGATTGGGAATGGTACAACGTCAAGGTATTTGAAACCGATGACCCCAACCATATGTGGGTCGAGTGCGATGGCCACGGCAAGATTCTCTTTCCGGGTTACCCCGAAGGTTATTACGAGAACCACTTCCTGCACTCCTTCGAGCTGGAAGACGGCAAAGTAAAGCGCAATCGTGAATTCATGAACGTGTTTCAACAACTGCGCGCCCTGGGTATTCCGGTGCCGTCTGTCAAGCGTGAAGGCATTCCTGCCTAATCCTTCGAGAGAGTGATCGCATCATGGAAGACTTACTGAAACGGGTTCTAAATTGTGAAGCGTTCCAGCAGCCTCAATGGAGCGAACCCTCACAACTGCATGACGCGCAGGCCTACCTCAGGGACAGCGCGTCATTGATTCGCGTCGAAGACATTCTGGTTTTGCGTGCCACCCTGGCCAGGGTCGCGGCGGGTGAAGCGATGATCATCCAGTGCGGTGACTGCGCCGAGGACATGGATGAAAGCGCTCCCGAGCATGTGCCCCGCAAAGCCGCGGTGCTGGACATCCTGGCCGGGGCGTTCCGGCTGGTGACCGAGCAACCGGTGGTGCGCGTGGGGCGGATTGCCGGGCAGTTTGCCAAGCCTCGCTCCAACCACAGCGAACGCGTCGGCGATGTCGAGTTGCCGGTGTATCGCGGCGACATGGTCAACGGCCGCGAGGCGGTCCCCGGCCATCGCCAGCATGATGCGCAACGCCTGGTTCGAGGCTATCGCGCCGCGCAGGACATCATGCGGCACCTGGGATGGAAAGAACCGGCCGGCAAGGAGCAACTCACCGGCTCGCCTGCCTGGACCAGCCACGAGATGCTGGTGCTCGACTACGAACTGCCGCAAGTGCGCCAGGACGAACAGGGCCGGATATTTCTCGGCTCGACCCACTGGCCGTGGATTGGCGAACGGACCCGCCAGTTGACGGGCGCTCATGTGGCGCTGCTCAGCGAAGTACTCAACCCGGTGGCCTGCAAGATCGGCCCGGACATCACCCAGGATCAGTTACTGAGCCTGTGCGAGCGCCTGGACCCCAGGCGCGAACCCGGCCGGTTGACCCTGATTGCCCGCATGGGTGCCCACAAAGTTGCAGACCGCCTGCCCCCGCTGGTTGAAGCAGTGCGCCAGGCCGGCCACAAGATCATCTGGCTCAGCGACCCGATGCATGGCAACACCATCGTCGCGCCCTGCGGCAACAAGACCCGCATGGTGCAGACCATCACCGAAGAAATCGCCGCCTTCAAGCATGCCGTGATCTCGGCCGGTGGCGTGGCCGCCGGCCTGCACCTGGAAACCACGCCCGATGACGTCAGCGAGTGCGCCTCCGATGCCGCCGGCCTGAGCCAGGTGGCCAGCCATTATAAAAGCCTGTGCGACCCGCGCTTGAACCCCTGGCAAGCCATTACTGCGGTGATGGCCTGGAAAACCCTGCCCTCCTCCCCCCTTGCCTCCCTTTGACTGGAGTTTGTCGCCATGACCGGCATCCCATCGATTGTCCCTTACACGCTGCCGACTGCCCGCGACCTGCCCTCTAACCTCGCGCAATGGCACATTGACCCCAAGCGCGCCGTGCTGTTGGTGCATGACATGCAGCGTTACTTCCTGCGGCCCTTGCCGGATGCGCTACGTGATGAAGTCATCAGCAATGCTGCACGCATCCGCCAGTGGGCTGCCGACAACGGCGTACCGGTGGCCTATACCGCCCAGCCGGGCAGCATGAACGAGGAGCAACGCGGGCTGCTCAAGGATTTCTGGGGCCCAGGCATGAAGGCCAGCCCGGCCGACCGCGAAGTGGTCGACGCCCTCACCCCCCAACCCGGTGACTGGCAGCTGACCAAGTGGCGCTACAGCGCGTTCTTCAACTCCGACTTGCTGCAACGCCTGCACGCCAGCGGGCGTGATCAATTGATCCTGTGTGGCGTGTATGCGCACGTCGGGGTGCTGATTTCCAGCGTGGATGCGTACTCCAACGATATCCAGCCCTTCCTCGTTGCCGACGCTATCGCCGACTTCAGCAAGGAGCACCACTGGATGGCCATGGAATACGCCGCCAGCCGTTGCGCGATGGTCATCACTACCGACGAGGTGGTGCTATGAACCAAGCCGCCGCCCGCCTGATGGAACGCATTCTGCAACCGGTGCCCGAACCGTTTGCCCTGTTGTATCGTCCGGAATCCAGCGGCCCCGGGCTGCTGAATGTGCTGATGGGCGAGATGTCGGAGCCACGACTGCTGGCCGACATCGACTTGCCTGCGCCCTCGATCGGTGCACCTCGCCTGGATGTACTGACGCTGATTCCCTATCGCCAGATTGCCGAACGCGGTTTCGAGGCGCTGGACGATCAGTCGCCGCTGTTGGCGATGAAGATTACCGAGCAGCAATCCATCGGCATCGAGCAGTTGCTGGCGCTGCTGCCCAACGTTCCGATCCAATTGAACAACGAACGCTTCGACCTCAGCGACGCCCGCTATGCCGAGATCGTCAGCCAAGTGATCGCCAACGAAATCGGCTCCGGGGAAGGTGCCAACTTCGTGATCAAGCGCACCTTTCTAGCGGAAATCAGCGAGTACGGCCCGGCCAGTGCGCTGTCGTTCTTTCGTCACCTGCTGGAGCGAGAAAAAGGCGTTTATTGGACCTTCATCATCCATACCGGCAACCGCACCTTCGTCGGCGCATCCCCCGAGCGCCACATCAGCGTCAAAGATGGAATCGCGGTCATGAACCCCATCAGCGGCACTTACCGCTACCCACCCGCGGGCCCCAGCTTGAGCGAAGTCATGGATTTTCTGGCCGACCGCAAGGAGGCCGATGAGCTGTACATGGTGGTCGATGAAGAACTGAAAATGATGGCGCGCATTTGCGAAGACGGCGGTCACGTCCTAGGTCCTTACCTTAAGGAAATGACCCATTTGGCCCATACCGAATACTTCATCGAAGGCAAGACCCGTCGCGATGTGCGCGAAATCCTGCATGAAACCCTGTTCGCCCCGACGGTCACCGGCAGCCCGCTGGAAAGCGCCTGCCGAGTGATCCGGCGCTATGAGCCGCAAGGACGGGCGTACTACAGCGGTATGGCTGCACTGATCGGCAGCGACGGCAAGGGCGGACGTTCCCTGGACTCGGCGATCCTGATTCGCACCGCCGACATCGATAACAGCGGGCAGGTGCGCATCAGCGTGGGTTCGACCATCGTGCGGCACTCCGAGCCGATGACCGAAGCCGCCGAAAGCCGGGCCAAGGCCGCGGGCCTGATCGCCGCGCTGAAAAACCAGGCGCCCTCGCGCTTCGGCAACCACCTGCAGGTACGCGCGGCATTGGCCAGCCGCAATGCCTACGTCTCGGATTTCTGGTTGATGAACAGCCAGCAGCGGCAACAGACCCAGGCCGACTTCAGCGGGCGCCAGGTGCTGATCGTCGACGCCGAAGACACCTTCACCTCGATGATCGCCAAGCAGCTGCGGGCCCTGGGCCTGGTGGTGACGGTGCGCAGCTTCAGCGACGAGTACAGCTTTGACGGTTACGACCTGGTGATCATGGGCCCTGGGCCTGGCAACCCGAGCGACGTGCATCTACCGAAAATCAACCACCTGCACGTGGCCATCCGTTCCTTGCTCAGCCAGCAGCGACCGTTCCTCGCGGTGTGCCTGAGCCATCAGGTGCTGAGCCTGTGCCTGGGCCTGGAACTGCAACGCAAGGCCATTCCCAACCAGGGCGTGCAAAAACAGATCGACCTGTTCGGCAATGCCGAACGGGTGGGTTTCTACAATACGTTCGCGGCCCGCAGCTCAAGTGACCACCTGGACATCGACGGCATCGGCAGCGTCGAGATCAGTCGCGACAGCGAGACCGGCGAAGTCCATGCCCTGCGTGGGCCGTCGTTTGCCTCCATGCAGTTTCATGCCGAGTCGCTGCTGACCCAGGAGGGCCCACGCATCATCGCCGACTTGCTGCGCCACGCCCTTATCCACGCACCTGTCGACAGCACCGTTTCGGCGGCCGGGAGATAACCATGCACCACTACGTCATCATCGACGCCTTTGCCAGCGTCCCGCTGGAAGGCAACCCGGTCGCGGTGTTTTTTGACGCCGATGATTTGCCGCCCGCGCAAATGCAACGCATCGCCCGAGAGATGAACCTCTCGGAGACCACCTTCGTGCTCAAGCCACGTAACGGTGGGGATGCGCTGATCCGGATTTTCACCCCTGTCAACGAACTCCCCTTCGCCGGGCACCCGTTGCTCGGGACGGCCATTGCCCTGGGTGCGCACACCGACAACCACCGGCTGTATCTGGAAACCCGAATGGGCACCATCGCCTTTGAGCTCGAGCGCCAGAACGGCAGCGTGATTGCCGCCAGCATGGACCAGCCGATCCCGACCTGGACAGCCCTGGGCCGCGACGCGCAATTGCTCGAGGCCCTTGGCATCAGTGACTCGACCTTTCCCATCGAGATCTATCACAACGGCCCGCGCCATGTGTTCGTCGGCCTGCCGAGCATTGAAGCCTTGTCGGCCCTGCACCCCGACCACCGTGCACTGTCGAACTTCCACGACATGGCGATCAATTGTTTTGCCGGCGCAGGACGGCATTGGCGCAGCCGGATGTTCTCCCCGGCCTACGGCGTGGTCGAGGATGCGGCCACAGGCTCGGCTGCCGGGCCATTGGCGATCCATCTGGCGCGCCATGGCCAGATAGCGTTCGGCCAGCCCGTGGAGATTTTGCAAGGCGTGGAAATAGGTCGCCCGTCACTGATGTTCGCCAAGGCCGAGGGCCGCGCCGAGCACCTGACGCGCGTCGAGGTCTCAGGTCATGGCGTCACGTTCGGACGCGGGAGCATCGTGCTATGAACAGCTCAATACAGGGTACGCCGCTGTTGGGTAAAGGCCTGTCGGAATCCCTCACCGGCACACTGGATGCACCGTTTCCCGAATATCAAACGCTGCCTGCCGACCCCATGAGCGTGCTGCGCAACTGGCTGGAGCGTGCGCGACGCGTGGGTATCCGCGAACCCAGGGCACTCGCGCTGGCCACCGCCGACCGCCAGGGCCGGCCCTCTACGCGAATCGTGGTGATCAGCGAGATCAGTGACGCCGGGGTGGTGTTCAGCACCCATGCCGGCAGCCAGAAAGGCCGTGAACTGGCCCACAACCCATGGGCCTCGGGGGTGCTGTATTGGCGCGAAACCAGTCAGCAGATCATCCTCAATGGCCAGGCCGTGCGCCTGCCGGATGCCAAAGCTGATGAGGCGTGGCTCAAGCGTCCGTATGCCACGCACCCTATGTCATCGGTGTCGCGCCAGAGTGAAGATTTAGAGGATGTGCAGGCCATGCGCAACGCTGCCCAGCAATTGGCCGAGGTGCAAGGCCCGCTGCCGCGTCCCGAAGGGTATTGCGTGTTCGAGTTGCGGCTTGAATCGCTGGAGTTCTGGGGCAATGGGCGGGAGCGGTTGCATGAGCGGTTGCGCTATGACTGTAGCGATACGGGATGGAGGGTGCGGCGTTTGCAGCCCTGAAAAGCGTTCGGCCAACTCATTCTCCGAACGCAGGCGCTGCTGGAAGGCTATTGCTTGGGGGCGTTTTCCTTCGCTCGCAGCGCCGTGATCGTCTCGCCGGCAACGCCCCAGTTGTCGGTGGGCACCTCATCAATCACCACGAAGGTCGATGTCGGCGGTTTGTTCAGCACGGTGTGCAACAACGTCGTGACACCCTCGATGAGTTGACGCTTATGCTCAGCGGTCACGCCTTCCTGAGTCACTTTGATGTTTACGTATGGCATGTTCCGACCCTCCTATGGTTCACCATGTTCCGGCAGTAGAGCCGCCGTCCACGGGGAGGATCGCGCCGCTGACGAACGAGGAATCGGTCAGATACAAGACCGCATCGACCACATCCTGAGGCGACCCGATACGGCCACTCGGGCTCATGCCCCTAAGTGAAGTGTGGTGCTGTTCATTGTCGCCGTGCATCGGCGTGTTAATAATGCCCGGAGCCACCGCATTGACTTTCACCTGCGACGCCGCCAGCTCAAGGGCGAGCCCTTGCACCGCATGATTCAGGCCGCCCTTGATCAGCACCGGCAACAGCGCCGGGACTTTGATATTGGGTTGCATGGCTATGGATGCCGTAATCGCAACAATGTGACCGCTTTGGTTGGCGGCCATATGTCTGGCCGCCAGTTGGGCCGGGTAGAAAAAGCCCTTCAGATTAGTGTTGATCATGGCGTCCACATCGGCGTCGGTATATTCACCTATCGGCTTGGGAATGAAGATACCGGCATTACTGATCAGGATATCGACTTTGCCGAAAGCAGCCACCGCCTGATCGAACAAGGCCTGTGCGGTTTCCGGTTTGGCGATGTCGCCTGCCACAAGGACGAAATTGGACGGGTTGCCCAGACGAGCAGCGGCTTCCTGCAGCCGAGCATGGGTGCGAGCGTTGCCGACAACGTTGTCGCCACGTTGAAGATAGGCCTTGGCAATCGCAAACCCCAGGCCGCTGGAGGCGCCGGTGACGATGACAGTTCGTGCTGCTTTCATGATTGCTCCGCCTGTTGAGGCATTCAATGTGAGTGAAGCGCCAATCTAAATGACAAGCCGACGTTGAAAAATGGCGTAGAAAGCACTTCAATTGATACTCCATGTAATGAATAAGGACGTCATGAGCCGCTATTTTGATGACATCCAGCTGGGCAGTATCGAGTTGTTCTGCCTCACCGCAGAAAGTGGCAGCTTCACCGCAGCCTCCATCAAGGCAGGCTTGAGTCCGGCGGCGGTGAGCCGCTCGATCGCACGGCTGGAGGCGCGCCTGGGCGTGGTGTTGTTTGTGCGCACCACGCGGCAAATGCGCCTGACGGAAGGCGGCCGCGCCTACTATGAGCAATGTCAGCAGGCTTTGACCCAACTGATAGAGGCTGAACGGACAATTACCGGTGCCCAGGATGCACCGTCCGGGCGAATACGCATCAGCGCGCCCACTCCCTATGCGCACTACCGGCTGCTGCCTTTGCTGCCGAGCTTTCGCCAGCGATATCCCGACGTCAAAATTGACGTCCACGTAAGCAATCGCAACATCGATTTCATAGAAGAAGGTTTCGACCTCGCCATCAGAGGACGGCAACCGGACGATTCCGGGTTGGTCGCCAGGCGTCTTGAAGACACGGAATTGTTAGTGGTCGCCACTCCCGATTACCTGAAACACGCCGGTATACCGCAGACTCCGGCAGACCTGAAGGACCATGAATGCATCCAGTTCGAAATGCCCAGCAGCGGGCGCAGGTCGCTATGGGCGTTTAACGTCAACGGCCAGAAAGTGGAATTGGAAACCTCGGGCAACTACACCTGCCAGAGCGATTTCCTCGCCACGGCAACCCTGGCCAAAAGCGGCGCGGGCCTGATGCAGGCGTACCGTTTTACGGTTCAGGAAGAGTTGGATAGCGGCGCCATGCAAGCGGTGCTGACGGAGTACGGTGGTACTACCCGGCCATTTTTCCTGATATTTCCGCAAAAAAGGCACCTGCCGCTGCGCGTCAGGGTGTTTATCGACTACTTGGCGGACCATCTGACGCGTTGAATGTCATGCCAGGCAAGGCGATTACACCTCGTGCGGCCATGCTTCACAAATAACTACGATCACTACTGAGTTTCACTATCAAGATAAAACCTGGGGATACGGCTATTGATAGAGGGTAAATAGCTCCACTGATAATGAGGATCAGACGAGGCTGGTTTGCGATGTAGCCATACCGAAATCGCCTCGGAGGCGATCGTCAATGCAAGTTGCTGGCCTGGGCATTCATGTCTTCCAGTGCCGAAGCTGAAGGTGCGCCGCTCAATGCGTTTGAGCAAAAAGCTATCGGGGTCCGGGTTCGCACAGGAATCCCTGTTCGCTGAAGCGAGTAACACGAGAACCGTATCGCCCGCCTCCAAAACGCTACCCTCGATGGTGCATCGTTTCGCAACGAATCGACGGGTGTTTTGCACGGGCGCGTCGTAGCGCGCGACCTCTTCTACCAAGTCTGCAACGAGCATTGGCGTAGATTCCAACTGTTCAAGCAGATCAGGGTTACGATTGAGCGCTACGAGGGTATTGCCGATCAGGCCTGCGGTGGCTTCGCAGGTCTGTGACAACAGGCCGATCAGGTTAGCGATCAATGCCTCTTGATCTCTCCAGGCGGCGGCTTCGCATCCGCTCCTGACATGGCTCAAGAAGCAGCCACTTTCATCGTCGGTACCCAGCAGCTCGCTGAATAATTGACTTAGCCGAGCGGCCGCAGAATTGGATTCACCGAGTTGAATGGCGTCGCTTAACGGTGACAGGCAGGCCACAAAGTCCCGTGTAAGCCGCGCTACGTCCCGTAGCCGCTTGGATGGAAGGCCTAACAAGGTCGCAACGACAGAAACGGGTAACGTGAACATCAACTCATCGGGGTTTTCGACCTGGCTATCGGAGGCCTCGATCACGCGTGACACGACGGCTGCGATGCTTTGCGTCTTTACAGAAGCCAAGGCGGGTGCGATAGCCTTCTTGGGGCACAGGTGCTGCGGGCCCTCATTCATGCGCATCAAACGACCGAAAATCATGCCTGCCGCGCCCTGTGCAATGGCAGGCGGAATCGGCTCGTCTAGCGGACGCACCCGACAATCTGGATGCTCCAGAATGGCTTCAACCGCTTTGGCGCTGCTTGCGATCCATAAACGAGAATCTGCATCGAATAGCAGACCCAGTTGTTGCCTGAGGCCCGCATAATAATCGTAAGGATCAGCATGGGTAGCTGCTTCAAAAGGTGTCATTCCAAAAATCCTGTTCACAAAGAACAGCTACTATCGAACACCCTTCATGGCGACGATTCGCTCAGGAACGAAATATGGATGCTCAAAGCAATGACACCGCGATTTCTCGGGTAGCCGGTGCGATAGCCGAGCCTGCGAGGACGAAAATGCTTTGTTCGCTGATGGACCGCCACGCCCGTACCAGTACTGAAATGGCCGTCATCGCCGACGTGAGCGCATCCACCGCGAGCGCGCATTTGGCGAGGCTAAAAGAGGACGGTTTGGTAAAGCTGCACACCCAAGGCAGGCATCGTTACTACAGTCTGGCTGACGCGCAAGTGGCCCAGGCTATTGAAGCGCTCATGGTGATCAGCCAAAACGCCGATAAACGATATATATCCACGACCCCGACCCGATTGCAGTTCGCGCGCACCTGTTATGACCACATGGCAGGAACACTGGCTGTACAACTGCACGACCATTTCATGGCGTCAGGCTGGTTAACCGTGCCGGTTTCTGGGGAAGGTTTGTATCAGCTTACGATAAGCGGTGAAAAAGCCTTCACCGGTCTCGGTATAGAGATAAAAAAGCTAAGAGCACAGCGACGCCGTTTCGCCTGCTCCTGCCTGGACTGGAGCATGCGCCGCCCTCATCTTGCCGGAGCCCTCGGAGCGGCTTTTTTACAGACAGTCATAAGCCGCGAGTGGGTAATTCAGGACCTTGATAGTCGGGCACTCGCCGTGACACCGAAGGGACAGAAGGAACTCTCTGGCCGGTTCGGGCTTGCTGAGTTCAGCCCGATGTGAGAAAGACTCTGCCGCCTAACCCGACACCACCGATTTAGCCTCCAGAAACGCTTCCAAACCTGACACGCCAAACTCTCTGCCTATCCCTGACTGCTTCACTCCGCCAAAGGGTGCGAGTAATTCTGGAGCGGCACGATTGATCAAAACGGTACCCGCCTCAAGCTCACAAGCCATACGATTGGCGCGGTCGTGATCGTTACCGAAGATATAGGCCTGCAATCCGTAAATGGTGTCGTTGGCAATCTCGACGGCCTGTTCCTCGCAGTCGTAGGTCATGATTGACAGCACCGGCCCGAATATTTCTTCCTGCGCGATCGCCACCGAGCTTTTCACTTCGGAAAATACCGTGGGTTTGACAAAGTAGCCTCTGTCGATGCCGTCCGGGCGCCCTGCCCCGCCAGCGACGAGTCGAGCGCCCTGTTCCAGGCCCTGGCGAATGAACCGCTGGACTCGATCAAACTGCGCTGCACTGGCCAGCGGCCCCAGGCTGGTATCAGGACGCCATGGATCGCCAACGACCAGCGTATCGACAAAGGCTTTCACGGCAGCGATGACCTCAGCTGCCCGCTGGCTCGGCACCAGGAGTCGCGAGCCAGCGACACAGGCCTGGCCGTTGTTCATGAACGCGGCATTCACGATCAGCGGGATGGCGCTGGCTAAATCTGCATCCTCCAGCAGAATCGAGGCGCACTTGCCGGTCAACGACAGGCTCACCCGCTTCAGGCTGTCGAGGCCTGCACGCGCAATCAGCTTGCCGGTTGGAGTAGAGCCTGTGAATGAAATCTTCGCCACTTTTGGGTTTGTACTCAGTTCATCCCCAACGTCTCGCCCTCTGCCCAGCAAGACATTGAACAGTCCATCCGGTAGCCCCGCGCTGTGAAGCGCCTCGGTGATCACTTGGGTCTGAACGGGGCTGAGTTCGCTGGGCTTGATTACAGCGGTACAACCCGCAGCGATGGCCGAGGCCAACTTGCTGCAGACCGTTCCAGCGACACTGTTCCAGGGCACGATCAGCGCTGCGACACCCACCGGCTCCATTGACACCCGCGCCGCGCCGATTGTTCGAGTCAGGGGGTAGTCTTCAAGCGTCTGGACAGCATTCGCAAAGCACTGCGAGACGTACTGGCTTACCCATTGGGTACGCGAATAGGCCCCGCCGTATTCCTCAATGGCAGAGTCGCGAATGTTATCGGCGCTCCTCAGCACCGCGGCTTGCAGCGCTCTGAGCAGGTCAATGCGCTGCGCTTTAGAGCTGCGGGCAAACGAACGCTGTGCCCGCGCGGCCGCGTCGATGGCCAGCACCGCATCTTCGCGGTTTGCCAGCGTGACCATCCCCAGAACGTTCTCGGTCGTAGGAGAAATAATCGGCAAGCGCTCCGTGCCCCGAACCGGGACGAACGTGCCGTCTATGTAGCTCGTGCTGATGCTGTGCATGGGCTTCACCTAGGCATTGGGTTGGATGAGCAGGATGCTGCTCATTTCGCCGTCGCGGCTCTCTCAATCAAGCGAGCCACGGGCGCTGGATTTGAGACCATCACCACGTGGGACGCGCCCTTCACCACCTCCACGGCTTTAGCGTCCGCTCGCTTGGCCATGAACGCCAGTGCCTGGGGCGGGATGTTCTTGTCCTGGTCGCCGTAGATCGACCAGCTCGGGATGTGCTTCCAGGCCGGCGTGCCAAATGGCTCGTTCAGCGCGGCGTCGGTTACCGGGCGCTGGGTTGCGGCCATCAATGCGGCTTGTGCGGCAGGAACGTCAGCGGCGAATTGGTCGTGGAATTTGCTCTGCTGGATGTACAGGTCTTTTCCTCCATCGCTCAATGGCACCGGCGCTGCGAGGGTTGGCCCCAATGTGCTGCCGGGAAACTTGCCGGCCAGACCGGCGACGGTTTCGCCGGTGTCGGGGGCGAAGGCGCTGACATACACCAGCGCCTTGACGTTGGCCTGGTCATTCGCCGCTGCACTGATGACGTTGCCGCCGTATGAATGGCCCACCAGCACAACCGGCGACTTGATGCTGGTGATCAGTGATGCGACGGAGGCGGCATCACTTTTCACGCTGCGCAGCGGGTTGGCTGCAGCGATCACGGTGTAACCGTCCTGTTCGAGAATGCTCGCCACCCCGTTCCAGCTCGAGGCGTCGGCGAAGGCTCCGTGAACAAGCACGATGGTGGGTTTTTCGGTCTGGGCGAACGCGGTGGTACCGGCAAACAGGCAGGCTGCGACGGCCAGCGAGGCAAGGGTTTTTTTCATGTGAAACTCCGTTGAGTCTGGGTTAAGGGGCGTACCGTGTGAACACGAAATCATGGTTTTGAACGCGTGCTTGATGGCAGGCAAAACAGGTCTCGTGCTGCGCCTGATCGACAGCCTTGCCGTTGATAAAACGTCCAAAGCCCCAGCCGCCGGTCGCGGCGTACTTGCTCGAATCCTTCACCATCACTTGAACCGTTGTGGCTGCGCCGGGTATGGAAGCCGGCTCGAATTCGGGCGATTGCACGTGTTTCCAGGCAAGCTTCACCAGCACCGTGCCCTCGGGAAAAGGTAACGCTGAGTCCTGGTAGGCCTTGACTGCTAGGTCATTGCCGACCACGGCGCGCAATTCGTCCAGGGGAGCGGCTTCCTGCGCTGGGGCGATAAGCGCCCACTTGCGATAGCCTTCGGGAATTTTCACGCCGTAGATCGGCGAAGCGTCGCCGTCAGCGCTATCGCCCATTGCGGCACCCGTGAAGGTGAGCGCAACCGCTGCAACAGCCCCGGACAAGACGGCCAGATGCATGAATTTCATCGTGACTCTCCCTGTCAGAGGTGATCAGCGTCAATCACCGCCTGGGCGAACGCCTGCGGTGCTTCTTGAGGCAGGTTGTGCCCGATTCCACCGCTGATAAGGCGGTATTCATACTTACCGGTGAAACGTTTTGCGTAAGCCTCAGCGGGCGGGTGAGGCGCGCCATTCGCGTCGCCTTCCATCGTGATAGTCGGCACGCTGATGGAAGGAAATGCCGCCAGCTTCTGCTCGATCGCGTCGTATTTAGGCTCCCCTTTGACCAGATCCAGGCGCCAGCGATAGTTGAAAATCGACACGGCCACGTGATCCGGGTTTTGCAGGGACGCTGCGCTGCGATCAAACGTGGCGTCGTCGAAATTCCACTTCGGCGAGGCCAGCTTCCAGATGAGCTTGGCGAAGTCATGGGTGTTTTTCTCGTAACCCAGGCGGCCGCGCTCCGTCGCGAAGTAGAACTGGTACCACCACTGTAATTCGGCGGCTGGCGGCAGCGGCGCCTTCCCCGCCTCCTGGCTGCCTATCAGGTAGCCGCTCACCGCGACCAGGGCTTTTACGCGTTCCGGCCACAGTGCTGCGACGATATCGGCAGTGCGGGCGCCCCAGTCAAACCCACCCAGCACGGCTTTTTTGATCTTCAGCGCATCCATGAAGTCGATCAGGTCGGTCGCCAGCGCAGCAGGTTGGCCATTGCGAACGGTCTTGGTCGAGAGAAAATGCGTGTCGCCATAACCACGGGCAGAAGGGATCAGAACCCGATAGCCCTTGTCCGCCAAAGCAGGAGCAACGTCAGCGAAGGCGTTGATATCGTAGGGCCAGCCGTGCAGCAAAATCACCACCGGGCCATCGGCCGGGCCGAGTTCCGCGTAGGACACGTCCAACACGCCTGCCTTCACATGCTTGAGCGCACCCAGTGAAGTGTTGGCGCCCGGCGTGATAGAACCTACGGTGGAAGCCGGTATGTCGGCAGCGCTGGCTTGGGAAATACCTACCGCCACTGCGGTAAATTGCAGTAACGCGGCGGCCACAAGCGTTGGGGCAAAAGCCCGCAGGCGCCAGGTTTTACTTGGGTTGTTGAGCAAGGCCATATCCATCGTATTTTCTCCGTGGCGGGCCCGCGAGTAACGGCCCGGTGTGTTGACGTGCGTATGTGTCACTGCGCGGTCTTGGTTGCGCCCAGCTTGACGCGCAGCGGCCGGAAGGCTTCACGCAACTCTTCGCTGAACAATTGCGGCTGTTCCCAGGACGCGAAGTGGCCGCCCTTGCTCACCTGGCTGTAATAGGCAAGTGATGGGTAGGCGCGTTGCGCCCAGCTTTTGGGGGCCTGATAGATCTCGTGGGGGAATACCGTGATCGCCACCGGCACCTTGATGCTTGCCGTCTTCTGCGCGGCTGCGCTGAAATTGTTGTTGTTGTTTTCCCAGTAGAAGCGCGAGGACGATGCGCCGACGTTCGTCAGCCAGTACAGGCTGATATCGTCCAGCATCTCGTCACGGCTAAGGACCCGCTCAGGCTGACCGTCGCTATCGGTCCAGGCGGCGAATTTTTCGTACATCCACGCCGCGGTGCCGGTGGGCGAATCGGCCAGCAGGTAACCGATGGTTTGCGGGCGGGTAACCATCATTGCGCCATAGGCAGCGTTGCGGCCGAAGAAGGTGCTCAATGAATCGAACGCCTTGCGTTCAGGCTCGGCAAGCCCGGCAGGGGCCGGGTCGCCACTGTTGATCGGCTTGACCAGCTCGGGCGGGATGGTGGCCGGCATGTTCAAGTGAATGCCCAGCAGGCCAGGCGGATTCAGGCGACCCAATGCATCCGATATCACCGAACCGTGGTCGCCGCCCTGGGAAACATACTGGGCGTACCCCAGACGCTTCATCAGCACGTCCCAAGCCTTCGCGACGCGATCCGGCCCCCAGCCCAGTTCTGTCGGTTTGCCGGAAAAACCGTGCCCGGGGATCGACGGGATGATCACGTCGAATGAGTCTTCAACCTTGCCGCCGTAAGCCACCGGATCCGTCAGCGGGCCGATGGTCTTCAGGAACTCGAACTGCGAGCCAGGCCATCCATGGGTCAGCAGCAGCGGCATCGCGTTGGGGTTGCGTGAGCGGACGTGGATGAACTGAATATCCACGCCGTCGATGGTCGTGATGAATTCGGGCAGCGCATTGAGCTTGGCCTCGGCCTTGCGCCAGTCATAGCCTGTGCCCCAGTACTTCACCAGCGCCTGGACCTGGGCCAACTGCACGCCCTGCGAGACGTCATTGACGGTCTCTTTGTCTGGCCAGCGGGTTGCGGCGATGCGCTGTTTCATATCGGTCAGTTGAGCTTCATCGACGTGAATTCGGTAAGGCCGAATCGATTCGGATTGGGTCGAAGCCGCGCTGGCAGCTGACGCATCGGCAGCCCAGGCACCCCCGCTCCCAGCTATCAGGGCCAACCCAAACATGCCCCGCTTCACAGGGTTTTTCCAGTCCATAATGGGATCTCCGTGCATCAAATGAGTCATCGCCAGGAGAAGGCGTGTGCCTTCTCGATGGGTTCATTTAACGCCCGGCAGGTATCCGGTTTGTGTCACCCACCGGCAGGAAATGAATCACTGTGTATCCAGTTGCGCCACAGATACAAAACCCTACAAACCGACCACGCGTAGACCTGCGCCGGGTGGCAACCTGGGCACGTACGCTGAAAAGGGTTCCCCGATGGGAGCCGGCACCTGGATATACTCGACGGCGCCTTCTTGTTAACAAACAACAACAGCCAAGGGCTAAAGGTGGGTCAAGTGGAGCACGTAGATCACATTCTCATCGTCGACGACGATCGCGAGATCAGAGAGTTGGTGGGCAATTATCTTCAGAAAAACGGACTGCGCACGACGGTGTTGGCGGACGGCCGCCAGATGCGTGCCTTTCTGGAGTCCACGCCGGTCGACCTGATTGTGCTGGACATCATGATGCCCGGAGACGACGGGTTGGTGCTGTGTCGGGAACTGCGAGCAGGCAAGCATAAAGCTACACCGATTCTGATGCTCACCGCGCGCAATGACGACACAGACCGCATCATCGGCCTGGAGATGGGCGCCGATGATTACCTGGTCAAGCCCTTCGTCGCCCGGGAGTTGCTGGCGCGAATCAACGCCGTGCTGCGCCGCACACGCATGTTGCCGCCCAATCTTGTCCTCACCGAAGCGGCCCGGCTCCTCGCCTTTGGCAAATGGCGGCTGGATACCACGGCCCGGCATTTACTGGACAGTGAAGGCACCATCGTGACGTTAAGCGGCGGTGAGTATCGGCTGCTTCGCGTCTTCCTCGACCACCCGCAGCGCGTCCTCAACCGCGATCAGTTGCTCAACCTCACCCAGGGCCGCGACGCCGACCTCTTCGACCGGTCGATTGACTTGCTTGTCAGTCGGCTGCGCCACCGGCTGCAGGACGACGCGCGAGCCCCTGCCTACATCAAGACGGTTCGCAGCGAGGGCTACGTATTGACCTACGCCGTGGAAGTCTCCGGAGAGCGGCCATGACGATGGGTTGGCCACGCACGCTGGCCTCGCGGTTGGCACTTATCTTCCTGGTGAGTCTGGTGCTAGCTCATGGGATGTCGTTCGGCCTGCAGTTTTATGAGCGTTATCAAAGCGCCAAGACCTTGATGCTGGATAATTTCGAACAAGACCTGGCCACCTCGGTAGCGGTACTGGAGCGCTTGCCGGCCGATGAGCGTGAGGCCTGGCTGCCCCGTTTCGAACACCCGAACTACCGATACGCACTGGAGCAAGGCCAGCCGGGTTCGCCAATGCACATGGCCACGGCGCCTGTATCCGTGCGCTCCATGCAAGCGACACTGGGCCGAGACTATCAACTGAGCTTCACCGACATTCCGGATGTGCGCCCCCACTACCAGGCCCATTTGCGCCTGAAGGACGGCAGCCCACTGACCATTGATGTGCGGCCATCGGTAATGCCGCTATCACCGTGGCTACCGGTTGTTCTGGTTGCGCAACTGTTGCTGTTGTTCATCTGTACCTGGCTCGCCGTGCGCACGGCCATACGCCCATTGACGCGGCTTTCCCAGGCGGTAGACGGGCTTGATCCGAATGGCCAGGGTGAACCGCTCAAGGAGGACGGGCCAGTGGAAGTGGCCTACGCTGCCGTCGCTTTCAATACCCTGCAGGAGCGCATCGCCACTTACGTCAAGGAACGCATGCAGCTATTGGCGGCTATTTCCCACGACCTGCAGACCCCCATCACACGCATGAAGCTTCGCGCCGAGTTCATGGAAGATTCGCTTGAAAAGGACAAGCTCTATAAGGACCTGGATGAAATGCAGCACCTCGTCCAGGAAGGCGTGGCCTACGCGCGCAGTATGGCCGGTTCCAGTGAGCCAAGCCGGCGCGTGGATGTCGACTCCTTTCTGGAAAGCCTGGTGTTCGACTACCTCGATACGGGCAAGGACGTCGCGTTGGTGGCGAACGGCGGTGTAGCCATCGACACGCGCCCCCATGCGCTGCGCAGGATTCTGGTCAACCTCGTGGATAATGCGTTGAAGTTTGGTTCAGCGGTCGAACTCAACGTACAGCGCCAACCGGAAGGTGGGTTGCTGATTCAAGTGCTGGACCGTGGCCCCGGCATACCTGAACACCAACTGCCCGAAGTGTTAAAACCTTTTTATCGCGTCGAGAACTCGCGAAATCGGGAAACCGGTGGAGCAGGACTGGGCTTGGCGATTTCACAACAACTGGCGCTTACACTGCAGGGCTCCCTGCGCCTGGTGAACCGCGACGGCGGCGGCCTGTGTGCGGAGTTGACACTGCCGCCCACGCTCAAACTTTCCGCCAAGACGCCCGTGGATCATCCCCCGCGATAATCACCCCTTGTTCTTCGCTTCGGCCAGCAACTGCTGGATCACTTGTTCCTGGGCGTCATAACTGCCTTCGCCAAAATGGGTGTAGCGGACCTTGCCTTCGGCGTCGACGATGTAGTGCGCGGGCCAGTACTGATTGTCGAAGGCGCGCCAGATCGCATAATTATTGTCGATGGCGATCGGGTAGTTCAGGCCCAGCTTCGCTACGTTTTTGCGCACGTTGTCGACCACCCTCTCAAACGGATACTCCGGCGTGTGCACGCCGATGACCACCAGCCCGTCCTTTTCGTATTTCCTCGCCCACTCCTTCACGTACGGAATGCTGCGCTGGCAATTGATGCAATCAAACGTCCAGAAATCCACCAGTACCACCTTGCCTCGCAACGATTCCTTGCTCAGCTCCGGTGAGTTCAGCCACTGGACGGCCCCCGACAGCGACGGCATTTCACCCTTCACGCTCATCTCAGGCGTGGTCGCGGCCTTCACAGTGTCCACCAGGGAATCAACGATCCTGGGTACCCCGCTCAGCAGCGATTGCTCCACCCTCGCCGCCCCCTCGGATGAAGTGCCCGCGAGCAGTTGGCTCTGTGCGCCACTGGCGACCACCACCGCCGCCACAAGCGTGGCCAGGCCGGCACCACGCCGTAGCCAGGCGGTGACCGGCAACGACAATTTCAACCGAGACATCAGGCCTCGGCCGGCGAAAATCAGCACGCCCAATGAGAGAGCGCTGCCCAAGCCGTAGGCCAACAGCAGGAAGCTGGTCTGAGCGCTGGGGCCTTGCAGCATCGCGCTGGTCAGTATTATGCCGAGGATCGGCCCTGCGCAGGGCGCCCACAGCAGTCCGGTGGCGACCCCGATCAGCAGCGATGCGCCGGGTCCTGACAACCTGCGCGTTGCAGGATCGAGGCGATTACCCAGCGCCGTTAACGGCCGCATCAGCCAGTTGCCGACCCTGGCGGACAGCAACGACAGGGCGAACAGCACCAGCACCACCAGCGCCACCTGGCGACCGATACCGTTGGCCGTCACCACCCAGTCACTGCTGACGACGGCGAGGCTGGAAACCAGGGCAAACGTCAGCGCCAGGCCGAGCAGGGTCCACACCACTGATGAGGGCGAGCGATCGGCTCGGGCGAATAGAAACGGCACGACGGGCAGAATGCACGGGCTGAGCACCGTGACGATACCGCCGAGGAATGCGATCAATAACATGGCGCCACCTGCTGTTGGTTTGGCCGAGGTGAAGTCCCTCGCTGGCGCCAATTGAACCGCGTGGAGGTATCGCGAGTGTGTCGGTAAGGCGCTCTATTGAATCGGCAAGTATCCGAGCGGCCCTTGGATACACTGCGGTACGGAGCTAGCGTGCGCTCAACACGCCATTAATCTCGCAAACCACCTGCCTGGTCGCTTGCTCGATGGTGCCTTCATTGCGGCATAGAACCCAACCGTGATCGGCGACCGCTCGCTCGAACGCCTGGGTGCAAGCGACGTGTTCTTCCAACGTATGCAGTACCGTACTGCTCAGCCCACGCCGTCGCGCCGCCGCCCTCGCCCAGGACAGTTCAGCGTCGGTAACCACCCCGACATGCAGGTCGGGCACTTGCACGTTGCGTTCGATGTTCAACTGTAGAATCTGCGCAAACGGAATCAGCCGACGAAACGCCGCGTCGGACGGGTACCAGCGGTCGATCAGAATGATGCTGTCCGGTGGCTGCTTAGGCAGTACATGCCTGGACATCCAGCTGCGGCTCTCAGCGAAACGCTCACACACCGCCCGCTCCAACGCGCGGCTGGGGTGCCTGACAAGCTGGTTGACCAGTGCCATGGTTTCACCCCGATGGGGATCGCTCTTTTTCTCGCACAGCCGGATCACTTTTTTATTCTCGGCCCTGAGTGCCGACGTCACCGCTTCCAGCAGCGTGGTCTTGCCGGTGCCCTTGGGCCCGTCCAGTGAAACGAATAGCGCGCGGCTCATTGACCAGCTCCCATGGCGGACATAGCGATCGGTGTGTTGTCCGCAGGGCGAATCGAGCCTGAAGAACTTCTGATTTTTTCTGAATCACCGCGCCGTCCAGTCCTCAAACGATCACGCCCTGCACGGGTACCACGTGTTGATTGTAATGGAGGAACGCCCATGTTCGATAAGCCGCACTACCTGATCAGTTTCATTCTGGACAACCAGCCACAAAGCCGCACGCTCGAATACGAAGGCGATGAGCTGGACCCGCAGCTCGCACAATCCCTGCTCAGGCAGCGCTTTGCCGAGCTCAAGGATGCGCAATTGAGTGACGTCCAAGTACAAAAGCGTACCAAGCCGAGTGACGAAGGCCATGACATTCCGGGGCATTACAAGCAGCCGTGAATGGCCCTGGCCTGGTGGGCCTCAGTCAATCGGGCCAATATTGATCGTACGATCAGCGCCCAGCCCCTCGACCTTGGCGAGGACATCGCTGGGCGTGTCTTCGGAGAACGTCAGCACATAGCCCATGCCGCTGCCGTCCTCTTCAACCGAGGTCACCCACAACTCCACCTCATCGAAAGCCAGGCCTATGGCGTCGCCGATCAAACGGTTGCGTGCTTCAAAATCGGTGTCGCCCGCGGGGTAATGGTTCATTGGCAAACCTCCTCTTTGCTGTGTCGACGTTGTTATCAACATAGACGCCGGACCCACTGACGCGTTCGTTTTTTTGCCGCGCAAGCGCGGGGCCACCGCTCATCAGCCCGAGCTGCGCTTTTTTTAAACTCGTGGCTTTTCGATGATCCAAATCAGGTGTGGACTATTCAACCATGACGGACAATCGGAGGACTCATGAACCACACCACCCCGGATTTGCCATGTGCCTGCCCAGGCTGCAGTTGCCAGGTCAGCGATGCCGCCCGCTATGAACGCGACGGCAAAGCGTACTGCAGCCAGGCCTGTGCCGACCTGCATCCGCGCGGCCAGGCGTGCCCCAGCGCCGAATGCCATTGCGAGTCGAATGTGCAGGTGCAAGACCGTGCGGTCAGCGACAGCCAGCTCGACGAAGCGATCGAAGAAACCTTCCCGGCCAGCGACCCCATTTCCCCCTGAGCGTGGAGATCCACCTGTGGGAGCACGCCTCCTGCAGGTGGGTCTGCTTCAGCAGTTGACAGGATGCCGCCACCCTCCCCACCCTGCTGGTCTGTCCGCCCTGCCCCGAGGCCGTCTTTTGGACTATTTCGCTGCCCTGACCGCCTTCGTCGAAGCCGCCGATGGCAACAATTTTTCCCGCGCCGCCGAGCGCCTGGGCATCAAGGCCTCGACCGTCTCACGCTATGTGAAGGACCTCGAGCAGGACCTGGGCATCGCGCTGTTCAATCGCTCCACGCGCACCCTGCACCTGACCGAAGGTGGTCACACGTTCCTGATGCACGCCCGCACCGTGCTCGATGAGCTGGAACACGCCAAGGCGGCTACGTCTGCGTTGAACCAGCACCCGCGTGGGTTGTTGAAGCTCAACCTGCCGCCAGCCTTCGCCCGTCATCATATCCTGCCGGCGTTGAATGACTTTCGCCTGCGCTACCCGCAGGTCAGCCTTGAGTTGATGCTGGATAACACCCAGGTCAATCTGATCCACGCGGGTGTCGATTTGGCGATTCGTGTCGGCGCCCTGGCCGATTCCACGTTGAAGGCGCGCAAGTTGTGCGACGGCCATTACCGCCTGGTGGTCAGCCCGGCCTTTGCGATGCAACACCCGCCGCCGTCCACGCCAACCGATCTGGCCCATGTGCCTGCGGTACTGAGCACTCGTCCCGTCAGCGATTTCACCTTCGCAAGCCAAAGCCGTGTATTGCCGTTGGTGCATGGCGACTGTATCCGTATAAACGACCTGGACGCGCAACTGATCGCCGCACGCCAGGGCCTGGGGTTTGCGCTGTTGCCAGACTGGCTGGTGGCGCAAGGCATCAGGGCCGGCGAGCTGGTGGTGTGGTTGCCGCAATGGCGGATCCAGGGGGTAGAGCGCGAGTTTGCCGTGTGGTTCGTCTACCCGCCCAAGCGCATCGTGTCGTCCAAGGTCCGCTGTTTTATTGACTTTATGGTTGAGCGCCTGGGCGAGACACCGGACTGGCATTGACTCAACTGAAGCGAATATCCAGGGCACGCAGGTAGGTCTGCAGCCCCGCATCCTGAATCGGGATCAGGAACGCCTCGCTATCGGACTCATTGAAGTGCGCATGCCAATACCCCGGCGGCGTGACGAATGCCAGGCCAGGCGACCAGTCGACCCGCACCGGGTTGCGGATCTGCCCATCGCTGTCCAGCTCGGTGCCTACCAGGGAGTAGCAACCTGGCGGGCAATCGATGATGAAATCCAGGGCAATCGACTGATGCCGGTGGGGCTTTTGCACCGACCCGGCCGGCAGAATTCCGTACATCGCCCATAGTACGTGGGTCACAGTGCGCGTTTGCGGGAAGTGGCGGTTGCCCAGCAGGATACTGATGCGGCTGCGGTCCTGGGCGCGGGGGTCATCCGCCGCTTCGCGCAGCTTCGTGTTGGCCAGTTCCGCCGGGTACAGCGTCGGGGTAAAGCGGTCTGCGCTGCGTGTCACCCCCAGGTAGCGCAACAACGGCTCATCGTGCACATAGTAAAGTCGCGCATCCGCGCTGGCACTGAAGTGCGCCGCGTGCAATCCCGGCAGCGCGATAAAACAGCCGGTGGACCATTGAATCTCATGCTCGGCCTGGGTCACGCTGCCCGCCCCGGCAATCACGTAGAACACCTGGGAGGTCGCGTTGGGTTGCAGGGTCAATGTGTCGCCACGGTTAAGGCGCATGAAGTTCGCGCACAGGCCGGGGCCTGTGGCCGGGCCTTCACAGCCCAGGGCCTCGCTGAGGTCCAGCGGCACGATTCGCGAAGGGCCGCTGGCATACAGCGAGGCAGGAAAGCTGTGGTAGGGAATGCGCGGTATGAGATTGGCACTGATGGGGTTGGCGGCCTTGCTGTACTCGAAGTACTCGGCGTCCACTTGGTAGGTATCGGCCAACGCGGGGTTCAATTCACGGTTCATCAGGCTCACCTCAGTCTGCGACGGGTATGCGCGGCGCCGTTGAGTGCGCTGCGCGGGTGAGTGGACTATAGGCATAAGCGCGCCGGCGGATTAATCCCTTGATCCGCACAGCAGTTGTGCCAAACGGGTAAGCAACCGTTCGGCTTAACGGTGCGCAAACGCCGGAATGTCCAGCCCCAGGCTGTCGCGCAAGGTCTTGCCTTCGTACGCGGTGCGGTAGACGCCGCGCTCCTGCAGCAACGGAATGACCTCCCGAGTGAACCGGGCAAATTGCTCCGGGTGCCCGATGTAGATGTTGAAACCATCCACGGCCCGCGCCTGCAGCCAGTCCGCCATTTTCTGCGCAACCGTGTCGGCCGTGCCGGTGAAGGCCCCAGGCCGCAGCTGTCGGCCAAATTCCACGGCCTGACGCAAGCTGAAACCCTGCTCGCGGGCCTGATCGGCGATGCGTTTGGCCGCAGTGAAGAAGCTGCTGCGCGCCGCCTCCAGGCTCTGCTGGGGGAACGGCGCGTCGAGGTCGTACTGGCTGAAGTCATGCCAGCCGAAATTACGCCCGAACTCTTTGAGCGCAAGCTCGAAGCTATGATCGGTCTGGTGGTAATGGCGCTCGATTTCACGGGCGTGCTCATCGGTGTCGCCGACATACACCTCCGCACCCGGCATGATCAACAGTTGCTCCGGATCGCGGCCTGCGACTACTGCCCTGTCCTTTATATCCCGGTAGAACGCCTGGCCCTGCTCGATACTGGTCGCATGGGTGAAGATCACGTCGGCGGTCGCGGCGCCCAGGTCGCGGCCTTGCTCGGAATCCCCGGCCTGGAAGATCACCGGCTGGCCCTGGGGTGAGCGCTGGATGTTCAGCGGGCCGACCACCGAAAAGTGTTCGCCCTGGTGATTCAGGCGATGCAGTTTGCTTGGGTCGAGAAACTGCCCGGTGGCGCGGTCGCGCACGAAGGCGTCGTCCTCGTAAGAGTTCCACAGCCCCTGCACCACCTGCACATGTTCGGCGGCGCGGCTGTAGCGCGTGGTGTAGTCGTAATGCTCGTCAAGGCTGTAATTGCCGGCAGTGCCCGCATCGCCGCTGGTCACCACGTTCCAGCCGACGCGGCCTTTGCTGATCAAATCCAGTGAAGCCAGGCGCCGTGCAACGTTATACGGCGCGTTGTAGGACGTGGTCAGCGTACCCACCAGGCCGATATGCCGCGTGCTCACGGCCAGTGCCGACAGCAGGGTCAATGGTTCCAGGCGATTGAGGTAATGGGAGGGTGAACCTGGGGTGATGAACTGGCTGTCGACGATAAAGATCAGGTCGAACAACGCCGCCTCGGCCTGGCGTGCGATGTCGATGTACCAGTCGATGTTGACGCTGGCGTCGGCCGGCAACTGCGGGTCGAGCCACAGGTTATGGCGGCCCGGGCCACCGCACCCCATGGTCAGGGCGCCCAGTTTGAGCTGTCGTTTGGTCATGTCGGATGAATTCCTTGGCGTATTCAGGGCTTTTGCTGCGCGACGGCGGGCTGCAGGGCCGCGCTGAATGACGGGTCGAACAGGCTGGCGGCCGGGTAAGACTTGACCAGCCCTTGGCTGGCGAAAAAGTCCACGGTCTTTTGCGCCTCGACAGGCGCCTGGGCGCTCAGCGGTTCGACCGTGGTGCGGGCCCGGGCAAACCAGACGCGGGCGATTTCGGCGTCGGCGCGGGTGCGTTTGGCCCACGCGTCGGCGTAGGCGTTGGTGTTGGCCGGGTTCTGGCGCGCCCAATCGCGGGCTTTTTTCAGGCGCTGGAGGAAATCGCTGATAGGCGCACGTTTGCTGTCGATCGCCGTGGCGTTGGCAGCGATAAAACTCTGCGCCGGAATCAAGCCCTCGGCCGTCGCAAGCACTCGCGCTCCCTGGCGTTCCTGCTGGGTGACATAGGGCTCCCAGGTGGCGATGACATCCACCGAGCCGCCTTCAAGCGCATGGGAAGCATCCAGTGCGCTAAGGTAGCGCAGCTCCAGCGAATCGCGGGCAACGCCGGCTTTATCCAAGGCGCTCAGCAGCAGTTGCTGGCTCCAGGAGCCCTTCCAGATGGCTGCGCGCTTGCCCGCAAGGTCCGCCAGGCTGTGAATCGACGAATCCTGCCTGACCAGGATGGCCACCCCCGCCAGGTTTTGCCGGCTGACCGCAATCACCTTGATCGGTGCGCCCAATGCGCCCAGGAACAACACCGGCGCGTCGCCGAGCAGGCCGATATCCAGGCTGCCGACGTTGAGCGCTTCGGCCACCGGCGATCCGGCCGTGAATTGCTTCCACTCAAGGGTATAGGGCAAATCTTCAAGCACCCCCGCCGCTTCCATCACCGCTTGGGCGTTATAGCTTTGATCGCCCACCACCAGCGTTTGCGCGTGAGCGCTCAGGCACAGCAATGCGGTGGCCATCCCGGTGACCAGTTTTTTCAGGTAACGCACGTTCGTCTCCAGATGCCGTGAGGCACTTCAAGTCGATCCGCGCGTGCGGTCTCGGTAAGGGTTGTAAGGGACTACGATGCGGTTATAAGCAAGACATGTAAAATATTTATATTGCATAACGTAATTCGATAAAAATGCACATATTGCATTTTGCTGGCACGTTGCCGCGCAAGACCTGTCTCCCACGTTCAAACGTCATAAACCCCTGCCCGTCTGCGTGGTAATCTCACGCCACCACGAATAGACATTGATCGTCACTTGACGATGACCAAAGCCAGGAAAGAACATGCCCAAGATCTCTCACTCAGCGTTGCGCCGTAACTTCCGCGAACTGCTTGCCAAGCCCATCTGTGTTGAAACTGCCTCTGTTTTCGACCCCATGTCCGCCCGGATCGCGGCTGACCTGGGCTTTGAGGTGGGTATCCTCGGCGGCTCCGTCGCCTCCCTGCAGGTACTGGCCGCTCCTGATTTTGCGTTGATTACCCTGAGTGAGTTCGTCGAACAGGCCACCCGTATCGGCCGCGTCGCGCAGTTGCCGTTCATTGCAGACGCCGACCACGGCTACGGCAATGCCCTCAACGTGATGCGTACGGTTGAAGAGCTGGAACGCGCCGGCGTCGCCGCGCTGACCATTGAAGACACGCTGCTGCCAGCGCAATTCGGGCGTAAATCCACCGACCTGATCTCCGTCGAGGAAGGCATCGGCAAGGTCAAGGCGGCGCTCGAAGCGCGTGTCGATCCTGAACTGTCGATCATTGCCCGCACCAACGCTGGCGTTTTGCCGACCGAAGACGTCATCGCCCGCACCCAAGCCTATGAAAAGGCCGGCGCCGACGGGATCTGCATGGTCGGGGTCAAAGACTTCGACCACCTGGAGAAAATCGCCGAAAACCTCAGCGTGCCGCTGATGCTGGTGACTTACGGCAACCCACAACTGCATGACAGCGAGCGCCTGGCGAGCCTGGGCGTGCGCATCGTGGTGGCTGGGCATGGCGCGTACTTTGCCGCGATCAAGGCCACTTACGACAGCCTGCGTGCGCAACGCCAGTTGACCCACAGCACCTCAAACCTCAGTGCCACCGAGCTGACGCACACCTACACCTTGCCGGAAAGCTATGTAGCGTGGGCTGCAGAGTTCATGGACGTTAAAGAGTAAACCGCTGGTTTGCCCCTGCTGGTTTTTTCAGGGACTATGGCGCCTTTCCGTTCTGCCAACCAGAGGCGCCCATGGCCAACCACGACCTGCACTTCACACCTGATCCGGATGCCGATTCGATCTCCTCCGACGTGATCGGCTTCAACGGCATCCTGGTCTCCACCCAGATTCCAACCCATGCCGACGGCAGCCTGGAACTGGGCGATATCACCCTGCAAAGCGAATGCACCCTGCAAGCGCTGAAAGTCGCGCTGGAAAAAGCCGGCAGCTCCCTGGACCGGGTGATGCACCTGACCATCTACCTCACCGACATGGCCGAGCGCGCCGCGTTCAACGAAGTCTACAAGCGCTTTTTCGCCAAGCCATGGCCGGTACGGGCGGCGGTGGGTGTTGCCGCGCTGGCTGTAGAAGGCATGCGTGTTGAAGTGACGGCGATGGCTGCCAAGGCCTGACTCGGTCAAAAAAATGTGGGAGGGGGGCTTGCCCCCGATGAGGGAGTGTCAGTCAGTGCATGTAGGGCTGACCCACCGCCATCGGGGGCAAGCCCCCTCCCACATTGAGTCCATAAGCCCTGTGGTAGATGCCGGTAAGACTTTTCGCAGCTACAATGCGTGCCTCGACCGTGACAAGCCTGACTAAAAAAACTATGTCCCTGCCCAAGCATCACCTGGAATTGCTCAGCCCCGCCCGCGATGTCGCTATCGCACGCGAGGCGATCTTGCATGGCGCCGACGCCATTTATATCGGCGGGCCGAGCTTCGGCGCCCGTCATAATGCGTGTAACGAGGTGAGCGATATCGCTCAGCTGGTGGAATTCGCCCGGCGTTACCACGCTCGCGTCTTCACCACCATCAACACCATTTTGCATGACAACGAGCTGGAGCCGGCGCGCAAGCTGATCCACCAGCTCTACGACGCCGGTGTCGATGCGTTGATCGTGCAAGACCTGGGCGTGATGGAGCTGGATATTCCGCCCATAGAGCTGCATGCCAGCACCCAGACCGATATCCGTACCCTGGGCCGGGCCAAGTTTCTCGACCAGGCCGGTTTCTCCCAGTTGGTACTGGCCCGCGAGCTGAACCTGCAAGAGATCCGCGCCATCGCCGACGAAACCGATGCCGCCATCGAGTTCTTCATCCACGGCGCCTTGTGCGTGGCGTTCTCCGGGCAGTGCAATATTTCCCACGCGCAGAACGGCCGCAGCGCCAACCGTGGTGACTGCTCGCAGGCCTGCCGCCTGCCGTATACCCTCAAAGATGACCAGGGCCGCGTCGTCGCCTTTGAAAAGCATCTGCTGTCGATGAAAGACAACAACCAGAGCGCCAACATTCGCGCGTTGGTCGAGGCCGGCGTGCGTTCGTTCAAGATCGAAGGCCGCTACAAGGACATGGGCTATGTAAAGAACATCACCGCCTATTACCGCCAGCGGCTGGATGACGTGCTTGAAGACCGCCCGGACCTGGCTCGCGCGTCCAGCGGGCGTACCGCGCACTTCTTCCTGCCAGACCCGGAAAAAACCTTTCACCGTGGCAGCACCGACTATTTCGTCACCGACCGCAAGGTCGATATCGGCGCCTTCGACACCCCGACCTTCACCGGCCTGCCGGTGGGTGTGGTGGAAAAAGCCGGCAAGCGCGACTTGCAGGTGGTCACCCATGAGCCGCTGTCCAACGGCGACGGCCTGAATGTGCTGGTCAAGCGTGAAGTGGTGGGTTTTCGCGCCAACATCGCCGAGCCTAGAGGCGAGTTCGAAGAAGACGGCGAGAAGCGCTACCGCTACCGCGTTGAGCCGAATGAAATGCCGGCCGGTTTGCACCAGCTACGCCCAAACCATCCGCTGAACCGCAACCTGGACCACAACTGGCAACAGGCGCTGCTCAAGGCCTCGTCCGAGCGTCGTATCGGCCTGACCTGGGCGGCTCGTCTGCGCGAAGAACAGTTGGTAGTCACCGCCACGAGCGAAGAAGGCATCAGCGCCAGCGTCACCCTGCCCGGCCCATTCGGCGTGGCCAACAAGCCGGAGCAGGCGCTGGAGACCTTGCGCGACCTGCTTGGCCAACTGGGCACCACCGAATACCACGCGACCGACATCCAAATGGATGCGCCGCAGGCGTTCTTCATCCCCAACTCGCAGCTCAAGGCCTTGCGCCGTGAGGTGATCGAAGTGCTGACCGCTGCCCGTGTGGCCGCTCACCCACGCGGTGGACGCAAAGCCGAAACCACGCCGCCGCCGGTTTACCCGGACGCGCACCTGTCGTTCCTGGCCAACGTCTACAACCAGAAGGCCCGTGATTTCTACCACCGTCACGGCGTGAAGCTGATCGACGCCGCCTTCGAGGCCCACGAAGAAACCGGCGAAGTGCCGGTGATGATCACCAAGCACTGCCTGCGGTTCTCCTTCAACCTGTGCCCTAAACAGGCCAAGGGCGTGACGGGCGTGAAAACCAAGGTGGCGCCAATGCAGTTGATCCATGGCGACGAGGTGCTGACGCTGAAGTTCGACTGCAAGCCGTGCGAGATGCATGTGGTGGGCAAGATCAAGGGGCATATCCTTGGCTTGCCGCAGCCGGGCAGCGCGGTGGAGCATTTCAACCCGGAAAACATCATCTTCCAGGGCACACACTGACCCTCTGTAGGAGCGAGCTTGCTCGCGAAAAACCTGAGAACGCCGCGTGTTAACCCGATGAGCTGCGTTATCGTTAGCGTTCTTCGCGAGCAAGCTCGTTCCTACCGAAGCTACGGGGCCACCACCAGCCCCGCTGCAACCCCGCCGCCGCCAGCAAAATCGCCGCCACACCCAACCATTGCAGCCAGCCAAGGCGATGCCCGAAGGCAATCCAGTCGACGAAAATCGCCGCAATCGGGTAGATGAACGACAATGCGCCGGTCATCGCAGTCGGCAGTTTCTGAATCGCCCCGTACAACAACACATACATCAAACCCGTGTGCACCAGGCCAAGGGTCGCCAGTGCCGCCCAGGCGTCGGTCGACACGGGTAAGCGGTCCCAGGGCACCAGCGGCGCCAGCAACACCGCGCCGGTCGCTACCTGGATCAAGGCCATCAAATGCGGTGGCACCGCCTTGAGCTGCTTGATGATCAACGCGGCTACCGCGTACAAAAACGCCGCGCCCAGGGCCAGTGCGATGCCGGTCAGATAATCCCCGCCGCTCGGTTGGCCGCCATGGGCCGTGACAATCGCCAACATGCCCAGGAACGCCACGCTCAACCAGGTGATTTTCCGCAGGGTGATTTTCTCACCGAGAAACACCGCCGCCAGCATCACCAACAGAAACGGTTGCACGTTATAGACCGCCGTACTGATGGCAATCGACGCGCGCGAGTAGGATTCAAATAGCAACAGCCAGTTGCCGACAATGGCCACGCCGCTGAGCACCGCCAGCCCTAACCTGGCCCAACTGAGCAGATCCAGCCTCAGGTAGCCGAGCCATGCGCACACCAACAGCAGCGTCAGCGCCCCGATCACGCAACGCCAGAACACCACTTCGATCACCGACACGCCAGATACCAATACAAACCAGCCAATCGTGCCGGAAATCAGCATGGCGGCGATCATTTCCCATATTCCGCGACGGATAGCTGTATCCATGATTGATACTCCTCAAGTGAGGCTCAATTATGGCAATCTGCGAGGCAGCCGCTCCAGCGACTAAAAAAGGCCAAACCGTCGATTCACCTTTACTTATTAGGCGAACACCATGATTGACACCATCGACCAGCAACTGATCGCCGCCTTGATGGATGACTCGCGCCTGTCCCTCAAGGCCCTGGCAGGTATCACCGGGCTGTCTTCCCCCAGCGTCGGCGAACGCTTGCGCCGCCTGGAAGAACGCGGCGTGCTGACCCACTACACCGTCGACATCGACCCCAAGCACTTCGGCTACCTGCTGCAAGCCATCGTGCGCATCCGCCCGCTGCCCGGCAAGTTGCAGGAAGTGGAACGCCAGATCCAGGCGATCCCCGAATTCACCGAATGCGACAAGGTCACCGGCGAAGACTGCTTCATCGCCCGTCTGCACGTGCGCACCATGGACCAACTGGACAGCCTGCTGGACCGGATCAACGGGTATGCCGAAACCAACACCGCCATCGTCAAGAAAACCCCGGTGAAACGCCGCTTGCCGCCCCTGAACGACTGAAAGCCCCTCCCACATTAGATCGGCTCCAGCCGTCGATTTAATCCTGGAGCGCTTTCGCCGCAGCAAGCAGCCCCTGGAATTTGCCATACCGCGCCGCCAACACCGGCTGCACTTGCTCATCAGGTACATACCGCGCCTTCACCGGCATCCCCGCCGCCAACAAACCAGCGCCCTCCCCGATGGCCATGAACCCCAACTTCGCCGCACCAATGCACGCGCTCAGTTCGCTGCCATGCAGGTAAAAATCTCGCGCTGCAGAATATTGGCCAGCAACTGCGCCCAATACCCGCTACGTGCCCCGCCCCCCACCAGTGCGAAGGCGCTGACCTCGACCCCGCTCGACTGCACCGCGCGCCAGGCATCGAGCAAGCCAAACCCCACGCCTTCCATGACTGCGTAGCCGAGCATCGCCGGCGTGCAGTCATGGCCAAGGCCCATGAAGCCGCCGCGCAGCATCGGGTCGTTATGGGGCGTGCGCTCACCTGCCAGGTACGGCAGAAACAACGGTGCCGACAGCGGCACCGCTTGCTCGATGGGCCACTGCGCCTGCACCTGGTCCAGCAGGGTTTGCTCATCCGGCATCCCGGTCAGGCGCGTCACCCAGCGCAAGCAGCTGGCACCGGCCAGCATGGCGCCCATGGTGTACCAGCGATCGGGCAACGCATGGCAGAAGCTGTGCACCGCACTGGCCGGGTTGCCGGCGGCGTGGGCGGTAATCGCGACAATCGCCGCGCTGGTGCCCAGGGTGATAAAACCGTCACCGGCGTTGACGGCACCGATGCCAACCGCCGCCACCGGGTTATCACCGCCGCCACCGGCAATCACCACCTGCGGCGATAAGCCCAGGCCAGTGGCCGTCACTAAAGCACTCGCGGCACCACCCTCCACCAGCCTGGGCATCTGTGCAGGCGTCAGGCCAGTGGCGTGCAGCATCGGGGTAAACCACTCGCGCTGCGCCACGTCCAGCCACAGCGTTCCTGCAGCATCCGACATCTCGCTGATCCGCTCCCCGCAAAGGCGCAGGCGCAGGTAATCCTTGGGCGACAGCACGCAATCGATGGCATTGAACACCTCGGGTTCGTGCTGCTGCAGCCACAGCAGTTTCGGCGCGGTCAACCCGGCCATCGGCAGGCTGCCGGTGACTTCGGCATAGCCGGCGCCCAGTTGCTCTGCCTGCGCAACTGCACGGGAGTCGTCCCACAGGATGGCCGGGTACAGCACGCGGTTGTCGGCCCCCAGCAAGACCGCGCCGTGCATCTGCCCCGACAGGCCGATACAGGCCACACGGGCAAACGCCGCATGCTCGCGCAGCGTGTCCAGCGCCTGCAGGCACGCCTGCCACCAGTCTTGCGGCGCCTGTTCGGACCAGCCGCTATGCCGACGCGACACGCTCAGGCGCACGCCCGCGTGGGCCAGCACCGTGCCGTCGAGGTCCATGAGGATGGCTTTGAGTTCCGAGGTGCCAAGGTCTATACCGAGAGAAACAGGACGGTTCATACGTGGGTCCAATCAGTCACAGCCACAGGAATTACGCACGTGCAGGCGTGGCGCCAGGCGTACGCTGTGCTTGGGTGCAGCGGGGCTCGTCATGCGTTGCAGCAGCAATTCAACAGCGCGTGCGCCGAGCTGCTGGACCGGCTGGGCGATCAGCGTCAGGCGCGGCACGAAAAAATCCGCCCAGTCGAAATCGTCGAAACCGACCAGGGCAATATGCCCCGGCACATCGAGGTGGGCGTCACGCAGGGCGTGCATGGCGCCGAGGGTCATCAGGTTATTGCCGGCCATGATGGCCGTGGGCGGCGCGGCCAGGTTCAGCAACTGCTGGGTGGCCTGGCGCGCTGGCTCAGTGTTGGAACCACCGTTGACCAGCAACTGTGGATCGAGCGCCAGCCCTGCTGCCTGCAATGCAGCCTGGTATCCCGCCACCCGTTCATGGGTGGTACTGAAACCGCTGCGCCCGGCGATAAAGCCGATGCGGCGATGCCCGTGGGCAATCAAGTGTGCGATCAACGCCTGGGTGGCCTGGCTGTTCTCCACCCCGACCTGGTCGAACTGCTCGCTCATCATGCGATCCACCAGCACGGCCGGAATCTCGTTGGCGCGCAGGTACTCCAGGGCCCGCGAGCCGTTCGAAGGCGCCAGTACGATCCCGTCGACCCGCCGGTGATGCAGCGCGGTGACCACGCGCAACTCTTGCTCCGGGTCGTCGTGGGTGTCGACGAACAGCATCATGTAGCCGTGCCGGGCGCACTCGGTCTCAATCGCGTGCACCGTCTCGCTGAAGTAATGGTTGGACAGCGCCGAGATCGCCACACCGATGGTGCTGGTGCTCGACCGTGCCAGTGAGCGGGCCAGGGTGTTGGGCGTATAGCCCAACGCCTGGATCGCCCGCTGCACCGCCTGCACCGTCGCCGGGCTGACCTTGCGCGTGCCGTTCAGCACATGGGACACCGTCGACGTCGATACCCCGGCGCTGCGTGCCACGTCATCCATGGTGACCATGGCGCTATCCCCCTGGGTCAACGACTCAATGCTTGCTTGACCAGCCGCTGTAGGTGCCGACGTTGTCACGGGTGATCAGCTTCGGCGTGAGCAAGGTCACCGCTTCGGCCGGGGCTTTGTCGTTGAGCAGGTCGTTGCCTACATCCACGGCGGCCTGGGCCATCGCCCATGGGTCCTGGCTGGCGGAGGCCTGGATCTGGGTGTCGGTCTTCAATGCATTCTCGATGTCCGGCGCGCCGTCCACCGAGGTGATGATGATGCCGCTACGCTTGAGCTGCTTGGCCGCCAGGTCGCTGCCAATGGCTTGCGGGTCGTTGATCGCGAACAGGCCGTCGATCTTCGGGAAGCGCGTGAGGTAACCCTGCATCACGTTCAAGCCGCCTTCGCGCGAGCCTTTGCCGTCCTGGTCGTCGGACAGCACCTTGATGTCCGGCGCGCTGTCCAGCGCGGCCTTGCAGCCTTTGACGCGGTCGGTCACGGCGGTGACTTGCGGGCCGTTCTGGATAATCACGTTGCCCTTGCCCGAGAGCTTGTCCACCAGGTACTGGCAGGCCAGCTTGCCGGCTTCGACGTTGTCGGTCTGCACCGTGGCGTTGACGCCCTTGGCGTCCACATCCACCGCCACCACCACAATCCCGGCGTCCCGCGCTTTCTTGATCGCCGAAGCCATGGCGGACGGGTCGACGGCATTGATCAGGATCAGGTCGACCTTGGAGGAAATGAAGTTGTCGATCTGTGAAAACTGTTTGCTCAGGTCATAATCCGCCGACACCGACGTCACCTTGACGTTGGGATTGAGTTCCTTGGCCCGCGCCGTGGCGCCGTCGGCCAGGGTCACGAAATACGGGTTGCCCAAAGAACCCATGCTGATGCCCAGGGCCTTGAGTTCTCGGGCTTGCACGGCTTGGGACATCAGGGCAGCCAAGGCAATGACGGGAACGATGCGTTTTATGTTCATGGAGGTCTCTCTTGTGATTGTTGTAGGAGTGAACTCAGGTACGGGCGCCGGACTGGCGATAGCGATCCAGCGCCACCGCGCCAATGATCACGATGCCCTTGATGATGTACTGCCAGATATCCGACACCCCCAGCAGCACCAGGCCATTGGTGAGTACCGCGATGATCAGTGCGCCGATCAGCGTGCCGCCGATGGTGCCGACGCCGCCGGTAAAGCTGGTGCCGCCGAGGATCACCGCGGCAATCGCGTCCAGTTCGTAGGACTGCCCCAGTTGCAGGCCATTGGCGGCGAACAGGCGCGAGGCGCTCATCACCGCGCCGAGGCCGGCCAGCGCACCGGACATGGCGTAGACGAACAGCAGCACCTTCCACACCTTGATCCCCGACAGCCGCGCCGCTTCCGGGTTGCCGCCCACCGAGTAGATCTGCACACCCATCACCGTGCGCCGCAAAATAAACCACGACAGCGCCACCACGGCCACGGCAATGACCACCAGCCAGGGCACACCGAGGATCGAGTCATTGCCAATAAAGGCAAACGGCAAATCGGGGTTGAACACCGTCTTGTCGTCGGCCAGCAACCGCGCCAGGCCGCGCATGGCGGTGAGCGCGCCCAGGGTGACAATAAACGGCGGCAGGCGCATGAATGCGATCAACCCACCATTGACCAGCCCCAGCAACAGCCCGAAGCCGATCCCGGCGGCGATGCCGAACATGCCGAACTGCGGCGACATCGAGGCCTGCAGCGCCACCACCGCCGACGCCGCCAGGATCGCTCCCACCGACAGGTCGATGCCCGCCGTGAGAATCACGAAAGTCATGCCGGCCGCCAGCACCACATTCACCGAAGCCTGCTGCGTGATGATCGACAGGTTCTGCAGGGACATGAAGTTCTCGCTGGCCAGGGCAAACCCCACCAGCAGCAACACCAGCACCGGCAGCATGCCCACCGTGCGCATCCACTCGCGTACACGCTCAGCCTTGCCCGTCGTTGTTGTCGCGATATTCAATTCAGCCATTGGCAGCCACCTGATCGCCACCGGTGGCGAGGTCGATAATACGTTCCTGGGAGATGACGTGACCGGAGGCCCCGCCGACTTCGGCCACCAACTGGCCTTCGCGCATGATCAGCACGCGGTCGCACGTGCCGATGATTTCCGGCAGCTCGCTGGAAATCACCACGATGCCGACACCGGCCTGGGCCAGTTGATTGATGATGCGGTAGATCTCGGACTTGGAGCCGATGTCCACCCCACGGGTGGGCTCATCCAGAATCAGCACATGCGGCTTGACCTCCAGCAGCCGCGCCAGCAACACCTTCTGCTGGTTGCCGCCGGACAGCGCGCCCACATTGACCTTGCCCGACGCCACCCGAATAGACAGCGACTTGATCGCATCATTGGCGCGCTGTGCGCCATGGCTGCGGTCCAGCACCCCACCGGCGCGGGCGTCCGGCACACAGGCGCACACGTTGATGTTGTCGGCCACGCTCATGTCGAGGAACAGGCCCTGGGCCTTGCGGTCCTCGGTGAGGTACACCACGCCGGCGCGGATCGCATCGGCCGGGGTGCGCAGCTGGGTGACGGTTTTGCCGACCACTTCCAGGGTGCCGCTGGTGCGCGGGTCGGCGGCGAAGATCAAGCGCGCCAGCTCCGTGCGCCCTGCCCCGACCAGCCCGGCAATGCCCAGCACTTCGCCGGCATGCAGGTCGAAACTGCAGTTGCGTACGCGCTTGCCGTCGGCCATGTCGCGCACGCGCATCACCACGTTGCCGGGGTTATACGCGGCGTGTTCCTTCTTGTAGAAGCCGGACAGGTCGCGGCCCACCATCATTTTCACCAGCACTTCGGCCGACAGTGCATCGCGGCTCAGTTCGCCGATGTACTGGCCGTCGCGCAGCACCGACACGCGGTCCGACAACTCATAGATTTCGGCCATGCGGTGGCTGATATAGATGATCGCAAGGCCCTGGCTGCGTAGCTGTTTGATCAGCGCGAACAGGCGGTCGGTCTCGCGCGATGACAATGGCGTGGTCGGTTCGTCCATCACCAGGATACGGGCGTGGGCATGCAGGGCGCGGGCGATTTCCACCAACTGGCGCTCGGCGATCGATAGGCTGCTCACCAGGGTGGCGGCGGTGAATTCAGCGCCCAGGCGTTGCAGCACTTCCAGGCAGCCGGCTTGCATGCCCTTGCGGTCAATGGTCCAGCCACGCCGCAATTCGCGGCCCAGGTAGATGTTCTCGGCCACGCTCAGGTTCGGGCACAGGCTCAATTCCTGATAGATCACGGCGATGCCGAGGGCTTTGGCGGTAGCGGGTGTAAAGCTGGCGACGGGTTGGCCGTCGATGCGGATTTCGCCGCCGGGGTCGGCCTGGTAAGCGCCGGAGAGGATTTTCATCAGCGTGGATTTGCCGGCGCCGTTCTCCCCCATCAAGGCGTGGATTTCGCCGGGGTAGACCTTCAGGCCGACACTTTTGAGCACGCGCAAACCGTTGAAGGTTTTGCTGATGCCCTGCATCTCAAGCAAGGGTTCAAGGCTCATGGATGAGCTCCTGGATTTATTGTTTTTGTTGTCGAGTGCTGCCGACTCTAGTTCAGATACATTTGCTTACGCAAGCGCTTGCGTCGCCATTTATCGGTCTGGTGAATCGTTTCATCATAGAAGAAGCGCGCAAACACCGTAGCGCCGGCTTTTGCACGTCAAAAGAATGCCATCGCCATTAAAAGGCCATGGTTTCTGCTATTGTCCAGAGAACTCATCTCCTCCTCGTCGCGTCCACGCGACCTTCTGTGAGCATGTTCTGCGCCATCTACCCGATGGCGGGCCTGAAGTTCACGGAAATGCTGCAATGGACACATCTCTACCCGACCCGCCCCGGTCACGTGCCGAAAAGATTGTCGAGTTCAAACGCCAGAAGACCTTGCTCAAGACCGGCGCGCTGCAGGATGCAATTTTCAACAGCGCGTATTTCTCCAGCATTGCCACTGACGAGAAAGGCGTGATCCAGATCTTCAACGTCGGTGCCGAACGCATGCTCGGTTACGCGGCTGCCGATGTGCTTAACCGCATCACCCCCGCCGACATCTCCGACCCAGCCGAACTGATCACACGCGCCGCCGCCCTCAGCCTGGAGCTCGACACACCGATCACGCCGGGTTTCGAAGCCCTGGTGTTCAAGGCTTCCCGTGGCATCGAAGACATTTACGAGCTGACCTATATCCGCAAGGACGGCAGTCGCCTGTCGGCCATGGTCTCGGTGACGGCCTTGCGTAACCGCCATGACACCATCATCGGTTACCTGCTGATTGGCACCGACAATACCGCACGCAAGCAGGAGGAAGCCGAACGCAAAGGCTTCGAGCGCGCGCTGGAAGAGAAGAACCTGGAGCTGGAGCACGCCAGCCACATGAAGTCCGAGTTCCTGGCGACCATGTCTCACGAATTGCGCACGCCGCTGAACGCGGTGATTGGCTTTTCCGAGGCGCTCAAGGATGGTCTGGTTGGCGAAATGAGCGATGTGCAGCGCGAATACATCGGCGATATCTTCACCAGCGGGCAGCACTTGCTGTCGCTGATCAACGACATTCTCGACCTGTCCAAGGTCGAGGCCGGGATGATGGACCTGGAGCTGGAAGCCGTGGCGCTTGACGGGTTGCTGGCCAACAGTTTGCTGATCGTGCGGGAAACGGCCGCGCTGCAGCGTATCGAGCTGAAATTGGAATGCGCGACGGATTTCGGCGTGCTGGCGTTGGACCTGCGCAAGACCAAGCAGATCATCTACAACCTGCTGGCCAATGCGGTGAAGTTCAGTGAACACGGCGGCTGTGTGACGTTGACGGTGCGCGAAGTCAGCCGCGCCGGGGTCGGCCACATACCTGGAGATTGGCCGACGCACGGGTTCGCCCTGCCCCCCAGCGCGCACCAGCGGTTCCTGGAGCTGAGCGTGAGCGACACCGGCATCGGCATCGCCGAGGACGACATGAGCAAGCTGTTCAAGGCCTTCAGCCAGATCGACAGCAGCCTGGCGCGCAAGTTTGAAGGCACGGGCCTGGGGCTGGCAATGGTCAAGCAACTGAGCGACCTGTATGGCGGCAGCGTCGCCGTGGCCAGCCGCGAAGGCCTGGGCGCTCGCTTCGTGGTATGGCTGCCGTTGCATCGTGCACCGGAGGCGTCATGGCCCACATCCTGATCGTCGAAGACAACGAGGCGAACATGCGCCTGGCCCGCCTGCTGCTGATCAACGCCGGGCACACGGTACTCTGGGCCGCCGATGCCGAAATCGGCCTGACCCTGGCCCGGGAACAACAACCAGCGCTGATCCTGATGGACATCCAACTGCCGGGCATGGACGGCCTGGCCGCCACTACCTTGCTCAAGCAAGACCCCGTCACTGCCCATATCCCGGTGATCGCCCTCACCGCCATGGCCATGAAGGAGGACAGGGAAAAAACCCGCCTGGCCGGTTGCGATGCCTACATCATCAAGCCGCTGCGCTACAAAGAGCTGTACCAGGTGATCGACAGCTTGCTGCAAAAGACTATCAACCCCCTCACATGAGCCCTCTCCATGGCCAGTCAACCCGCCACGCTGTTGATCGTTGACGATGACCCCCAGGTACGCAAGCTGCTGGAAACCCTGCTGCAGCACGAGGGCTACCAGACCCTGAGCGCCGACAGCGGAGAAGAGGCTCTGCGCCTGGTAGCGCAACAGCCGCCGGACCTGATTCTGCTGGATATCATGATGCCGGGCATGGACGGCTACGAAGTGGCGAGCCACTTGAAGGCTGACGAAACCACGGCCAACATCCCGATCATCATGCTCTCGGCCCTGAGTGAGCCCAGCGCCCGCGTCAGCGGGCTGGAAACCGGCGCCGAGGAGTTCCTCAGCAAGCCGGTGGAGCGCGTCGAGTTATGGCTGCGAGTGCGCAACCTGCTGCGACTCAAGGCCCGTGGCGACGAGCTGAAAAACCACAGCCTGATGCTGGAGCAGCAACTGCAGCGGCACACCGATGAAAAAACCGGCATGAGCGTGCATGACCTGGCGCGTCAAGACCTGGAAAAAGACTTGCGCCTGGCGGTTGAACAGCATGATTTCTCCCTGCATTACCAACCCAAGATCGAGCTGGCCGGTGGCCAGATATGCGCCCTGGAAGCCTTGCTGCGCTGGGATCGCCCAGGTTATGGAGCGGTGTCCCCGGCCGTGTTCGTCCCCCTGCTGGAAAGCCTGGGCCTGATCGTGACCGTCGGGCGCTGGGTGATCGACAGTGTTTGCCAGCAGATCGCCACGTGGCAACGCGGCGCCGTGGGCGCGGTGGAAGTGTCGGTCAACGTATCAGGCCATCAACTGATCGAGGGCGACTTGATTGCCGATATCGCGCATAGCCTGGCCAGGACCGGTGTTCAAGCCCACTGCCTGGAGGTCGAACTGACCGAAGGCTCGCTGATGGAGAACACCCAGCACACTATCGCCAGCCTGCAGCGTCTGCGCACCATGGGCGTGAAAATTTCCATTGATGATTTCGGCACCGGCTATTCAAGCCTGGCCTACCTGCGCCGTTTTCCCATCGACACGTTGAAAATCGATATCGCGTTTATCCGCGAAGTCACCACCAACCACCAGGACGCGGCGATCACCCGCACCATCATCGAACTGGCCCACAGCCTGAACCTGCGGGTGGTGGCCGAAGGCGTGGAAACCCAGGCGCAACTGGCGTTTTTGAAGGAAGCCGGCTGCGATCAGATCCAGGGCTACCTGTTCAGCCGACCGCTGTCGGCGGCCACCCTGGAGCGCCTGCTACTGGAGCGTCTGGCCGGTGCGTGAAATTTCGTCGCGCAGGCAGTCAAGCAGGCTGTGATGGGTGGCATTCAAGCGCTGCGCGCCGGTGACCAGCGCCAACTCCGACGGCGGCACCGGCGGCAGTTCCGTGCAGACGCGGTGGGTGTTCAGCACCGCGCTTTGGGGCAGGATGCTCACACCGAGGCCGCAGGTGACCGCTGCCTGGATCCCGGTGAGGCTGTGGCTGCCAAACGCCACGCGCCAGCTGCGGCGGGCCTTGTCCAAGACGCGGATCGCGCGCTGGCGGTAAATGCAGCCCTGGGGGAACAGGGCCAGGGGCAAGGTGCCGACGTGCAGGTCCTGGCCTTCGCCGCACACCCACACCAAAGGCTCGGGCCAACTGGCGTGGCATTCGCCGGCGCCGACTTCACGCTTGACCAGAGCAATATCGATCTCGCCGCGCTCCAACTGGCGGCGCAGGTCGCAGCTCATGCCGCTGACCGTTTCCAGCCGCGCTTCAGGGCGGGCGCGGACAAACCCCGAAAGCATCGAGGCCATGCGCGCAGCGTCGAAATCCTCCGGCACGCCCAAGCGTACCGGCACCACACTGGCCTCGGTGCTCAGGGCGTCACGGGCTTCCCGGGACAGATTGAGCAGGCGCCGTGCGTACTGGGTCAGCAGCTCGCCATGCTCCGTCGGGCTGACGTGCTGGCCGGAGCGATCCCGCACCAACAGCACTTGCCCGACGCTCTCTTCGAGCTTGCGAATCTGCTGGCTGACGGTGGATTGGGTGCGATGCACGCGTTCGGCGGCACGGGTGAAGCTGCCTTCGTCCACCACGCAGACCAGGCTGTGCAGCAGTTCGAGATCAAACATAGTGGCGACCTTCATATTTATAATTCAACTGTGATCTAGAGGTTAATTTAATTTTCAACTGATCTCCAGGCTGCCTATGCTGTCCGGGTCATTCACGCTCTGGTACAGGTGCCCCATGCCCCTCGAACACTCGCCCCGCCCGCTATGGTTGACCTTTGACTGCTACGGCACGCTGATTCAATGGGATGAAGGTCTGCGCAGCGCGATCGATCGCATCCTCGATGCCAAAGGTGAGCATCAGGTCGACCGTGAAACCCTGATCAGTCTTTACGACCAGCATGAACATGCCTTGGAACAAACACCGCCCCATCGTCACTTTCGGACCCTGGCGGGGCTAAGCCTGCAAAGGGCATTGCAGGCTTGCGGCCTGCCCGCCGACGAACAGGACGGCAGACGCCTGACCGACAGCATCAGCGCCATGCCACCGTTCCCCGAAGTGGTGGCGACCCTGGGACAGCTCAAGGCGCTGGGCTACAAGCTGTGCATTGTTTCCAACACTGACGATGACGTGATTGCAGGCAATGTCGCCCAGTTGGGCGGCCATATCGACCGGGTGATCACTGCGCAGCAGGCCGGGGCGTATAAGCCGAATCGGCGTTTGTTCGATTATGCCTACGCACAATTGGGCGTCAGCCTGGACCAGGTGGTGCATATCTGCGCCAGCCCGCACCTGGACCACGCCGCCGCGCGGGACATGGGGTTTCGCTGCGTGTGGATCGACCGTGGCACCGGCCGCCAACTGCTGGCCGATTATCGTCCCGATGCGATCCTGCCGACGCTCGACGCCGTGCCCGCCCTGTTCAACTCCCTGGGATGGTGAATCATGGCCCACACCTTTACGCCCACCTCATCCAGCCCGCGCGCCGGGCGCCTGAACCTCGACAGCAGCGCCGCCATCGAAGCCCGTGTAGAGCTTGCCGCGTGCCTGCAACTGGCCGCGTTGCACGGTCTGGAAGAAGGCATCTGCAATCATTTTTCGGCGATGGTGCCGGGACATGATGGGCTGTTTTTCGTCAATCCGTACGGCTACGCCTTCGACGAAATCACCGCCTCCGATTTGCTGGTGTGTGACTTCGCCGGCAATGTGATCGAAGGTCACGGCCTGCCCGAGGCCACCGCGTTTTACATCCATGCCCAACTGCACCTGCGCCAGCCGCGGATCAAGGCTGCCTTCCACACCCATATGCCCAATGCCACCGCCCTGTGCCTGCTGCAAGGTCCACCGCTGTTGTGGCTGGGGCAAACCGCGCTGAAATTCTACGGGCGCACGGCGGTGGATGAGCATTACAACGGCCTGGCCCTGGATAACCTCGAGGGCCAACGTATCGCGGCTGCGCTCGGCAATGCCGATATCCTGTTCCTGAAAAACCATGGGGTGATGGTCGCCGCGCCGAACATCGCCCAAGCCTGGGATGATTTGTACTACCTGGAGCGCGCGGCCCAGGTGCAGCTCAAGGCCATGGCCAGCGGGCAACCACTGAAGCCGATCGACTCGGCGGTAGCGCAGCGTGCGTATGAGCAGATGCGCGAAGGCGATCCGGCCAGTGCGCGGGCGCATCTGGACAGTGGGATGCGTCGCTTGAAACAGCGCGGGTCGCGCTTTGACCAATGAAGCCGGCGCCCACGGCAGGCACTTTTGGTAGCCAGCGGCAAAGCGCATTGAACCAGTATCGGACCATGCCCCTCCAACCTGCATAGACCAGGGCCGGACGCACGCTCGATGACGTTTATTCTATGGTTGGCCGTACTCGGGGCGATTTTGCTGATACTGGCCCTCACCTCCTCCTACCTGCGCTGGATGCCGGTGACCACCTCGGCGGTGTGCCTGTTGCTGGGGATCGCAATCGGCCCGATGGGCGCGGCTTTGCTGCACCTGGACATCAAGGGCTCCGCCCGCTGGATGGAGCACCTGACCGAAGTCGCGGTACTGTTTTCGCTGTTCGTCAGCGGCCTGAAACTGCGCCTGCCCCTCAAGCACCGCACCTGGCGTATCGCCTTCGGCATGGCGGGGCCGGTGATGCTGTTGACCATCCTCGGCGTGTGCCTGGCGCTACATTATTTGTTTGCGCTGTCGTGGGGCGTGTCATTGCTGGTCGGCGCCATGCTCGCACCAACGGACCCGGTGCTGGCCGGCCTGGTTCAGGTCAACAATGCCCAGGACGACGACCCGCTGCGCTTCGGCTTGTCCGGTGAAGCCGGCCTGAACGACGGCACGGCCTTTCCCTTTGTAATCTTCGGCCTGCTGCTCATGCAGCACGGCGGTTTTGATGGCGACTGGTTCGGCGGTTGGGTGTTGAAAAACCTGCTGTGGGCAGTGCCGGTCGGGCTGTTGATCGGCTACTGGATGGGCCGTGGCATCGGCCGGGTAACCTTGCGCATGCGCCTGATCAATGCCGACAGCACCTCGTCACCCAATGACTACCTGACGCTGGCGCTGATCGCCCTGGCGTATGTGAGCGCGCAGGCCGTGGGCGGCTACGGTTTCCTGTCGGTGTTCGCCGCAGGATTGGGGTTGCGCCAGGCCGAATTCAAATCCAGCGGCAAAGCGCAGACACCGTCCGAGCATCTGGCCCAACCCGTGGTCGGGCATCTGGAAGTGGCGCCGGAAAAAGCCTTGCACGGCGATGTCAGCGCGCTGGAAGATACGCAAATTGCCGCCGGGGTCATGATGGGCGACATGCTGGCGTTCGGCGGGCTGATAGAGCGTTCAATGGAAGTGTTTCTGGTGACGGTGCTGGGCCTCGTGCTTGCCAGTCATTGGGACTGGCGCGCAGTGCCAGTAGCGGCGTTGTTGTTCTGCGTGATCAGGCCGCTGAGCGTACTGGCAATGCCTTGGGGACGCCTGATCGATCTCCGTCAGCGCGGTTTGATGGGCTGGTTCGGCATTCGTGGGATCGGCAGTATTTTCTACCTGTTCTATGCCCTTAATCACGGTCTGATCGGCACCAGCAGCGCGGTAGCCGTGGACCTCACGGTATCAGTGATCGCCCTGAGCATTGTTGTGCATGGCCTGAGCACCCAGCCGATGCTGGCGTGGTACGAGCGTCACGCAGCGAAGAGACGACTCCCGGAAATAAACTGTTAGCACTGTATTAACAGTCACTGGAACCGCAGAGGGGCGGTAGTTACTTAGGGGATACGCCCAGGAGATCGATGCCTTGGAGCCTACTTGCCCCAGAGATGCCAGAACCTATGAACCCCACTTTCAGCCCCATTGCCTCACAAGCCAACCGATTCCTGCCGCGGGCAGACATCCCCTCCGAGCCGCTCTCCGGCCCGACACAGGCGGCGCCCGCGCCGCAAACGGAGGATAACTCCCGGGCCGCAGGCGATCGCCAGTTGGCTGTAGAGTATCACGCTGCATTGCTGCGCGCGGCCACGGCCGGTACGGATGTGAGGGTCAACGCGGTTGCTCCACACTCCACCTTCGGCCAGTGGCGGGAGCAGTTGAAAAACGCCCTCCAGTTACCCGGTGTGCTCCAATGGGTTCGAGACAAAGGGATCGACATTACGTCGCTGACACTCAATACCCAGACAGGCGAAGTCTCCTTCAAACGCCACCGACATCTGGACCCGGAACAGAAGCTTCACACGGTTGGCCAAGAAGACCGGCAATGGGCCGCCATTCGTGAGCCTATCCTTCACGCCGCATACGTTATCTGCACGGGGCATCCTGATACCGCCTTCGTACCGCAGGCGGTTCTTCAGGATGAGCAGATTCCGGGATCGCTGATCGCGCGTTTTTATCTACAAGAGTCGCCGGCGCCTACCGCGAGCGGTCTGCGTACACAGGCCCAAGACATCCTGCGCAACTGGGGCTTCAAACCCGTGGATGCCGACACCGACGCCAGCTATTTCGATTCACGTAGCGAAGACGCGCTGCTCCACCAGAAAGCGTTGTTGGGCGATATTCTCAACCGCGAGCGGGTGATCATCGAGTTACACAGCCTGGCCAAGTCTCCCAAGGACGACCTCGAAGAACCGGGGGCACTCGAAACCACGTTGAAGCAGCGAAAAATCGCGCTGTCGGCTGATAGAACCTACCTATCCGGCGATGATCACCCCTCGAACAAGATCAGTGTTTTTCAATTCTTGCAGGATCATGGCTGGGATATTCCCACCGATCACGATTCGCTGGCCAACTTGGCAACCGCGCTTTCCACACCTCCCCCCACCTCTCCCGCCAATGGCGACCTGGGAGGCGCGCTGGCATGGCCAGTGCCGCTTGATGCGCGCAGCCGGCAGCAACTGAAGGCAGACATTCGCACGGGCAAGTTCGGTAACATCCTTGTGAGCCCATTCAAAAATGTCCTGGAATACCTGCTCAATGGCAGGGTGATCACGTCTGCGGACCTGGGCGATCCACGCAAGTTGATCGATAGCCTGATCGCCGAGCCTCGGAGCAAGGCACTGGGCGAAGCAATTCAGGCTGCCTTCGAGGCGCGCGAGGTCAAAGGGAGCGCCGACGATTGGCTGCTCGCGGCCTTGAACCTGGAGAGCAACGAAGACAACGGCGATGGGGTGACGATTGAAGGCTATCGCCTGCTCTCCCCTGAAAACCGCGGCAAAACGGCCTCTACGGTTGTCAAGGAACTGGAGGCTCATCTGCTCGCCACCGGCAAGGCCTCATCCGCCGAAACGGCCGCCATTCTGGCGCACATACTGCTGGCCAGCAGGGCACCGGAATTCCTGGTCAAGGATATTCCCAACGAAGTCGTTATCGGCAGTCACAGTTGGGTCAGTTTCTCCACCGCCGTTGGGCGCATCGAAGAAAAAGCGCCCGGTGCGACGACAGGTGGTGTCAGCTATTTGCAAGTCATGCTTGAAGCCAGCGTCGCACCGATCAGCGAGCAGGAGCGTCAAATCGAGTATTCTGCCCAGAACGCGGCGCTCAAGGAGTGGGCCATCGCCAGCGGTAGAAAGCCGCCGTTGACCCCCGACGTAATGACCCAGGTGAGCGAAGCGTTCAATTCGCAGCTCAGGGAGCTGCAGAAGGCATCCGACACACAACTCGGTAGTCTGCCAACGGTCAGGGAAATAGCCCTGGAGCAGTTGAAAAAAGCGCTGCCGCATATGGACCCGAAGCTGTTCGAGGAAAAATGCATCAGCGTAGATCCTCCTCACAAACGCTATCCCGGACCTTACTCGATACTGGACAGCTACATCGATGGCCGGCCGCTTTTCTGGACGCCGAACCGGGCCGAGTTCTGGGCAGAAGAAGTACGCAACATCAAAAATCTATTCGTATCCAAGGAAAACGAGGAACAACCCGATTCACGGCCAGCAGCCTGGGTATCCTCATCAAAAGAGTTCGACCTTCAAAGTGTATCTCAAACGCTGAAAACCCTGCCGCGCCCCAGAGAACTGTTCAAGCCGCAATTCGATGAATTCTTGAGTGCCTTGAAGATCGTCAAGACCGCTCAGTTCAAACATATGTTTTCCAAAGCGTCGCCGGAGGATATCGATAATCTGGTGAACGGCAAAATCACCCCTCGCAAGCACATCAGGTATCACCGCGCCGACCATCCCAAGCGAGTTGAAGAAGGCGTATTGCTCTATGAAGTCGAGCGCAACGGCAAGACCATGACCTATGCGATCGATCGGATCAACGCCACGGTGACCCAGCGCCCCGACCAGACCTATACCGACTACCCGCCGAAAAACGGCACCCTTCCTCAACTGGGCCAGCGATACGATCTGGTCAAGCCAGCGGGAGAGCACCCGCCAGGCATCACCGACGAAAGAACAGGTGAGCAAGATGCGCCTGACGTTTTCAACGAGCCCAGGATCCAATACATCATTGACACGCTGTTTGCAGATATGGAACTGCCTGCGGTAGAAAATCACGCTCGGGGGACCACGACCTTTGATACCGAGGTCCCGCTTCACGAGACCATTGAAAAAATCGTGCTGGGCTTGGTTCCTTTCAAGTCAGCCATCGAGAATCTGATAGCGGGTAACACCAAGGAAGGACTCATCGAACTGGCCGTCGATATCTTTGGTTTCGTGGTTGGCTTCGGTGGCGCCCTCAAAGGCTTGAGTGGCCTGGCACGGGGTTCATCGGCGCTCGCAAAAGTCGGTAGGGTCGTGAAAATCATCGGGCGCTCGGCGCTCAGCGCACTGAACCCGTTGGACGGTGTTGCTGACCTGGCGCGGGGCGCTGTAAGTCTCGGGAAAAAGGCAACCTACGCAAGCTATAGGGGTATCAAGCAGCTACGCTCCAACCGCAGTGTCGACCTGCTGAAACTGGCCAAAAGGCCCGATATTGCTGAAGGAACCTACAAGTTGGCCGCTAACGGAGGTGACATTCCTGCCCTGGCCAAATTCGACGAGGGGACGCAAAAGTGGTTCGCTTTTGACCCGCGTACGCAACAGGCCTATGGCAAGCCCCTTGATCAGTTCAGGGCTGGCCAAGAGGGAGGGTTGGAAGCGATCGGCAGCAACGACATGATAAAGGCCGTCAGCCAGCGACATGGCTTGGCCGCTACCGGGACATTCAAGGTCGGACAGAAGAGTGTTGAAGGTAATGTCGTGATGTTTCAGGGCAATTGGCATCAATACGACCCTCTGAAAAAACTACCGGTCGGCCCTCCGGTGACAGACTTCACCCCCAGTCGGGTAGCGGCCAGTGGTGAGGTACGGGTCGCGGATGCCGAGTTGTTGGGGTATCAAGCCAAGTACATCGAACAGCGAGAGCTGTCGAGCAAAGGCCTGCAGGGCAACGTGTATCAAGGCCGCAGTAAAAAGGAATACGTAAAGGTCGATGGAACGCTGTATGAGTCCAAGGTCAAGGACGGCCAGCGGTTTATCCTCCACCCCTCGGGCAAGGGCCCTGACATACCGGTCAAGGATCTCGGCATTTCCGGGTGGGAGCCGCGCTCCAGGTCGGTCGGCTTGTTGGGGGGCGGGCAGGAATTTCATACGCGATGGCGATTGGGGGATAACACCTATGTTGTGCCAATGGACGATATCAAGGTGGTGGAAAACGCTGCCTCGCCTTTCAGCGTCAACGTCAACGGTGTCGATCACGCCGTCAACTTTGACAGTTCATCCGGCGCCTGGCGAGGTCTCACGCCAAGCCTGGACGCCGGTGCGCAAATTCCTCCCTATTTCTGGAGAAGTCCTAAAGGAAAGTGGCAGCGAGGCAGCGTCCATGAGTTTCTCAGCGCTAAAAAGGCAGACGCTCATCACTACAAATTCATCGATGTTTCGGCGATCCCGAAACTCCCGAAAGAGGTCACCCCGTTACCCCAGAACTTGCATTACTTTTGGGGCGGCCAGGACCTCCCCCCCCCCATTTGGCGGACAACCTGGCTAAAAACAGCCTGCATGCGCCCGGATATACCTCGACCCTCCATGTTGACGCCGACGCTCCAGAAATTTTTGAAAAGATAAAAGCCACCCTGAAAAACACAGCCCCCGGCGTGACGGTGAAAAACCTTCATGAGGATGCCCTTTACACGCAGTTGAAAACTGACGAAATTTATAGTTACTTCCGACAAGGGCAAGGTAAAAATCTGTCGGCCGCTTCGGATGTCGCGCGCTATCAAATCATGCACAAGCATGGCGGGGTTTACCTGGACACTGATGACATCATCCAAGCCAACGTCGATTCCGCCGCCTTGATGGCAGGGCCCAATGATGTGCTGCTCGGTAACGCGGTTGTGCATCGGGCCACCGGCTATAAACCTTTCTACAACACCAGTAACTTTGCCACCCAGCCTGGCAACCCTTTGATGAAAGACATCCTTACCGAAATGCATAAGCGGTTTACCGCGAATAAACCCTATTTTGTGAACAACCGCCCTGTAGCCCGACAGTCTATCGACGGTGGCGCATTTACCGCTGATCTCGATACATACGCGAAAAAACTATTCGAAACGACGGGCCCTACCCTGCTCAACGACACACTCAAAGTGAAACGACCTGATATGTACGATCTGGGACTGGAAGGGCTCGCAAAAGACACCAAGGTTGTGGATGGAGAGTTGGTCTCGTCTGGACCGGTCGTGAACAACGAGGAGAGAGCCCGGAACTTGTATTTAAAAGAGGGCATTGCGCCGCCCCCACTACTGCGCAGCCAGATAAATAAAATGAGCGAGCATTATTTCCCGCTTCGCCATAAATTCAACGTGAAACCAGGGGCCGACCATTCCTGGAAGACTGGCTGATCGCCCCTTGTTCAACCTCTACCCGGCCTGGCGCAAGGCGCGCCACCGGTCAGTCCTGATCCTCGGTATTGCCGACGTCCGCCGCTTCATCCAGATCGTTGAGCGGCACTTGCGCATCGTCCATCAACGAGCCGGGGTCTTCATTGCCAGGATCGTTGAGTTCTTCGTCCAGTTCTTTTGACATGACGTGTTCCTCTAACCGCCTTGCGTATCGATATCGGCATCGGTTTCAGGCTTGGGCTCGAGCGGCTCAGGCTTGAAGTCTGGACTGTAGTCGTTTTCCTTGGCCACGGGATCGCTCGCCGGCGCTGGATCCTTGGGTGCATCGGCGGCGGTGCCGGGGGCCGGCTCGCCACCGTCAATCGCCGGGTCGTTGCGGTTATCGGTCTGGGGATCGTTATCTGTGGGCATGGCGCACCTCTTTGCAGGCCTGTAGAAAATAGGTAACACGTAAAACTAAGGCGCTGCGTTAACGCGTGAAGTTCCGTCCGATTGCTCATCGCAACGGGTTGTCGACCTGGATATAGAACGCGTAGAAGCCCAACACCAGCCAGAACACCATGAACAACCACGGCGCGCGCATGGAAAACAGCAGCGACTTGCGATAGCCCTTGTGGGTCGATTCCATTTCGGAAAACAACGGCGAGTCATCGTACGCCATGCCCATGACCGGCTCACTGCGCAGCAGCTCGCTTTGCTTGTAGTGCCAGTGATCGATGATCTCGTAGGCGGCGCGAATGCCGGGCCAGGCGTTGAGGGAGCTGAGAATGCCCAGCGCCGCGAGAAAAACCGGCACCACCAGGGTGAACAACTTGCCCCACTCCGGGTTGAGATTGCCCATCCCGGAGACGAAGGCAATCACCAGAAATGACTGCGCGGTGAGGTAGGCGTCGGTGCGGTTGGCCAGGATGCTGGTTTCGTATTGGATTTCGCGACGATAGAAATCGAGCCGGTCCTTGGGCGAACCGAAGATCTTGGCGTTATGCTCGCTGTGGTCGGTTAGGGCCGCTTCCGGAGTGTGCGGTGAAATGATTCTGGGCACGACGGGCTCCACGTGGTTTCAAGACTTGATTAGAAGAACCCGGCCTGGGTGAAGTTCAAGTTTTTCACGCACCAAATTGGAGCGCTTTTGAGCAATGAGAGGACTGCTCAGGGGGCCGCTTCGCAGCCCAGCGGGAGCAAGCTCCTTCGCCACGGGGTATCGCGCTGACTTGGCGGTTTCGGCACACGCTTTGCTTAAACCATTCATCTGCCGGTAAACAGGAGCATTCGTTACCCCCCGACCCAGAGCCGACTCCATAAGAAAGTAAGGACCAGGCCCGTTGGCACCCTCAGCCACAGGCTCATAAAAAAATGCGTTTTTTAAAGCGGCAGTGCCACCCAGCAACCCTGGGCACTGACAAGGTACTGGAATGGCTCGATCTTTCTTCGATGAAATGAATGACGCAGACGGCGTGTGCCGGGCGCACTATCAGGATTTCTCGCGCTGGCTGGCCAATACGCCGCCGGAGTTGCTGGCCCAGCGGCGCCGTGAGGCTGATTTGCTGTTCCACCGCGCCGGGATCACCTTCACTCTGTACGGTGACGAGCAAGACACCGAACGCCTGATCCCCTTCGACATCATCCCGCGCAGCATCCCCGCCAGTGAATGGAGCCTGATCGAGCGCGGCTGTATCCAGCGGGTCACCGCGTTGAACATGTTCCTCGCCGATATCTACCACGACCAGCGCATCATCAAGGCCGGGATCATCCCCGCTGATCAGGTGCTGGGTAACGAGGGGTATCAACAGGCGATGGTCGGCCTGGACCTGCACCGCGACATTTACTCGCACATCTCCGGCGTCGACCTGGTGCGCGACGGTGACGGCACCTATTACGTACTCGAAGACAACCTGCGCACCCCCAGCGGCGTGAGCTACATGCTCGAAGACCGCAAGATGATGATGCGCCTGTTCCCGGAAGTGTTCGCCAGGCAGCGCATCGCGCCGGTGGACCACTACCCCAACCTGCTGCTCAAGACCCTCAAAAGCTCCAGCCGCCTGGACAACCCCAACGTGGTCGTACTCACGCCAGGGCGCTTCAACAGTGCCTTCTTCGAACATGCGTTCCTGGCCCGGGAAATGGGCGTGGAACTGGTGGAAGGCGCCGACCTGTTCGTGCACGACCTCAAGGTATTCATGCGCACCACCGACGGCCCCAAGCCGGTGGACGTGATTTACCGGCGTATCGACGACGCCTTTCTCGACCCCAAGGCCTTCAATCCCGATTCAATGCTCGGCGTACCCGGCCTGGTGGCGGCCTATTGCGCCGGCAATGTGGTGCTGGCCAACGCCATCGGCACCGGTGTGGCCGATGACAAGTCGATCTACCCCTATGTGCCGGAAATGATCCGCTTCTATCTGGATGAAGAGCCGGTGCTGCAAAACGTGCCGACCTTCCAGTGCCGCAAGCCCGATGAACTGTCCCACGTGCTGGCCAACCTTGCGCAACTGGTGGTCAAGGAAACCCAGGGCTCGGGCGGCTACGGGATGCTGGTCGGCCCGGCGTCCACCGCCGCCGAGATCGAGGACTTCCGCCAGCGCATCAAGGCCCGCCCCCACGCTTACATCGCCCAGCCGACCCTGAGCCTGTCGACCTGCCCGACCTTTGTCGAAAACGGCATCGCGCCACGGCATATCGACCTGCGCCCATTTGTGCTGTCGGGCAAGGAAACGCGCCTGGTGCCCGGTGGCCTGACCCGGGTCGCGCTGAAGGAAGGCTCGCTGATCGTCAATTCGTCGCAAGGCGGCGGAACCAAGGACACCTGGGTGGTGGAGGGCTGAGTATGTTGAGTAGAACCGCCGCAGATCTGTACTGGATGTCGCGCTACCTGGAACGCGCCGAGAACCTGGCACGCATGCTCGAAGTCAGTTATTCGCTGTCGCTGATGCCCCACGCCGGGCGCAGCGATGGCCTGGACGAACTGGCGATGTCGCTGCTCAGCAGCGGCACCCTGGACAGTTACCTGGAACGCCACAAGCAACTGGACGCCGAACGCATGCTGCATTTCTTCGCCCTCGACGAAGAAAACCCGGCCAGCATCTACAACTGCCTGCGCGCCGCCCGGGGCAATGCACACGCCGTGCGCGGGCGCATCACCGCCGACATGTGGGAAAACCTCAACGCCACCTGGCTGGAAATGCGCAGCATCGCCGCCGGCGGCCTGGCGCGGCATGGCATCAGCCATTTCTGTGACTGGGTCAAGCAACGCTCGCACCTGTTTCGCGGTGCAACCTCCGGCACCATCATGCGCAATGACGCCTATCGGTTCATTCGCCTGGGCACCTTTGTCGAACGTGCGGATAACACCCTGCGCCTGCTGGATGCGCGCTATGAAATGTTCGGTGAAGAGTCCGAAGAAGTCAGCGATCTGTCGGCACGTGGTTATTACCAGTGGAGCGCCCTGTTGCGCGCGTTATCGTCGTTCGAGGCGTATACGGAGCTTTACCCGAACGCACTGAATGCACGCTCGGTGTCGGAGCTGCTGCTGTTGCGCAGCGACGTGCCGCGCTCGCTGCACGCGTGCATCGAGGAATTGAGCCATATCCTCGCCGACCTGCCCGGCAGTTACGGGCGCACGGCGCAGCGCCTGGCGGCGGAGTTCGAAGCGCGGCTGAGGTACACCGGGATCGATGAGATCCTCGAAGACGGGCTGCACACGCGGCTGACGGACTTTATCGACACGGTGCGCGAGTTGGCGCGGGCGATACAAAGCTCCTACCTGGAAGTGGTTTAAGCCCCAACACCGTGCAAATGTGGGAGGGGCTTGCCCCCGATGGAGGTCTCTCAGCCAGCTTATTTGTAGCTGACCCACCGCTATCGGGGGCAAGCCCCCCTCCCACAATGGGTCTAGCGACCGATCGACCACCAACTGGGCAACAACTGCCGCACGCGCGCGTCGCCGAAACGGTCGTCGATCAACATCACCACGCCGCGGTCGTGCTGGCTGCGGATCACCCTCCCCGCCGCTTGCACGACTTTCTGGATACCGGGGTACAGGTAGGTGTAATCGTACCCCGCGCCGAAAATGGCGCCCATGCGCGCCTTCATCTGTTCATTCACCGGGTTGAGTTGCGGCAAGCCCAGGGTGGCGACAAACGCCCCGATCAAGCGCGCACCGGGCAAATCGATGCCCTCGCCGAAAGCACCGCCCAGCACGGCAAACCCGATGCCCTGGCTATGCTGGGTGAACTGGTCGAGAAAGGCCTGGCGCTGCGCCTCGGCCATACCCCGCGATTGCAACCACAGCGTGACCTGCGGATGACGCTCGGCCATCAACTGCGCCACTTGTTGCAGGTAATCGAAGCTCGAGAAAAACGCCAGGTAGTTGCCGGGTTGCTCAGCGAATTGCCGGGCGATCAGTTCCACGATGGGCTCCAGCGACGCTTGGCGGTGCACGAAGCGCGTGGAAATGCGCTCGACGATGCTCACGTGCAGTTGCTCGGCCTTGAACGGCGACTCGACGTCGACCCAGGCGGTGTCGGTCGGCAGCCCGAGCAAGTCGGCGTAATAGTGGCGTGGGCTCAGGGTCGCGGAAAACAGCACGCTGCTGCGCGCGGCGCTCAACCTGGGCCGGATGAATTCGGCCGGCACCACGTTGCGCAGGCACAAGGTAGAGCTGCTGCGCTTGCCGCTGAACTGACGCTTGCTGATGTCGAAAATGAAATGCTCATTGAACAGCTCGGCCACCTTGGCAAATTGCAGCGCTTCGAAGTAGAAGGCTTGCAGCTCGCCGCTGAGGGCCTCGGGGTGGTCGTTGAAGTGATCGCCCATGGCGCTGGCACACAGGCTCAGGGCCTGGAGCAGCTTGTCGGGTTTGGCCGCGTAGGCCTGATACGGCGCGAGCTGATCCTTGTGCAACGCGTTCCACTCACGGTTCAGACGTTGCAAGGGCTTTTTCAGCGCCTCGGGCGCGCGCTCGCGCAGGGTCTTGAGGCTGTACTGATCGAGGCTGGCGCTGTACATCGAACGCGCCCGCTCGACCAGGTTATGGGCTTCGTCCACCAGCACCGCGACCCGCCACTGGTTGAGCTGGGCCAAGCCAAAGAGCATCGCGCCAAAATCGAAGTAGTAGTTGTAGTCGGCGACCACCACGTCGGTCCAGCGCGCCATTTCCTGGCTCAGGTAATACGGGCAGACGTCGTGGGCCAGCGCCACCTCGCGCAGATTATGCTGATCGAGCAGGCGAATCTTGGAAGCGGCTTGGCGCGCAGCGGGCAAACGGTCGTAAAAGCCCTTGGCCAGCGGGCACGATTCGCCGTGGCAGGCTTTGTCCGGGTGCTCGCACGCCTTGTCCCGCGCCACCAGTTCCAGCACGCGCAAAGGCAAGTCGGGGCTGCTGTCGTACAGCACCTGGGCGGCGTCCAGCGCCAGCTTGCGGCCGGGGGTCTTGGCGGTGAGAAAGAACAGCCTGTCCAACTGCTGCGGTGCCAGGGCCTTGAGCATCGGAAACAGCGTACCGACGGTCTTGCCGATGCCGGTGGGCGCCTGGGCCATCAGGCAGCGGCCGGTACACACCGCTTTGTAGACCGACTCGGCCAGCACACGCTGGCCGCTGCGAAACTCTGCGTGGGGAAAGACCAATCCTTGGGCGGCGTGGTTGCGCGCCTCGCGATGCTGCATTTGCTGCTGGGCCCAGTCCAGAAACAGCGCGCATTGCTGGTTGAAGAAGTGCTCGAGCTCGGGCGCGGTGAAACGCTGCGTGAGCAGGGTTTCGCCTTCGCCGACGATGTCGAAGTACACCAGCGCCAGCTCAATCTCATTGAGACCGAGCTTCTGACACATCAACCAGCCGTAGACTTTGGCCTGCGCCCAGTGCAGCTGCCGATGGTTGGCCGGCTGGGCCTGGAGGTCACCGCGATAGGTTTTCACTTCTTCCAGGCGGTTGCTGTCCGGGTCGTAGCCGTCGGCCCTGCCGCGTACCTTGAGCTGCGCGTACTCGCCTTCCAGCGCCACTTCGTTCTGATAGTGCGCGCTGCGCCGCGACGCCACCGTGCGATGGCCGACGATGCCTTCCTGGGCGCTGGGCGACGGGGTAAAGCGCAGGTCCAGGTCCCCGACCTTGGCCGTGAACTCGCACAACGCCCGCACCGCCACGCTATAGCTCAAGCGGACTCTGCCCAGCGCACGTAACAGACCGTGACCGGCATCTGGTATTCACCGCAGAACTCCAGCCAGCGCAGCTGGTTGTCCTGCAGCCGGTCGCCAGGGCCTTTGACCTCGATCATGCGGTAGGTTTTCTGCGCCGGCCAGAACTGGATCAGGTCGGGCATGCCGGTGCGGTTGGCACGGATGTCCAGCAGCAGCCGCTCGAACCAGTAGCGCAGATGCTCGGCGGGCAGGCACGTCAGGGCTTGCTCCAGCAGCTCTTCGCTGAGCAGGTTCCAGAACACGAAGGGCGATTGCAGCCCCCATTTGTCCACGTAGCGTTGGCGGATGGTGGCTTTGTAGCGCTCGTCGCTCAGTTGCTCGAAGCAGGCGCTGAACAGCGCGGCGCGGCGTTGCTGGAAGTCTTCGCTGTGCAGGTCGGCGGGCCCGCGCTGGAAGGGGTGGAAAAACGCCCCCGGCAGCGGCGCGAAGATCACGTCCCAGCACAGCAGGCCGAACAGCGAATTGATCAGGCCGTTCTCCACATAGTGCACCGGCGCGTCCGGCTCGCTCAGGTGGGCTTGCACGCAATACTCCACCGACATCAGCGGCTCGGGGCATGCCAGGGCGAGGTCCAGGCGCGTGAGGTCCCGCGGCTTGGCCTTCGGCTGCCTAGGCTCACCCAGCTTGCGCCGCAGGCGCGGTAACACGCGCAGCAGGTGTTGCTGCTCGGCGGCGCTTTCCGGCGCCTGCTGCGCGGCGACGGCCAATGCCAGCGCTTGCGCGTAGGCCTCCTGGCGCTCCAATACGCGGATCAACCGCGAACGCGCGCCGGGGTAGCCGCAGCCGCGGTAGATCTGTTCGGCCAGGGCCAGTTCAGCGCTGCGCTCGCAGTATTGGCCGATCTGGAACAGTAACTTGGCGCGGCGTTTTTCCAGCCAGGGGTTGTCGGTGTGCAGCGTGGCGATGTGGGGCAATAGCGTATCCAGCGCCTCACCCGTGTCAAACGCTTGCTGGCACTGGTGCAGGAATACAAAGCCCTCCACGTCGGCGCGGCTGCGCAACCCACGGGACTCTGCGCTGAACGCGACCTTTTCATAGGTGTAGATACCCAGGTCCGCCAGCACGAACTCCGACCAGTCCTGATAAAGGTTGCCGAAAAACATCAGGCGCAGGCGGTCGCACAACTGCATCACCGTGAGGCTGTACAGCACATCCTGCAGATCGGGGCACCAGTGGGCGAAGCTGCGGCTTTCACTGAAGCGCGCAGCCAATGGCGCCAGCCAGTCGGATTTCCTCGCCTTGGGTTGCTCGATCCAGGGCCTGAAGGCCAGGAGCAGTTCGCCTTTTTGCAGCAAGCCGAACAGTTCTTCAAAGCCCAACAGGCATTGGCCGTCGACCCAGCCGAACGCCAGTAGCGGCTGCATGGCCGCATGCGGGCAGCCGACCTCTTGGTAACTGAGCTTTGCCCCACGAAAATGCACGCCCTTGCGCATGATCATGCGCACCACTAACGCCTGGGACGCCTGCGGCAACCTGTCGAATTGCTGAATGAACTGCAATTCGTCCGGGTCGAGCAAATCGGCATAGCGTTGCTCCAGCCAACTCAGCACTTGGCGGAAGTTATGCAGGTAATACAAGGGATCTTCGAGGGGGTTGGCCATGGCACAAAGCAATCGACTACTGGTTATGCATACAGAGTGCCGTCGCAAACGTGTTGTTGCAATCAGTAATAGATAAGTGGCGCCTGCAACTTTTTGCAAAAAAGCGATCAGATGAGGGAGCTGATCGCGTAACATTTATGCCCTGCAGCCAGACGCTGCGGGGCTTTTAAGCGGGACTATTCAGGGTAAAGGTAAGGGTAAATGAACATGAAGAATTTGGGTCTGCCGCTGGTTGCACTCACTTTTCTGGTATTGGCCGGTTGCTCTACGCAAACGGTGGTGACGTTGCAAAACGGCACGCAGTATTTGACCAAGGACACCCCCAACGCCAAGACCGCCGACGGCTTCTATGAATTCACCGATATCGCCGGCAAGCGCATTCGGATCAAAGCAGCCGACGTGGCCACGGTGCGCAAGGAACAATAATCCCCTTATTGATCGTTGTACGCCGATCAAAATGTGGGAGGGGGCTTGCCCCCGATGACGGTATGGCAATCGACACATGAAGTGACTGGACCACCGCTATCGGGGGCAAGCCCCCTCCCACAGTTTTTACTGCATTCCCACAGTCAGCCGATCATTATCCCCTCCCCCGACACACTGCTCACACCCACCAGTGTCACCGAGTCGGCGCCGAAGCTGATCACGGTATCCCCGCCTACCAGCTTGGCGTGGTCACGGTAATCCGTGCTGCCCCCTACCCCGTCGAACACCAGCTTATCCGTCGCCTGATAGCCAATCACCCGGTCGTTGCCAAAGTGCTCGCTGAACAGAAAAGTGTTATGCCCGCTGCTGTCGCGAATCGTGTCGTTGCCTTTGCCGCCCTCGATAAAGTCAGCGCCCTTGCCGCCCTGGATCAGGTCATTACCGTGGCTGCCGATAATGAAGGTGTTGCCCTTGTGTACTTCGGCATTGCGGTTGAGGTCTTGCACCCAGGTGGTGGCCCTTGCCGGGTCGGACAGGTTGGCGACGATCACCGTGGAATCGCGGGTCATCTGCTCGTAGAAGCCTGAGTCGAGAATGCGCGTCATGCCGTCGCCATAACCGGTAGGCAAGTGAGACACCCAGGTCGGCAGGTTGAGGATGGAAAAGGGCAGCGCGTTCCACAACGTTGACGCGTAGTGGTCGTTGAAGCTGACGATATTATCGGTGGTGGATTCGTGGGGTTTGTCGTGCACGCCCAGCGTCGACAGGTTGGACGACGCGCCATCCAGCGCGCGGAACACCGGATCATTTTCGTAGCCCACGTTCAGCACCTTGTCACCGGCACTTTGTGTCGGCGAGGCATAGGCTACGTAGTTGGAGTCCTTGTAGAAGCCTGACCACTTGCTGTCGCTCAAGTCGGCCATGCTGTTGACCGCAAGCCCTCCCAGGCTATGCCCGCTGACGACTACATCCTGGCCGCTCAGGCCGTGGGCGCCGGCAAACTCGGCGACATTCTTGAGCAAGCCGCCGAAGGCTTCGCCAGCGTAGTTTTTCGCATAGTCCTTGGGGCCGAGGGCGGCGAGCAGGTCATTGATCAGGTCGCCGATGGAGTCGGTGATCAGGCTCTCGCGCGGCCCTGAAGTGCCGCGAAACCCAATGCCGATTTCCAGCAGCTTTCCCGCATCATCGTACTTGCCCAGCACCTCGACCTGAGCCGTGGTGTAGCCGGGCTTCTCGCCAAAGAACGTGCCCCTTGCGTCGACTTTTCCGGTGTAGCCCAGGGTGCTGGCGCTGATGGGCGTCCAGCCCGCCTGTTGCACCGCGTCCAGGGCGGCTTTTTCCGAATCGGGGTTCCAGGGAACGCCGGGAATCACCCCCTGGGAATCGGTACTGCCCAGCAAGGCGCCCACCAGCGTGGCCGGCAAGCCCAGGCCGAGGCCGTTATGCTGATACCCCACGGCAAAGCCGTTATCCAGGTTGTGGTAGGAATACAAGGTGATCGCCATCGCATCGGCGAACAGCGTCTTGGAACCCTCGGCTCCGAGGTTTTTATAGTCAAAGATACCCATGGTATTGCCTCTCTGTTGTTGGATTTGTAGAGAAAGCCAAAAAACCTGTTATCCGTTACCGACTGTAGGAGCGAGGCGGGCGGCTAGCCCTTGCTCGCGAAGATCGTCAACGATGACGCGCTCTACCTGAAGAAACGCGGCACGTTTTAGTTTTTCGCGAGCAAGCTCGCTCCTACAGTGGTTTTTAAAGCTTTAGAACGCCCAGTCCAGACTCAGGCCGACGCCGTGCACCTTCTCCTTGCTGGCCAGCAAACCGTTGTAATCGAAGTTGACCCGCGCATCCTTGCTCAACGCCAGGCTTACCCGTGCACCGACCAGCGCGGCATCACGCACCATCGGCGCGCTTTCCACCGCGAACGAAGGCCCACCGGAGGCAAACGCCAGGTGCTGTTCGGAGTCGGTACTGCTCAAGTTGTGCTGCCAGCCCAGGGTGCCGGACACTTCCAGTTGCTGGTGATCGTTGACGTTGAAGGTCTTCAAGGCGCGCACACCCAGGGTGCTCAACACCAGGTCGCGGCTGTCGTCGCCACTTTTCAGCGCGGCGGCATCGCCCTTCTCGGTGAAGCCATCGGTGTCCAGGTGCACGTAGGCCAGGTTGGCGAACGGCTCCAGCGCCAGTGGCTGCAGGTTGACGCGGTACGCCGCCTCGGTAAACACCTGGGTGCTGTGGGCGTCGACCTTGGCTTTCTGCTTGCCGCTCACGTCACCGTATTGCAGGTCGCGCTTCACATCGGCGCGGTGCCAGCTGTAGGTCGCGCCGCCGCTCAGGCGCCAGGCGCCGATTTCATGCCCGGCGTAGGCGCCGAAGTGGTAGCTGTCCACCGACGCACGGCTATGGGTATCGCTGCCCATGTTCAGCGACGTATCGCTGTAGCCCGCCACCAGACCGATGCGTGTCGCGTCGTCGAGGGCACCGTCCACCCCGGCGAGCATGCCGCCGATAGAAGTGGTGTAGCCCGCCGTGTCGCTGCGGCTGTCGGTCTTGCCCCAGGCACCCAGTGCCTTGACCCACACGTTGCCACGGCTGTCGATGGCTTGGCTGGTGGCGCCCATTTCCCCATTGCGCAGCCGTTCACCGACCGCTTCGCGCACGTAGCGGCTGTCATTGACCAATGCAGTCTCCAACGCCGGGTAGACTTCGCCACTCAGTTGCTGGAACGCACCCTGGGCCGAGGCCGCCGTCGGTGCCAGCAGCAGGCTTTCATACACCCCATTGCCCGCGCCCAATTGCTCGGCGGCAGCGGCGACGGCGCGCTGGTTCGGCGTTGCGGCCACACTGGCGAAGCTGTTGGTGCGCGCCACATCCAGCTGCACGCCATTGGCTGCGTAGTTCAAGGTGCCACCGATGAACAGGTAGTTCGGCAGGACTGCACCGAATTGGCCGGTGATACCGCCGGCCGCTTGCAGGATGTTGTACTGACGGCCAATCAGGCTTTGCGCCTGGGTTGCGCTGAGCAACGTCGGGCTGTTTTCCAGGGCCAGGGTCACGGTGCCGCCGTTCAGCGTGGCGGTGCCGCCGGCGACGATACGGTCGCTGCTGGTGGGCGACAATTCCACCGCGTACGTCGAGCCCGGCTCGAAGGTGACATTGCCCGCCACGTTCAGGGTACCGATGGAGTTGCCCGGCGCCACGGTGCCGCCGCTTTTTGCGCTCAGCGAGCCGATACGCCCCGAGCCACCGAGCACGCCGCTCTGGCTGACGGTGACGTCGGAGGTGAGCGAGCCGTTGATCGCCAGCAACCCCTGGTTGACCAGGGTCGGGCCGCTGTAGGTGTTGGCGCCGGTCAGCACCAGGGCACCAATGCCCTGCTTGGTCAGGCCGCCATGCCCGGAGATATCGTTACTCCATACATCCAGCCCGCAGTGCACGTCGTTGCACACGCGCTCTGTCGGTTTACCGGCATCCACCACCGCGCCTATCCCCGGCAGGTCCGCGACGAACTGGCCACTGCCGTAGGCGCCGTCAATGCGAAACTCAGCCGGAATGTCCTCGGCGGTAATGAACATCCCCGGCCCATTGACCGCCTTGCCCAGGTTGATCATGCCCCAGCCGTACAGCGAGTCGATGCCTGGCGCGCCGAGGTCGGTGGCGGTGGTCTTGAGCAGTGTGGAGATCTGGTCGCCACTCATGTACGGGAAGCGCTCCATCAGCACCGCCGCGCTGCCGGCCACGTGGGGCGCGGCCATGGAGGTGCCGTTGAAGTTGGCGTAGTCGGTGGTGAGGTTGTCCAGGTTGGTGCCGTTGATGATCGAGCTGAAAATCTTGGTACCCGGTGCCGACACACAGAAACTCGCCGCATAGCCGCAGCGCGAAGAGAAGGTGCTGATCACATACGGGTTGGCACTGCTGGTGTCCGGGTTCTGCTGCAGGGCCGCAACCGACAGCCAGTTCGGTGCAATTTCGGGGACGAAGTACGCCAGGCCGGAAATGGCGTCCGGGTTGTTGCGGTTGTAGTCGTTGCCGGCGGCGAAGATGGTCAGCACACCGCTGCGGGCGGCATCGATTGCGCCTTGGTAAGCGCCGCCGGCAATCGTGCCGAGGATCGGCCGGATGGTATTGAACTGCGCCTGGGCCTCATTGACGGTGAAGTTGGGGAAGGCGGGATCGCGGCCACCCTTGGCGTACTGATCACCGATGCCAATGCCCCAGCTGTTGTTGATGATCCGCGCGCCGCTGGCGACCAGCGCGTCCCAACCGGCTTTGTACACCGCGCCATCGTTGCCCAGGATGATCCCGTCTTCCGGGCCTGGGTCGCCGTTTTCCGCGCTGATGATTTGCGCGTTGAACGCCACGCCATGCATCGGCCCGCCGTCGCGGTTACCGGCAGCAATGCCGCCGACGTGGGTGCCGTGGTTGCCCAGCTTGCCGTTGGAGCCCAGGGACGGCGTGCCGTCATAGCGAAACGCGTCACCGGCCTTCACCGGGATATACGGGTCGGTGTATTGGCGGATGCCTTCGGTGACAATCGTCACTACTTTGTTCGGGCTGGCGAATTCCGGATGCTGGGCATATACCGGCTGATCGAAGATGCCCAGCTTGACGCCCTTGCCGGTGTAGCCTGCGGCGTATGCCGTGTCGGCATGTACCGCGCCCAGGCCCCAATCGGCCTTGAACTCATTGCTGCGCCAACTGGCGGCGTCGCCCAGTTTGCCGGTTTCCACATAGGGTGCGGCCTGGGCGGTCCCCAGGCTTGCCAGGCAGCACAGCAACGCGCCGTATGGCACGCAACTCAAAGCCTTGAGCGGGTAGCCCGGGCCGGTGTGGATGGCGGTAGTTAACCCTGACTTGCGTTTTTTCACGGTGACCTTCCTTAGTTTTCTTATTGCCAGTATGTGAATCGCTTCCAATGTGGTGTGCCTTTAGAACTGCCAGTTCAGGCTCAGCCCCACACCCTGGGTTTTCTCGCGTCCACCCAATTGGCCGTTGTAATCCAGGTTGACCCGTGTCGACGGGCTCAGCGCCAGGCTCGCCTGCACGCCCACCAGCGCCGCATCGCGCAGCAACGGTGCGCTGCGTACGTCGAATGAAGGCCCACCGGCGACAAACGCCAGACGTTCTTCGGACTCGACGGCGGTCAGGCTGTGTTGCCAGCCCAGGGAACCCGACAGCTCAAGCTGCTGGTGGTCGTTCAGCGCCAGGGTTTTCAACGCTCGCACGCCCAGGGTGCCGAGCACCGCATCGCGTTGATCGCTGCCACGCTCCAAAGCTGCTGCTGCGCCTTTTTCGTGGAACGACTCACTGTCCAGGTGCACGTAGGCCAGGTTGGCGAAGGGCTCCAATGCCAGCGGTTGCAGGTGAACGCGGTACGCGGCTTCGGTGAACAATTGCGCGGTGCTGGCGTCCAGCTTGGTCTTCTGCTTGCCGCTGACTTCGCCGTATTGCAGGTCACGCTTCACATCGCCGCGATGCCAGCTGTAGGCACCGCCGACGCTCACCCGCCAGTCGCCCAGCTCGCGCCCGGCATAGGCGCCCAAGTGATAGCTGTCGATGGACGCCGAGGCGTGAGTGCCGCTGCCCAGGCCCAACGAGCTGTCGCTGTAACCAGCCACCACGCCGATGCGGGTCTGTTCGTCCAGTGCGCCGTCGACGCCGGCCAGCAAGCCGCCGATGGAGGTGGTGGAACCCGCCGTTTCACCGCGATTGTCCGACTTGCCCCAGGCGCCCAGGGCCTTGAGCCACAGATTGCTTTCACCGGCCACTGGTACATGACGCAAGCGTTCGCCCACCGCGTCGCGCAGTTGGCGGCTGTCGTTGATCAACATCGCGCCCACCGCCGGGTAAATTTCACCCGACAGCTGCTGCAAGCCCTGTTGCGCCGTGGCAACCGAGTCCGACTGCAGCAGGCTTTCGTACACCGGGTTGCCGGCGCCCAATTGCTCGGCGGCAGCGGCGACGGCGCGCTGGTTGCGGGTGGCGCCGACGCTGGCAAAGCTGGCATCGTTGCGCCCCACCGCCAGTTGCACGCCGTTGGCGGCGTAGTCCAGGGTGCCGCCCAGGAACAGGTAGTTGGGCAGCACCTGGCCGAACTGGCCCTGGATACCGCCGGCCGCTTCAAGAATGGAGTACTGGCGACCGATCAAGCTCCGGGCCTGGCTCTGGCTCAACAAAGTCGAGCTGTTTTCCAGGGCCAGGGTCACCGTGCCGCCTTCCAGCACCGCCTTGCCGCCTGCAACGATGCGGTCGCTGCTGGTGGGCGTCAGCTCCACGGCGTAGGTGGAGCCCGCGCCCAGGTTCACATCCCCGGCCACTTGCAAGGTACCCACCGAGTTGCCCGGCGCCACGCGGCCACCGCTGTTTACCGACAGCGCGCCGATACGCCCGGAGCCGCCGAGGGTGCCGCTGTTATTGACGGTCACCGCCGAGATCAACGAGCCGTTCACGGACAACAGGCCGCCGTTGACGGTCGTTGAACCGCGGTACGTGCTGTCGCCGCTGAGCACCAGGCTGCCGGCGCCGGACTTGATCAGACTGCCTTCGTACACACGGTTCGCCGCGGCCTGATCGCGTGCGCTGCCCACGGCGTAGTCGGTCTGGTCCTGCTGGCTGGCCGTGGCGCCCACGCCGTTCTGCCAGCCTTTATCGATCAGGGTCTGCTGCCAGGCGCTGTGCTCGGCGCGGTCTTCTGCCTGGCGCTGGAGCAGAGCCTGGTCGGAAATGCCGTTGCTCCACACATCGCCCTGCCCAGCCGCCAGGTTCACATTGGTGACGCCGAGCAACTGCCCCGGCCCGTGCATCGCCCGGCCCAGGTCCGGCACGCCCCAGCCGACGATGGCGTTGGGCGCCTGGGTGATCGAGCCGTCAAGTTGCGTGGCGGTGGTCAACAGCACCTGCAACGCCTGCTCGTTGGTCATATACGGGTAGCGCTCCATCACCAGCGCCAACGCGCCCGTGGCATGGGGCGCCGACATCGAAGTGCCGGATTTCACGCCGTAACCGCCGTCCGGGATGGTGCTGTTGATCAGCGCACCGGGGGTGGAGATACACCAGTACTTGGCGATGCCGCACTTGTTGTATTTCTGGTTGTTGGCCTTATCCAGCCCCGACACCGCCAGCCAGTGGCCTTCCAGTTCCGGTTGGAAGTACGGCAAGGCCGAGCGCACGCTGGCGTTCGCGTAGCCGCTGTTGCCGGCGCTGAACACGTTGATCACACCGGCCTTGGCCACATCCGCCGCCGCATCCAGCCAGGTGCCACGGTTGTAGTGCTGGGCATAGGCTGCATGCAGATCGCCCAGGGTCTGGTAGCTCACGTCCTTGGGCTGGCTGCCCCAGCTGTTGTTGATGGCGCGCACGCCGGAATCCACCAGGGCGCTGTACACCGCCTTGAAATACTTGGGGTCCGGCGTCGGGCCGAACAGGAAGCTGTCGTTGGCGTTGGTGTTGCCGACAAAAACCTGAGCGTTGTACGCAACGCCATGCATGCCCACACCGTCGCGCGCCGCGCCCATGGTGCCGGTGACGTGGGTGCCGTGGGAATCGTTGTTCGGGTTGAGCGCACCCGTGGTACTGAAGGCACTGCCATCGACGTAGGTGCCGCTGGCCGTGACCGGATGAAAGCGGTCTTTGGACGCTTCGGGGTGATTGGCATCGAAACCCGAGTCCAGCGCACCGATCTTCACGCCGTTACCGCTGATCCCGGCGGCATAGGCTTCATCGGCCTTCATTCGCCCCAGGCCCCAGTCGCTCTGGTATTCGGCGGAGCGCCAGCTGGTGGGGTCCCCCGGTTGGCCGGTCTCGGCATATTGCGCCTGTGCCGCAACGGACAGCAGCAGCAATGAGCCTGCGGTGAAGGGTTTGAAACGTGGTGAATCGGTGATCATCCGTACACTCCTGTTTACTGTTATTCGCCCTGCACAAGTGAGCCTTTTTGTGGCGAGGGAGCTTGTTCCCGCTCGACAGCACAGCTGGAGCCGGCTTTTCCGGGAGCGCTTCGCACTCCAGCGGGAGCAAGCTCCCTCGCCACAGCAAGCTCGCTCCTACAGTTTTCTATCCGGGCCGAAGGCTTCATCCACCTTGGCCAGGTCGGTGTCACGCAAGTTGCCCGCGTAGTAGTGCAATTTGGTCCAGGCCATCAGGTAGTCGTAGCGCGCCTGGGCGAGGTCGCGGCGGGTGCTGTAGAGCTGCTGCTCGGCATTGAGGGCATCGAGGTTGACCCGCTCGCCGCCAAGGATGCTTTGCTTGGTCGACACCACGAGTGCCTCGGCCGAGGCCAGGGCTTTTTGATAGGCGCGCAGCTTGCTCACCCCCGACAGGCACGCGCTGAACTGACGGCGCAGTTCGATCAGGGTTTCGCGGGTCTTGCCTTCCAGTTCGTACTCGGCCTGCTCCATGGCGCGACTGGCCTGGCGCGTGGACGCCGAGATACCGCCACCGGCGTACAGCGGCACGCTGACTTCAACGCCAATGGTGTTGGTGTCGTAGCGCTGGTTGTAGGTGTTGCCGCTGTCGGACTCCTGCTTGCGCGAACTGGCGTATGCAGTCACCTTCGGCAAATGCCCGGCGCGGTTGCGTTCCACTTCATAGCGCGCCACTTCCAGGGCCTGGCGCTGGGAGGCGAGCGTCGGGTTATTGCTGATGGCCAGCTCATGCCAGGTGTCGTAATTGGCCGGGGTCAGGGTGAAGGCGGCAAAGCCCTGGTTCAGCGGGGCCAGGTCGTTGATGTTGACGCTTTGCACGCCGATCAACGCACCCAGCTCGCGCAACGACGCATCCTGCTCGTCCAGGGCCTGGATCTCTTCGGCGGTGGCCAGCTCATAGCGCGATTCGGCTTCGAGGATGTCGGTGCGGGTGCCCTCGCCTTGCTGGAACAAGTGCTGGTTCTGCTGAAACTGCTGCTCGAAGGCTTTCTTCTTGGCGCGGGCGATGTCGATCTGGTCCTGGGCGAACAACGCCTGGGTGTAATAGCTCAACACCCGCACCAACAGCGCCTGGCTCTTGTCGCGAAAGCTTTCATCGGCAAACAGCGCCTGGGCCACGCCCTTGCGGTAGTTGGCATAGGCTTCGTAGTCGAACAGCGGCTGTTGCAGGCTGAAGGTGGAGCCATAACTGTTGTAGTTGCGGTCGTCACGGTAGCTGCCACCGCGCCCATCGGGCAGGTGCGCCTCGGAATTGTTGCGGCCCTTGTTGTAGTTGTACGACAGCTTGGGCAGAAGGCCTGCGCGGCCGATGGTGCGGTTTTCCAGGCCGGCGTCGCGTTCCTTGATCGCGCCAAGGAACACCGGGTCATTGCGCAGGGCTTGCTCGTAGACATCGAACGGGCCCATGGCGGCGTGTGCACTGGCGCAACTGAACAGCAAGGCGATGAACACAGGTTTCATGCTCATTCCTCGGTCAACGCGGAGCCGGCGCGGTCGAGCAGCGGCTTGAACAGGTAATTGAGCAACGAGCGCTCGCCAGTGCGCACGAACATCTCGGCGGGCATGCCGGGCTTGATCACCAGGCCGTGGAGTTTTTCCAGCGCCGCCTCGCTGACTGTGGTGCGCAGCACGTAATAGGGTGCGCCGGTCTTTTCATCGAGCATCTGGTCGGCGGAAATCAGGCTCACCTCACCTGGCACCCGTGGGGTGCGGCTCTGGTTGAAGGCGGTGAAGAGAATGTCCACCGGCAAGTGCGTGCCAACCTTGTCCACCAGGTGCACCGGCAAATGCCCCTCCACTTCCAGGCGCGTGCCTTGGGGCACGATCTCCAGCAGGGTTTCACCGGCGCGCACCACGGCGCCTTCGGTGTGCACGCCGAGGTTGACCGCGATGCCATCGGCCGGCGCGTTGATTTCGCTGTGCTGCAAGTCGAAGCCGGCGGAGGTGAGTTGCTGCTCCAGGGTCAGGCTGCGCAGTTGGGCATCGGCCAGTTGGCTGCGCACCTCTTTCTGATATTCCTCGCTGTGCTGCTGCAATTTGAGGCGCGATTCGACAATGCCCTGCTCGACGCGGCCGCTTTCGCCGGCATTCTGCGCCAGGTCCTGCTGCACCTGGGACAACTGGCGCTGATAATCCATCAGCCGGTTGCGCGGGATGTAGCCGTTGTCGGCGAGCGGTTGCAGGTTGCTCAGTTGTTCACGCAGGGATTGGGCCTGGGCGGTCAGGTCGCTGCGGGCGCGGCGCATGCCGCCCAACTGCGACGTGGCGCCATCGATGCTCGCGCGAATGCCGGCCTGCTCACGGGCAAAGGCTTCGCGCCGGCTGCTGAACAGTTGACGCTGGCCTTCGAGCACCAGCGCCAGGGCCGGGTCGGGGTTGCTGCTCAGTTCAGCCGGAAAGCGTACGCCTGGCAGGTTGTCGCGCTCGCTCTGCCAACGGGCGGCGCTGGCCCAGGCCATGCGGTATTGGGCTTGCAGCGACTGTACGTCGGCCTGGTGCTGGGTCTGGTCGAGACGAAACAGCGGCTGGCCCTGCTTCACCACCTCGCCTTCGCGCACCAGGATCCGGCTGACCACGCCGGGGCTTAGGGTTTGCACGGCCTTGCGCTTGCCCGACACCACCACCGTGCCTTGTACCGAGATGCCCTGATCCAGGGGCGCCAGGCTGGCCCAGAGGAAAAAGCCGCCAGCGCCGACCACGGTCAGCAGCCAGCCCATGCGGACGAAGAAACGTGCGTCGTGTTGTTCAACTATAAGGCTGCTCATGCGCCTGGATTCCTTCCGGCCTGATACTGGCGACTGAAAGAGACGCCGGTTTTTTCCTTCGCTGTTTCCTGCTGGCCGGACAACGCGCGCAGCACTTCCTGGCTGGGTCCGAACGCCTGCAACTGGCCTTCATTGAGGATCAGCAACTTGTCGGCCTGGGCCAATGCGGAAGAACGGTGGGTGACCAGCACCACGCTGCTGCCCTGGGCCTTCATCTGCACGATGGCGCTGGCCAGCGCGGCTTCGCCGACGGTGTCGAGGTTGGAGTTGGGCTCATCCAGCACGATCAAACGCGGGTTGCCATACAGCGCACGGGCCAGGGCCACGCGTTGCTTCTGCCCGCCGGACAGGCCGCCGCCGTTGTCGCCCAGAACGGTGTCGTAGCCTTGGGGCAGGCGCAGGATAAGCTCGTGCACACCGGCCTGTTGCGCTGCCTTCACCACCAGCGCCGGGTCGGCCTGGCGAAAACGTGCAATGTTGTCGGCGATGCTGCCGCTGAACAGTTCGATGTCCTGGGGCAGGTAGCCGATATGCGGGCCGAGGTCCTCGCGGTCCCAACGGTGGATGTCCGCACCGTCCAGGCGCACAGTGCCGGCCAGGGTCGGCCACACGCCCACCAGCACGCGGGCCAGGGTGGATTTACCCGAGCCCGAGGCGCCGAGCACGCCCAGCACCTCACCGGCGCCGAGGTTGAAGCTGAGGTGATGCAAGGTCGCCAGGCGCCGACCGGGTGGACCAGCGCTGACCTGTTCAAAGCTCACCTGGCCCTTGGGCGCCGGCAACGTCATGTGCTCGCCTTCCGGTGGGAACTCGCGCAGCAGTTCATCGAGGCGCTGGTACGCCAGTTTCGCCGAACTCCACTGCTTCCACACGGCGATCAGCTGGTCGATGGGGCTGAGTACCCGGCCCATCAGGATGGAGCCGGCGATCATCATGCCCGCGGTCATATCGCCCTTGATCACTAGCAACGCGCCAAGGCCCAACACCAGCGATTGCAGGCACAGGCGCAGGGACTTGCTCAAGGAGGTGATCACCGAGCCGGTGTCGCTGGCCTTGTTCTGCAAACCGAGGAACTGCGAATGCACCGCGAACCAACGCTGGCGCAGCGCGCCGAGCATGCCCATGGCCTGGATGGTTTCGGCATTGTGCAAATGGCTGGTGGCCAACTGCGTCGACTGTTGGGAAAAACCGCTGGCTTCGCCCAGCGGCTTTTTGGTCAGGTATTCGTTGAGGCAGGCCAGGCCGATCAGCAGCACCGCACCGGCGGTCGCCAGTACACCCAGCCACACATTGAACAGGAAAATCACGAACAGGTAGATCGGGAACCACGGCGCGTCGAAGAACGCGAACAGCGCAGGCCCGGTAATGAATTGGCGAATGTGGGTCAGGTCGCCGAGGGACTGTCCGGCATGCCCCTGCCCACGCTGCAGGTTGCGTTCGAAGGCGGCTTTGTAGACACGCAAGTTGAAACGGCGCTCCAACTCACTGCCGATGCGTATCACCACAAAACTGCGGATAACTTCCAACAAGCCAATAAAGGCAAAGAACCCCACGACCATCAACGTCAACATCACCAGGGTGGTTTCATTCTGGGAGGACAGCACGCGGTCGTACACTTGCAGCATGTAAATCGAGGGCACCAGCATCAACAGGTTAATCAGCGCGGTAAAACAGCCAATGCTGATCAAGATGCTCTTGTATTCACCCAGCGCCTTGAACAAGGGTGCAACGGTATGGGGCTTGGCCATATCTTCTTTATCTTCCCTGAACCCAGTTTGCGCGCAATAGTCGCCCTACCCCCTGAATAAGGAGCGGCCAACTAAAAAATTAAGTTATAAGCTTATAGCCGGAACTAAGGCATGCGTTGCAACACAACTAGGGCACCCGATTTAGTCCGCGCCTGATATTCGCCCTCCTTCTGACGATTCAGATGCGTAATCCCGCTGCCTTCGGCATTCATCAGCCAGATCCCGTCTGGCGTCGGCGACCAGCTCAGGGGGTCGTCCCCCAGCCATTGCGCGACACACGCCACATCGCCCCCCAGGCTATTGGCCTGCTCCAGCAGGTCCAGCGCACACACCTGCTCCCCCTGGTGCAACTGCCAATGCCCCGCCAACTGCGCGGTGGTGGGTAAAACAAGACTGCTCGCCATTGCATGGGCTCCTGCCGACACGATCAATAAGGTGAACCATTTGAAACGCTGCATCTTTGGCTCCAGCCTGGAACGCGGCGCCGAAGCGCCGCGCGTTACATCACGCCACGATGTCGCTGGCAGCCGCCTGGCCAACGGTGGTGACGAGGAAATCCGCCACGCCGTGCCCAGAGAAGTCCACCGCCAACGTCCCCAGGTTGGTACCCGAGGCGTAGGACAGCACCGCATCTCCGGCATGCCCGGTGAACGCATTGACGAAGGTCACGCCTGCACCTTTGGTGATGCCGGACAGATCGATCTTGTCCGAACCTGAGGTGAAGTCAAAGATCTTGTCCGCCGCCCCTGGCTTGGAATCGGACACGGCACCAAACACAAAGGTGTCGCTGCCGGCGCCGCCCCACAGTTGGTCCGCACCGCCACCACCGTAGATCAGGTCGTTACCGGCCCCGCCCTTGATGAGGTTGGCAACCTGGTTACCAATGATCAGGTCGTTGCCCGAGCCGCCAAAGGCGTTCTCGACCGTCACGCCCTTGGCGATGGACACGTTGCCTACCAGGCCGCCAACGTCGGAGAACGAGGCCGCATTGAGGTTGATCTTCTGGTTTTGGGTGAAACCGGAGAAGTCCAGGGTGTCGTTGCCCCCACCGTCCCATACCGAGAACACCAGCTTGTCGGCATTGGAGGTGGCGCTGAGGAAATCGCGCCCGGTGTTGGAGTTGAAACCGTAGGTGGTGTCACCGGCGCGGGTGTTGAAGTTGGCACCGTAGAGCTTCTGGATCGCGGCGATGTCGTCGATCAGCGGCCCCGACGCGTAAGCCTCGACCCCGCCTTTGGTGAAGTTCTGGCCAGTGTTGCTCTCGCTCCAGTAACTCATGACACTATAGCCACGCGTGTCCTGTCCATAGGTCGCGTCGTTGTAGGTCGGGTTGCCATTCCCGGCGTTGTAGTCGCCAGGGTGAGCCAGGCCCAGGGTGTGGCCGATTTCGTGGGTCAGGGTCTGCCGGCCATAGTTGTTCAGGTCCGGGGTCTTGTTCGGCGTGTAGCTGCTGTTGGTGAGGTACCACGAGGTGCCGTCGTAGCCTGCGCCGGTACCGGGCAGGTAAGCAAACGCCGCCGCGCCGTCCTGGCCGCCGCTGTAGTTGCCGAAGGTCATGTGTGCGTCACCGCCGGAAGCCTTTTCGGTAAAGGTTACGTTGGCGACGTCCGACCAGGATTGCATGGCCAGTGCGGCCTGTGCTTTCTGCTGGGTGTTGAATTGGCTGAAGCCGGAGATGCCATGTTTGTTCATGGTGCTCTGGGTAGCCGAGGTGAGGAAGGTGTAGGTCAGATCGATCTTGCCGTTGCCATCAACGTCCCGGTAGGCGGCGCCATCCCGCAGCAGCTGGGTCGCTGCCTGGTCCACGCTGTAGGACGGTTTGCCATTGACCGTAAGGTTGCCGCCACGGTCATACAAATGGCTGAAGCTATCGATTTGCGAGTAAGCAGTGCTGGCTTGCGCGGCAGATACAATAGCCTTGTCTTTTACTTTTGACATAAACGTACTTCCTTGTTTGCAAGTGCATCAGTCTTTGTTCGATAGGAACCTCGCGGGCGAGGATAGTCCTATCACTCACCTCTTTTGAAGGCGTAAGAAAACTGACACAACTTGAAATCTTTCGTCTACACATATTTCAGTAGCAAAAAGCTGACCCGATTTCAACTTTGGGAAGTCCCGCGTAGCGTTTGTTGGGGGCTGTTGTGTTTGTGCGCCAGAATAGCGCCGAGCGATATTTAAATATTAAATACAAGTAAAGCCGCTCTAGTGAGCGGCCTACTTGAATAAGGGATCCAATATATTGTCACGGTGTCATTGGCAACATTAAAGAGCCACTACTTACAATTAAACTATGCTGTCCCCTTTTACCGGGGCAGACTCCAGCCACACTTGTGCAGCGCGTCCAACACCGTCTCGCCGGCCAGGCCCGGCACCGCGACGCCGTCCTGGGTGGTCATGTCTTCGCCAGCCAGCAGGGCATTGATGATCGCCTCCTCCACCGCCTCGGCCGCGGCGCTGAACAGCGGCGAGATATGGTCGTTATTGACCATGTGCAATGCCGTGCTGAGCGCCAGGTCCTTGCGCCCGTAATCGGCAGGCGGCAAGGCGTGGTTACCGGTGGCGAAGGCCAGGAACAGGTCGCCGCTGGAATCCTCGGTGCCGCCGCCGGTGCGCGCGATACCGATGGACGCGCGCTGCGCCAGGCGCTGGCATTGATGAGGCAACAGCGGTGCATCCGTGGCGATAATCACCACGATGGAGCCCATGCCCGGTGTGCCGCGGTCGGCAAACGGCGAAGCGATCTGCATCAGGTGGCGGCCGACCGGGTAGCCATCGACGCGCAGTTCCTGGCGTTTGCCATGGTTGGCCTGCACCAGCACGCCGACGGTCCAGCCGCCCTGCTCCGCCGGCAACAGCCGCGACGCCGTGCCGATGCCGCCCTTGAACTCATGGCAGATCATCCCGGTGCCGCCACCCACCGCGCCCTCCTGCACCGGGCCTGACTCGGCCTTGTCCAGCGCTTCGCGCACATGCTCGGGTTGCACATGCTGGCCCCAGATATCGTTGAGCAGGCCGTCATAGGTTTCCATCACCACCGGCATGCACCAATACACCGCCGGGTCCGCCAGGCGCTCACGCTCCAGGGCGATCAAGCTGTCACGCACAATGCCGATGCTGTGGGTGTTGGTGATAGCCATCGGTGTGGTCAACAGCCCCGCTTCGCGAATCCACTCAAGGCCGGTGGCGTCGCCATTGCCGTTAAGCACGTGGTACCCGGCAAAACAGGGTTGATGGCGTGCTTCACCAGGGCGCGGCTGGATCACGCTGACGCCGGTGCGCACCTGCTTGCCGCCGACGTTGGCGTTAAGCGTCGCGTGGCCGACGCGCACGCCCGGAACATCGGTGATTGCATTCCATTCGCCAGGCGTGCCCAGCCCCAACGTAATGCCCAATTGACGTGCGCGCATAACCACTCCTTACAGTTTCTGAAAGACCGGACTCAACCGGCCACTAATGGAATACAAAATCACCGACAGGGCCAGCAAGCCGATGATAATCATGATGTCGCGTCCCGATGCCGCAAGCATCAGCGTCACCAGCAGATAACCCGCGCCCAGCACGGCCAGCAGCGCCGGCAACGGCCACAACGGCATGCGGTAGGGATGCTCACGGTCGCGCAGCACAATCCGGCTCATCAATGCGCTCAAGGCCACCACCAGGTAGACCAGCATGATCAGCAATACGCTGAACGAGGTCAGGTCCGCCAGGTTCGAGCTGAAGCTCAGCAACGCCGAAGGCACCGCCAGGAACAACGTCGCCAGCCACGGTGAATCCCAGCGCGGGTGAATACGCGTGAATAACTGGTTGATGCCCGGCGTCCACAGCGCATCACGGCCACTGCTGAACACCACGCGGCCGATCTGGATGACGATGGCGACAATGGCGTTGAACACCGACAGGAAGATCCCGGCGCTGACCAGGCGCGACAGGGTTTCATTGCCGTGGCTGGTCAGCAGGTAGCCGATGGGGTCGGGACTGCTGATCATCGCGCTCAAGGACGGCGCGCCAATCAACAGCGCGGTGATCGGTACCAATTCGATGACGACCACCAGTCCCAGGGACCACAACACTGCCTTGTGCACGCCTTTGCCGCCGCACTTCATGTCTTCGGCCAGGAGCACCGCGGGCCCGTAACCATTGAACGAGAACAGGCCGATGCCGACTGCGCCGATCACCAAGGCCCAGGGCGCCAAGTGCAACACGCCGTTTTCGACGATTTGCGGCTGGAACAGCACGCTGGCCGGCTGTACCGGGTTGCCGAAGCCGATAAATACGATCACCAGCAAGGCGGCGACTTCCAACAGCAGGTAGGTGCCGGTGATCCAGGCATTGAGCTTGATATTGAGGATGCCCAGGGCGTAACTGCAAACCACGATAACCAGGGCGACCGTTTGCGAGTCGAACCGCGTGCCCAGGGCGTTGTTCAGGTAGGTCGCCGCGCCGGTCGCCAGCACCGGCGGGATAAACAGCAACATCACCAGCACCGTCAAAAAAGTTGCATAACCGGCCATGCCACCGAACACCCGCTTGGCGTATACGTACTCGCCGCCGGCGCTGTTGTGGGCGCGGCCAAGTTCGGCGTAACAAAAGGCGAACATCAACGCGAGCAACGCGGCCATCACGAACGCCAGGAATACCCCGCTGCCAGCCTGCTGGATGGCAAACGGGGCAATCACGAATACGGAACTGGCCGGAGTGACCGCCGAGACGGTAATGGCGACTACATCGAAGACGCTCAGGGTGGGCTTGAGCACGCCATCTGGGGCGGGGGAAGCACTCATATCGTTATCCTCTGTCGTTGTTTTTGGTAGGAGGCAGAAACGAAAAGTCGGGCGGTGGGCGGGATATGCTTCCCGCTGGATGACCGGACAGTAAACGCTACCCGGTTGCCGGCCAATTCCCCTATTGGCGTACTCCCCTTGACGGTGGCCGCCAAAAGCCGAAGGCTTGGCCGATCTTTTGAAGGTCGGAGCGCTATTGATGAGCCTGTTCAACGAGGTCGGCCTGCACGCCGGCCTGGGCCGCACCGTCGCACAACTGGGCACCGAGCGCTTCTGGAAACAATTGGTGCTGTTGCTGCATCAGTGGCTGCCGTTCGATAACGCCCTGGCGATTTTCTATCCCCTCGAGGGTCCGCCCCAGGCCCTGGAAGAATACGACGCCCAACCCAGCAGCAAACCGGCGTCGATGCTGGTCTACCTCAACGGTTTGTATCTGCTCGACCCGTTTTTCCAGGCCTGTCGCGAGGGCTATGCCAGCGGCGTGTATCGCCTGGAAGAAGTAGCGCCGGACCATTTTCGCCAGAGTGAATACTTTCTCAATTACTTCCACGACAACGTGTTGGAAGATGAGGTGCAATTCATCCTGCAATTGCCCGGCGCGGGGACGTTATCGCTGTCGCTGGGGATGCAGCGGCGATTCAGTTTTGAACAAACCGGGCTGATGACCACGCTCGCGGCCTGGGTGCTGCCGTTGATGCAGCAACATTGGCAGCAAAGCACCCAGCGCGCGCCGGCCATGGACAGCCAGATCCGCGATGCGTTGAGCCACTTCGGCAGCGGTGTGCTCTCGGAGCGCGAGCTGGAAGTCGCCCGCCTGGTGCTGCGCGGGTTCTCTTCCAAGGCCATGGCCGAACGCCTGAAGATATCGCCGGACACCGTGAAGGTGCACCGGCGACATCTCTACGCGAAGCTGGATATCTCGTCACAGCCCGAGCTGTTTTCGTTGTTTATCCAGTCACTGGGACATGACCTGGACAATCCCTGACTTCACCTGGGTGTTGCGTTGCGCCTAGCGCCCGGTGCGGATGCTATTCCAGACTCGTGTGCGAATCCGGTCGATATTCAAAGGCATGGCTTGCAGCGCAAACAACTTGCCCATCATTTCCGGGCTGGGGTAGACCTTGGTGTCCGCCTTGATCTGCGGGTCCACCAGGCTGTCGGCTGCCTGGTTGCCATTGGCGTAATGCACGTAATTGGTGATGTTGGCCATCACCTCTGGGCGCAGCAGGTAGTTCATGAACGCGTAGCCGGCCTGTTCATTCGGCGCATCGGCGGGCATGGCGACCATATCGAACCAGATCGCCGCGCCTTCCTTGGGAATGTTGTAGCCGATGTTCACGCCGTTCCTGGCTTCCTTGGCGCGGCTTTCAGCCTGCAGGATGTCGCCAGAGAAACCGACGGCCACACAGATATCGCCGTTGGCCAGGTCGGCGGTGTATTTCGATGAGTGGAAATAGGCCACGTAAGGCCGCACTTTCATCAGCAGGTCTTCGGCCTTTTTGTAGTCCTCGGCCTTTTGACTGTGGTGGGGCAAGCCCAGGTAGTTCAACGCCGCCGGCAGCAACTCCGGACCATTGTCGAGGATCGCCACCCCGCACTTTTGCAGCTTGGCCATGTTTTCCGGCTTGAAGACCAGGTCCCAGGAATCCACCGGGGCGTTGTCGCCTAAAACGGCCTTGACCTTGTCGATGTTGTAGCCGATGCCGGTGCTGCCCCACAGGTAAGGGAAACCGTGGGCGTTGCCCGGGTCGTTGTTTTCCAGAGCCTTGAGCAGTACCGGGTTGAGGTTCTTCCAGTTGGGCAGTTGGCGCTTGTCGAGCGGCTTGAGCGCCCCGCCCTGAATCTGCCGCGCCATGAAGTGGTTGGACGGGAACACCACATCATAGCCGGATTTACCGGTCATCAACTTGCCATCCAGGGTTTCGTTGCTGTCGTAGACGTCGTAGGTGAAACCGATGCCGGTTTCTTTCTGGAAGTTTTGGGTGGTGTCCGGCGCGATGTAATCCGACCAGTTGTAGAGCTTTACCGTCTCAGCGGCCTGGCTGACGGAGGCCACCAATATCAAGGGCAACAGGGCAATGGCTTTCATGGTTCGATTTCCTGGCGGTTTTAGGGCTGTTTTTATGGCAGGCGATCAAGGATCAAAGCGTTACAGAATCAATAGTGCGTAATGCTCATGGTTATCCCCATGTGAGTGAAACGGCTCAGTGCATGAAACCTTCCATGAAACCCGCCACCCCGGTCGCCAGCTTGCGGCGCCAGGGTGCGGTATTGGGGTTGGCCAACACCTGGTCTTCATGCACGAAACTGCGGATGATCGCGTTGTAGCCCAGCCAGCGGCACGGCTCAGGCTCCCAGGCTTTCAGCGCCTTGAGCCCATGTTCGCGAATTACCCAGGGCTGGTGGGTCAGTGGCGTGTCGAGGCCCAGGATCAGGTCGGCCAAGCTGCGCCCCCCCAGGTTGGTGGCACCGACGCCCTCCCCGCCATACCCGCCAGACAACGCGATACCGGTCGCGTGATCGCAGAGCATGTGCGGGCGGAAGTGGCGTGACATGCCGAGGTTGCCGCCCCACGAATGGGTAATTCGTACCTTCTTGAACTGTGGGAAAAGTTCGCCGAACAGGTAACGACGCAGCTCTACTTCACTGTCGGTCAAGTCAAAGTCATGGCGCAGCTTGCCAGCGAACTGATAACCACCACGTGCGCCGAACACCAAGCGATTGTCCAGCGTGCGCTGACCGTAAGTGACCTGCCGGCTGCTCTCACCAAACGCCTGGCCGTGTCTCAGGCCGATGTCATCCCAGGCACTGGCGGGCAACGGTTCGGTGGCGACCATCAAGCTTTGCACCGGCAGTTGGTAGCGGCCCAGTGGCGGCAAGGTCGTGGCGTAACCCTCGACAGCCGGCACCACCCAGGCGGCACGCACACTGGCCTTGGCGGTGCGCACGGCGCCGGATTGCCAATGGGTCACCGGGCTGTTTTCGTAAAGGCTCACGCCCAGGCTCTCTACCACTCGCGCCAGGCCGCGCACCAGTTTGGCCGGGTGGATGGTCGCCACATGAGGTGCATGGATACCTCCGTAAGGTTTGGCGATGCGGATCTGTTCGGCCAATTGCTGAGGGCTCAGCCAGCGGTAGTCGGCTTCGGTGAGGCCCTGGGCGTAGAGTTTGTCGAGGTAACGGCGCAGGTTGCCCTCCTGCTCCGGGTAGCGCGCCGCACAATACAGCGCCCCGCCTTTGCGATAGTCACAATCGATGCCTTCGCGGGCCAGCACCTGGGCTACTTCATCGGGAATGCCGTGCAGCAGGTCGAACGAAGCGCGACGCTGTGGGGGTGTGAGCCCTGCCAGCAGCCGGTCTTCACCGAGCAGGTTGCCCATCAGCCAGCCGCCGTTGCGACCGGACGCCCCAAAACCGGCGGTTTGCGCCTCGATGATTGCGATCTTCAACTGCGGTGCCTGGCGCTTGAGGTAATACGCGGTCCACAGGCCGGTGTAGCCGGCGCCGATGATGGCCACGTCTACATCCAGGTCATGCTCCAGGCACGGCCGCGCCTGCAACGGGTCGTCGAGTTGGTCCATCCATAAGCTGATCGTGCGCCAGGCCTGCATGCCCTGTTCCCCTACCTCGTTTCGATAGGGTCGATCCTAGAGCGCGGCCTTATTGACTGTCTTGCGCGCGTGCACGCAGAGAAATCAGTTTGACGTAGGCCTTGGGCGATTGGCCGGTATGCTGGCGAAAGGCGCTATAGAACGCCGACAGCGAATTGAAGCCAGCGGCAAAGGCCAGGTCGTCGACCTTGATCGGTTGCGCCGCCTGCTCCAGTGCCGCCAGCAAGTGCCGCAGCCGGGCCTCGTTGACGTAACGGTAGAAGCTCTGCCCCAGCACCTGGTTGAGCAGGTAGGAGATCTGATTGCGGCTGTAGCCACATTCGGTGGCGACTCGCTGAAGGTCCAGTTCCGGATCCAGGTAGGGTTGCTGCGCCTGGAAATACTGCTGCAGATCGTTAGCCATATGGCCCAGCTGCTGAGGCGAAAGCCCCAGGCGGCTGACCGTGGGGCGCAAGGCCCGGGTGGGCTGCTCGTGCACCAGCGAGGCGTATTCGTTGACGCGCCAGATCAGCCCATCACGCACGGTGATGGCCTCACTGGTGCGAAACGAAACCAACCCCTGCCCGCCCCGCAACGTAATGCGGTACTGGATAAAAGCCGTATCACCGTCGGCACGAATGCGGTCGGTGTGCTCAATGGCCTCGTCAGCCCCGCGTGGCATGCTGGCTTGCAGGTATTCACGCAGTTCAGCGTAAACCACCACGCGGTTCTGGAAGAAATCGTGGTACTGGATCTCGGGATGGTAGTAGGCCATCACCCCGTCCAGATCGCGATGACGCCAGCACAGGTGATGGCTCAGGACCAGCTCGCGGGTGGCTTGGGTCGTAAGGCAGTCATCGTCTGGGGCGAGGTCGGGCATACGCGGGCCTACTGGAATAAACACTTGAGATTGCCCAAATGCAGCGGTGTTTTCAATGACCAGGTTCAACGTCTGGCTAGTGGCGTTTTGCCTAATACCGGTTCGGACTTGATTCAAGTCAATATGAGCTAAAAGAACCGCCGAACGGGCCTGAAAAAGTCGCCTCGCACTTGCGAACGAATGCTATTTTTAATGCTCGACGCCACGACGATTGAAAGTCCTGGCCCCTGCCGCGAGCTAAAGGAAGCGCTCAATGAACAAGGTAGGCAACATGAACAAAGTGACATTCCCTAACGCCTGTCAGCTGATGCGCTGGCATTTTCATCCGATGGGCTTCGAGGGGAGCATGGACGCCCCCGGCAGCATGGTTGCCCGCCTGTTCGACCGGGCCAGCGGCGAGACACTGATCGCCATCGCCGGCATTCCCTGCGCCACGGTGATGAACGCCGCCGATGTGGAACGCATCATCGAGGCGGTGGAAGATGAACTGGAGTGTTTCGTGCCGCCATTGTCGTTGCGGGCCTGACCGAGGCCCCAAGCCTGTGAGATCCAACTGTGGGAGGGGGCTTGCCCCCGATAGTGTTGGGTCAGCCACTGAAAGGTCGAATGGCACACCGCCATCGGGGGCAAGCCCCCTCCCGCATTAACCGCGCTGATCGTCGAAAAACGCTTTCCTGCCATCCACCCGCTCCGACGCCCTTGGCACATTCACCGCCTGGCCTTCGGGCTTTTCCACATACCAATAACAGTGGCTTACCGCTCGGGTGATACCGACGTAGGCCAGACGCAGCACTTCGTCTTTTTGTGCGTTGTCGTACGCCTCGCTGTCGCCTTCCTTGCCCAGGCCCGCCATGCGGTAGACCTGGTTCTTGTAGGGCGAGCTGGTAAGGTGCTGGCAATCACCCAGTAGAAACACCGTATCCGCCTGCAGGCCCTTGGCGCTGTGATAGGTCAGCTGTTTCAGCCTTCGCGCCTGTGGCGGCAAGCTCGAATCCAGATTAACTATGTTCTGAATATGCTCTAGCATCAATAACTTATCGCTGCTTTTTCGATACAGCATTAAGACTGTATCGCCCTGCTGATAGCGTTCGAGTAATTGCCGGGCCAACGCCGCGTCGTCGCGCTCGCGCACCACCACGGGTACCAACGGCTTGGACTCGCCGCAAGCCTTCGCTTTCTTGCCGGGAATGGCCGGGGCACTGCGCACGATGTGCTCGGCAGCGTCGATGATGTGTTGGTGGCTGCGGTAATTCTCACCCAGCATCACGCGGGTGGTGCTCGGCGATGGGAACTCTTTGTTGAATTCCATGAAGTAGTGGGGCGAGCTGCCGCGCCAGCCGTAGATCGACTGCCAGTCATCCCCCACGCATAGCAATGACGAACGCTGGGCCCCGCGCCCGACGTGCATGGCCGGGCCACGGCTGCGGATCTCGCGCAGGCTGGCGCGAATCCACGAGACGATCTGCGGTGAAACGTCCTGGAACTCGTCGATCATCAGGTGCGACATCGGCCGCAGCAGTGGGTCGCTGAGCAGCTTGAGGTTTTCCGGGGTGTTTTCGCCAAATAGCGAGAACATGCGGTTGAAGGTCATGATCGGCGGCGACTGATCAAGCAGGTGATCTTCCAGGGCTTTCCAGAAGATACCCAGGGCCTCGAAGAACAAGCGGTCCGGGTCGTCCCTGGCGAAGCTCATCCGGCCCACGGCGGTGGGCACATCCAGGCCGAGGTTTTCGATAAAACCGGCGGCCATGACGAAGCTGTCCAGTAGCGGCGCCGAAGTAAGCTCGCCCTTGACCTTGTAATCAAACCCCGGCCCGGCCGTGGCATCGCCTGCCAGGCTACTTGACAATTTTCTTGAGGCCTCATAACCGTCTAACCATATCAATGGCTTACGGCAGAAAGCTTGAAACAAGGTACGCTTTACCGCCCACTCTGCGCGCACTGACAGCTTTGAATTGGGCCGGCTGATCTGGGCGTTTTCACGCGAATCGAAGCCAAGCACCACCCACGCATCCAGTTCGGGGATATAGCCATGGCAGTGGAACTGCGCGCCGTTGATTTCCATCGTCTGCCGGCTCGGCTCGATGCCCTGGATTGGCCAGGCGCCGGCGCGAAACCACAGGTCCTCGATGACATCGCAGAGCTCTTCATCGCGCTTGGCCGCCAGTTCCGTTACCGCTATGCGCTTCTGCACATCGGGGTGATCACGCTCCAGCTCCTTGAGCTGCAACCCATGGCGGGCCAGCGGTGCGATCAACTCGCGGAAACGCGCATGATGGCCATGCAAGCGGTGGTAGCAGGCGTTCATCTGTTGGCGCTGGGCGTCATTGATGCGCAAATCGAACGGGTTGCTGTCGGCGTCCTCGAACCCGGCGTTCAGGTTCTCGAAGGCCTGCAGTCGCTCAAAGCCTGGCAGGCTGCGCACCATCGGCAGAATGCGCGAGTGAAAGGTGCGCACCACCGCCTGGGCTTCTTTCTGGCCGAGAGGTTGGCCCCACAGGTTGAGGATTTCCATGAGCTTGTGAATGAAGTCTTTGCGCGATTCGCGGGTGAAGGTCACCACGGTCATCGAGCTCAGCTCAAAGCCCAGGTAATGGGTCAGCAGCAGGATACGCAGCACCAGCGAGGTGGACTTGCCTGCTCCGGCACCGGCAATCACCGAGGTTGACGGCGTGTCGCTGAAGATCATCTTCCACTGCGCGGCGCTGGGCTGGGCGTGAGCGGGCAACAAACGCACCACGTCGGCTTTCATGCGCTTTTTGATGTCGGCGGTGAGCGGCAGTCGCCAATCGTCGAACAGGCTGTCATCAATGCCAGGAGCACGGTGCTCATCGGAGCGAAAATCGCGAATCAGCAGGACTTGCCGGCCTTCCTCCAGCCCCTCCGCCTTGCCCTCGCAATAACCATACTCCACACCGGCTTCATGCCCGCTGCGAAAACCGTCTGCTTGGCCGTGCAACCAGGAAAACCGGTGCTGCGCGCGCAAACGCGTGAGGCCATGGCCGAACAGGCGCGCGGCGAGCCGTTTCAACAATGGCATTTCAGCCAGAGGGCGCAGTTCTGGGGGCAGATCAGGCTGTGGGTGCGGCACGCGGACTCCTGCGATGAGCTTGGTTTTAACGGTGCGCCATGGTCGCCGGAATTGCCGCTCAGTTCCAGCCAAATGCTTTGCTGTCATGCAGTTAGGCGGTGAAGTGAAAGTTAATGCGCCTGTCTATCATCGAATAAATGGATAGGAATCAGGCATTTTTTACGCTTTTTATCGATCATGCGCTGTTGGATCATAGGGCCATCAACAGGAGACGATCATGCTTGAACTTCGACCCTTCAACACCCTGGGCGGCGCCCACCATGGCTGGCTCGACGCCCATCACCACTTCTCATTCGCCGAATACCACGACCCGGAGCGCATGCACTGGGGCAACCTGCGGGTGTGGAACGACGACATCATCGCGCCGGGCAGCGGCTTCCCGCAGCACGCGCACCGCGACATGGAAATCATCACCTATGTGCGTGAAGGCGCCATCAGTCATGCCGATAACCTCGGCAACAAGGGCCGTACCGAGGCTGGCGATGTGCAGGTAATGAGCGCCGGCACCGGGATCGCACATAGCGAATACAACCTGGAAGCGACGCCGACCAAGATCTTCCAGATCTGGATCATCCCGAATGAGTCGGGGTTGCCACCGTCCTGGGGAGCCAAACCGTTTCCACAGGGTGAACGCCAAGGCTTCGTGACCCTGGCCAGTGGCAAGGCCGGAGACGCTGAAAGCCTGCGCATTCGGGCCGATGCACGCCTGGTGGCGGCTAATCTGAAGGCAGGCGAAAGTGCCGAGTACCGGCTGGATAGCGGGCGACGTGCGTATTTGGTGCCGGCAACGGGGGTGATTGAAGTCAATGGTTTGCGTGCGCAAGCGCGAGACGGTGTAGCGGTTGCCGATGAGCAGGTGCTGCGGGTGACGGCGATTGAAGACAGCGAGATTGTGCTGGTGGACCTGGCCTGAAGCCAAGCCTGGTTGGCATGTAATGTGGGAGGGGGCTTGCTCCCGATAGCGGTGGGTCAGTCACGGGTGATATCGACTGAGCTACCGCCATCGGGAGCAAGCCCCCTCCCACATTGGGTTTTGCGTTATTACTCGGAGATGGCGCGGTCTACCAGCACCTGGGCCTCTTCTACCAGCTGCTTGAGGTGATCTTCGCCGACAAAGCTTTCGGCGTAGATCTTGTAGATGTCCTCGGTACCCGATGGACGCGCGGCGAACCAGCCGTTTTCGGTCATGACTTTCAAACCGCCAATGGCCTGGTTGTTGCCTGGCGCGTGGCTGAGGATCTGCTGGATGCTTTCCCCGGCCAGTTGCGTGGACGTGACCTGTTCCGGCGATAGCTTGCCCAGCAGGGCTTTTTGCGCTGGCGTGGCCCTGGCATCAACGCGGGTGGCGAAAGGTTCGCCCAAGGCGTCGGTCAGGCCGCGGTAGATCTGGCTCGGGTCCTGGCCTTTACGCGAGGTCATTTCGGCGGCGAGCAAGGCTGGGATCAGACCGTCCTTGTCGGTGCTCCAGACGGTGCCGTCCTTGCGCAGGAACGAGGCGCCGGCGCTTTCTTCGCCACCAAAGCCCAGCGAACCGTCGAACAAACCATCAGCAAACCATTTGAAGCCCACCGGCACTTCGTACAAACGACGCCCGATGCGCGCGGCGACGCGATCGATCAGGCCACTGCTGACCACGGTTTTGCCTACCGCCGCATCGGCGCGCCAGTCGGGACGGTTCTGGAACAGGTAATCGATGGACACCGCCAGGTAATTGTTCGGCGCCAATAGCCCGCCGGACGGGGTCACGATGCCGTGACGGTCGTGGTCCGGGTCGCAGGCAAACGCCACATCGAAGCGCTCCCTTAGCCCAATCAGGCCTTGCATGGCGTAGCTGGAAGACGGATCCATGCGGATCTGGCCATCCCAGTCGACGCTCATGAAGCGGAAGGTCGAGTCGACTTCGGTGTTGACCACGTCCAGGTTCAAGCGGTAGTGCTCGGCAATCGCCGACCAGTAGCGCACCCCTGCTCCGCCCAGCGGATCGACGCCCAGGCGCAAACCGGCGCTGCGGATGGCGTCCATGTCGATCACATTGATCAGGTCGGCCACGTAGCTGTTGAGGTAATCATGGCGATGGGTGGTGTCGGCCTTGAGCGCTTGGGCGTGCGTGATGCGCTTGACCCCGGCGAGCTTGTTGGCCAGCAGTTCGTTGGCCTTGGCTTCGATCCACTTGGTGACATGAGTGTCGGCCGGGCCGCCGTTGGGCGGGTTGTATTTGTAGCCACCGCTCTGCGGTGGGTTGTGGGACGGCGTAATGACGATACCGTCCGCCAGCCCGCTGGTGCGGCCACGGTTGTAGCAGATGATCGCGTGGGAAATCGCCGGCGTAGGGGTGTATTCATCGCCTTCGGCGAGCATCACATGCACGCCATTGGCGGCCAGTACTTCCAATGCACTGGCGCCGGCCGGCGTCGACAGTGCGTGGGTATCCAGGCCGACAAACAACGGGCCGTCGATACCCTGGGCTTCGCGGTACAGGCAGATGGCCTGGCTGATCGCGAGCACATGCCACTCGTTGAAGCTCAGCTCGAACGAGCTGCCACGGTGCCCCGAGGTACCAAACGCCACGCGCTGGGTGGAGATCGCTGCATCAGGCTGGCCGGTGTAATAGGCCGTGACCAGTCGCGGGATATCCACCAGCAACTGGGCTGGTGCCGGCTTGCCCGCAAAAGGACTGATAGTCATGCATAAACCTCGAAAAATAAGGATTCGGAAAAATGACAGTTTACGGTGACTTGGACTACTGCGCGACGGTATCGATCCACAACCGATACAGAAATTTCATACGCGTTAGATCTGTGACTGTTGCAGCGCCTCAGCCAGTGTATCCAAGGCGACGTGCAAGTTCGGATGGCCGCTGAACGTGTGACTGAGGCGAATATACTGGTGATGCAAGCCACTGAGGCTGAACAGCTCGCCGGGGGCGATCACCACCTGCTGCGTGACCATGCGCTGGAACACGCGACGCATATCCACCGCTGTCATCGATTGCAGCCAGAAACTGGCACCGGCGACGGGCATTCGGTAGCTCACCCGTCCCTCGAAATGGGTGTCCAGGCGATGGCTCATGGCCTGCGCTTGCTCACCCAGCCGCTGTTGTAATGTCTGCAAGTGCTGGTCGAACCGCCCGCTTTCGTACAAGCGGGCAATGGCACGCTGGCGAATGGACGATAATCGGAATGCACGCAGTAAAAACCGACGCTGCAGCTCTCGGCTCAGCTGGCGCGACAGTACAAAACCAAACGGTGCTTCCGGGCCCAGGGTCTTCTCGAACGATGAGAACACTACCAGCCGCTCAGGGTTGACCAGGTGTCGCAGGGCTGCGGGGGATGGTGCGAAGCTCAGTTCACCATAGCTGTCGTTCTCCAGCAGCCAGCAGCCGAATCGGTCCAATAGATGCGCCACCTGCAAGCGCTCCTGAATCGACAGGACGTTGCCCGATGGCATGCTCACCACCGATGACAGCAGCACCAGATGCACCGGCTCATGGCTGAGCAGGTGTTCAAGGGTGGTCAAGTCGAAGCGGCCATCGGCGTGCCAGGGCAACTCGATAACCCGCACGCCGGCGCCCTGCAACAGGCGCAATATCAGGTAATCGCAAGGTGACTCGACCACCACCACCGTGCCCTTGAGGCCCAGGACGTCAATCAGGATCTCCAGGACACCGCGCAAGTCGGCGCCGATATACACCTCATCCGCCTGCCAGCAACGCGTGGGCGACGAGGTATAACGTGCCGCCAGCGCCGCGCGCAATTCCCAGACGCCGGAGGGCTGCGAGTGGCTTTGCAGGTGATGGGGGTGCCGGCGGATCAGTTGGCGCTCCAACGTGAGCAATGCGCCATCCAGTGAGCCGAGCAGCGCCGGTTCATCACCACTGAGCACGACCATGGCCGGCCGTCGCGCCGCCGCGTAAAGGCGTTCAAGCAAGTCCCCACTCGCCAGCATTTGCGCGTTGGCGGCCACCGGCCAGGCAAAGTAGCCGGACTTGGCCACCGAGTAGATCCGCCCTTCCTTTTCCAATATTGAGTAAGCGTACTGAATCGTCGAGATCGACACCTTCAAACGAGTCGACAACTGCCGCAGCGAAGGCAGCTTTACCGGCTTTTCACGGCTGACTTCGTTGATCAGGTTGATCATGTAGCGGTACACCGCCTGATAGGCAAAATCCGCTTGCCGCTCCCCTCGCAGCTTCATGGACGCCCACCCGGTGTTGCGCACACAGGCATGTCGTCAACGCCCCGACAATTGCGCGATTGGCGCTTGCGCCCGCTGCCGTTTGCGCGCTTGGCTGCCACGGTTCGTCTGCCGTATACGCTTGCGGTACAGGTGCTGTAACAGGGGTAATGGCAAGCCACTAGTGTCAATCAGCCACTGCTGCAGCATGTCCGCGACTGGCTTGCCCTGCAGCGCCTTGTGCAACTCGGGAAGCCCCACCAGCATGCCGGGATGGCATTGACGCAGGTAACCCTCCAGGCGCTCGCCATGATGCAGGAAGGATGAAAATAACAGGCACGTCAGTTGGCCCTCGTCCAGACCGAAGAATTCCTGGGCGTAGGTCGTCGACAACACGCGACCATCATCGCTGCCCATCTCAACGATCAGAGCGTCCGGGATTTGTCGGCGGCCCATTGCGTCCCCCGCCTGGCGCACAAACGCCTGCACGCCTTCCTCGTAGGACAACTCGCGCAGGCATTGGGCCTGCAACCCATGCAAGTGGGCCATGAGCAACGGGTTGGGATAGTCTGGATGACTGAAGTGAAAGTCGAACGGATCCGGCTTGTGGGCGAGGAACTCGGTAAGCAGCGGTGCCGAGGCAACGTCGACCTCATCAAGCAGGTCGGCGACCCCGATATAAGCCAGATGGCGGTGTCCGCCGCGTTCCGGACGCTCGGCCTCCACGTAGTGCTCACCGTACACGTCACGGTAGCAACCGTTGCTCCACTCTTGCATGCGCGCGAACAGGATATTGAGCGACACGGGGCGGCGTGGCGGGACAGTGACGCCCGCGCCCAGAGCCGAGCGCTTCAACCAGGCCAGGTATTGGCTTTGCTTGCGAGCAGAATCGCCGCTGACCACTGCATGCACGCCGCCGTTCCACGTACTCACACGCTGGTAGAAATCCCCCAGCGCCAGGTAAGTGTCATTGCACAGCGTTGCACGGACATCTCCGGACGTCAGGTGCCCGATCATCAGCATATTGCGCTGGCTGACCTCACGGCCGACGCTGGAGGCGGGCCGCTGATGATTGAAAGGCTGCACCTCCTGGTTTTCCACCATCAACAGCTCCACGCGTGGGTCATCGTGAAAAAACAGGGCGCTGTAGCCCTCGTTCAGGCTGCCGAGTGTCGCCTGGGTCATCCCTGCATGCCGCAAAGTCGCCACCCGCAGCTGAAAGGTCTTGGGCGCACGGCCCGCGATACTCAATTGCGCCGCTCGCAGCAGGGCCAGGGTATAACTGCTGACTTCGCCGCCACCATGAGCGATCAACACTTTGTAGTTAGCCACTTGTTCCATGCCGCCTGCGGCCACCACAATTCGCTGGATCAACAATTGAAGTGCCGTCCGTTCGGCCCGAGTGAAGTGCCCCATCAAACGTTGCAGAACTTGCTGGTAAACATAGTTCATGGCTTGTTCGTGAATTGCGCTCATCGTTCTACTACCTGAGTTGAAATATCAGTTTCAAGCAACTTTTTGACGTCGTTGCCTGACCCATTACATCTGTAGGCGTGTCGTCCGCTGCAGGGCGCAAGGATGATTAAACACTAGCACCTTGCAATAAGTTTACCGGAGCCGGCACCTGAACCACATGCACCTGACCCCGAGTACAGGCGGGCTAATCCTCGGCCATGTGCGGTCAAGACGCGAGCCTTAGGAATATTCCGACGACCTCCTACAGCGCGTTAACTAATTAACTAGCGAAAAATCCGACAAATATTAAATCAGTCGCTTAATCCTGTTTCTTGCAAAAAGACGCGATGTTTTGAGAGTTCGCCGGCGAACAGGATGTCGCCTCGTTAGTTCGCTGATGCGAGACAGTAATGTCGGATAGCTAATCATTGCTCAATCCTTGAGATGACGGTTAAGCCACAATTATCGGCACTCAAATAATGATTAATAGATACAGAACGACACAGGAAAGCAGTTCAGATGCTCCACGGCACTCACGTCAGCGGCGCCCACACACCAACGCCGCGCTGGATTTCAGGGCGGCGTAAGGGCCAAAGGTATAGTTTGCGGGGGCGCAAGGCCCTCGGAGTGGCTCAACCCTCGTGCGGGTTAAGCCCTGACAAATGGCGCATCTGCCGCATCTGCGCAGACGCTGGAGTATTCATTTGCGAATACTCCTACAGCTCAAACAGCTTCCACCTGCAACGCAACCCGTTCGCGGCAAGGGCATTCGTCCATATAGCGGTGGGCTTCGACGAACTGGCTGAACGGAAACACTGTGGTTTTCAACGGCACCAGTACCCGGTCGGCGGTCAATTGGTTGATATCACGCAACGCGCGCTGCAACGCTACCTGGTCCTGGATGATCCCCAACTCCGGCTTGCCGGTGAAGTTGCCGATGCAATGCACAAAAAACTGAATATTCTTCTGAAAAGCGGCGCAGGCCGGGAACGGGGTCTGGTTACCACCTTGCAGGCCGTACAACACCAGGCTGCCACGCGGCGCCAGCACATCACCGAGCAACGACATCTGCGGCCCGCCCAAACCGTCGAACACTACATCGACGCCGCGGTCGCCAGTAATCTTGTTGATTTGCAAGAGCAGGTCCTGCTCTTCGGTGACGATGACTTTTTCCGCCCCAAGGGACAGCAGGTACTCACGCTCCGTGCTGTCTTTGGTGGCGGCAATCACCCGTACACCCAAGGCTTTGCCCAACTGCACGAACGAAGGTCCGGCACAGTGGCTGGCATCGGTCACCAGGGCAAATTGCCCAGGCTTGACCCGCGCCAGATCCATATAGGCAAAGTAGGCAATCAACAGCGGCGTGTAATGCACGCTGGCTTCAATCGGGCTCAAGACATCCGGGTAACGGGTCAGGGCCGAACGGGGCAAGACGATCTGCTCGCCGTACACCGGGTAATCATTCGGGCTTTCGGCTGGAAAACTGGCGACCTTATCGCCTACCGCCAAGTCATCCACGCCTTCGCCCAGGGCGACCACGACGCCGGCCATTTCATGACCAAGGCCGGACGGCAGGCGTGCATGGGACGACGCCAGGTTCTGGCGCCACAGAATGTCGTACCAGCTGATACCAATCGCGTCGACACGCACCTGCACTTCGCCCGGTGCGGGCTGCACGGCCGCATGCTCTTCGCATTTGAGCACCTCGGCCGGACCAAACTTGTGAAAACGAATCGTGCGGGACATCGCAAACCTCGTCAAAGTAACCTCTAATGCCATGAACTCTATCTGGGCTTTCCCGGTAAGACCACCGGTCACCATTAATAGTCGACATGCCTGCCATTGATTCCGCTTCTGAGGAATAGACCTCAGCTAGCGTAGGAAAACTCAATTATCCGGTGCAGAGTACCAGCCTTTCCCCGTAAGATTCATGCCGGTCATGCTTCTGAATAGAACCTTGGAGGTTCTTGATATGGCCGCTCTCGTCAAGTTCGCTGACTCTTCCAGGACACAAGATGAACCGTAACGACCTGCGTCGTGTCGACCTTAACCTCTTGATCGTATTCGAAACCTTGATGCACGAGCGCAGCGTGACCCGCGCCGCCGAGAAACTGTTTCTCGGCCAGCCGGCCATCAGCGCCGCCTTGTCACGTCTGCGCGGGCTGTTTGACGACCCGCTGTTCGTACGCACCGGGCGCAGCATGGAACCCTCGGCCCGCGCCGTGGAGATCTTCGCCCTGCTCTCCCCGGCCCTGGACTCGATCTCCACCGCCGTCAGCCGCGCTGCCGAATTCGATCCCGCCACCAGCACCGCGGTATTCCGCATCGGCCTGTCCGACGACGTCGAATTCGCCCTGCTGCCGCAATTGCTCAAACGCCTGCGCGCCGAAGCCCCCGGCATCGTGCTGGTGGTGCGTCGTGTCAACTACATCCTGATGCCCGGCTTACTCGCCTCCGGCGAAATCTCCATCGGCGTCAGCTACACCGCCGACCTGCCGGCCAACGCCAAGCGCAAGGTACTGCGCCGCAGCCTGCCAAAACTGCTGCGTGCCGACAGCGTACCGGGCTCATTGAGCCTGGACGACTTCTGCGCCCGACCGCACGCGCTGGTGTCATTTGCCGGTGACCTGAGCGGGTTTATCGATGAAGAGCTGGAAAAACTCGACCGCAAACGCCACGTGGTGCTGGCCGTTCCGCAGTTCAACGGCCTTGGAACGCTGCTGGCAGGCACCGACATCCTCGCCACCGTGCCGGATTACGCGGCCGAGGCGCTGACATCAGCGGGTGGTTTGCGAGCGGAAGACCCTCCGCTGCCAGTGCGTTCGTTTGAATTGCATATGGCGTGGCGCGGGTCGCAGGATAACGATCCGGGGGAGCGGTGGTTGCGGTCGCGGATTCAGATGTTTTTCGGCGACCCTGAGAGTCTCTAGGCGTCGTCGGGCAGGCTGTTCGGCTGATCATTTCTGCCTTTCCACAAACCATGGAGCTCCATCCACCTCCAGTGGATTGCTACATTGAGGGCATATTTGAGGGCATGCTTTGGATGGTTTGAAAAGGATGCCCCCAGCCCCGAGATGGCCCAGCTCCGCGAGCAATTGAGCTTCTTGGTAATTCTGACGTGTGCCTGGCGGTGTCCTTTTGGTTTTCCGCGATATCACGGAACCGAAACATAAGAAATCAAGGGGCCACCCGCCTCAACGGCCGACCTTACAAGTTTTATAGCGACAGACTTGGACGTCGGTGTGAAGGTTCGATGTCCGTAACTTTCCAATGGGACAAGTGGGTTGGTCTCGGGATAATAAGCAGCAGCCTGGCCTGGAGGTATGTCGTAGGCGATGAGCGTAAAACTGGTCACCCGACGCTCTCGCTTATCCGGCCAGAGCGAGACAATATCGACCTGTTCTCCCGGTTCAAATCCTAGCCGAGTGATATCTTCAGCGTTTACGAATATGACATGGCGAGTACCGTGAACACCGCGATAACGGTCATCGAGCCCATAAACAGTCGTGTTGTATTGGTCGTGAGAACGAAGGGTTTGCAGGAGAAGGTCTGCCCGATCGCCGGTTTCTTCTGCGAGAGAAGTAATCTGGTCGCCCGGCAACCGGTTCGAAATGAAGCGCGCCCTGGATGTCGAAGTGCGCCAGATACGCAGGGCAACGTCGTTGCCTAAGTGAAATCCGCCACGCGCTTTAAGTCGCTCGTTGAAACCGGCGAATCCGGGAATGACGTCGGCAATCAGTGCACGAATCCGACCGTAATCCTCTATCACCCAACTCCAATCGATTGGATGCGTGTCTAATACCGCTTTCGCCAATCCCGCAACTATCGCCGGTTCGGACTTGAGTTCAGACGACTGGGGGCGCAAAGGACCGTGGGACAGGTGGACCATGCTGAATGTATCTTCGACCGTGACGCCCTGTGGACCCGATGCCTGCATGTCAATTTCAGTCCGCCCCAGGCAAGGCAAGATAAAAGCGTGTTTTCCAGTGACCAGATGACTGCGATTGAGCTTTGTGGAGATGTGCACGGTTAATTCGCAGCGCCTGAGCGCAGCATGAGTACGAGGCGTGTCCGGCGTTGCCTGCGCAAAATTTCCGCCCAGACCTATAAAGATTTTCGACTTGCCTTCCTCGAACGCCTTGATGGCGGCCACCGTGTTATGCCCCGAATGGCGCGGCACCTTGAACTGAAAGCGGGCTTCAATGGCATCCAGCAACTCTTGGGGTGGGAGCTCGTTGATACCCATCGTGCGGTCGCCCTGGACGTTGCTATGACCACGTACAGGACAAATACCGGCGCCGGGCCGTCCCATATTCCCGGTCAGCAGTTGCAGGTTGATCACCTCCTGGATTATGGCGACCGAATGGGCATGTTGAGTCAAGCCCATGGCCCAGCAAACGATCACATTGCTTGCCTTCTGGTAGACGCGCGCAGCCGCCTCTATGTCCTCCAGCGTCATGCCCGACAACGTGAGTATCTCGTCCCAATGCGTCGATTCAACGGTCTCCACATACGCTTCCAGGCCCGAGGTATGTTCTTCGATGAAGCGCTGATCAAACACCGGCTTTGTGCCGGTCGCCTGCGCTAACCTTTCCCACTGCAAAAGGAATTTCGCCATTCCGCGCATAGCCGCCATATCGCCGCCCAAGGCTGGACGAAAATACGCTGTACTGGTCGGCTTCGATCCATTGCTCAACATCTCCAGCGGATGCTGAGGATGCTGGAATCGTTCCAGGCCGCGCTCCTTCAGGGGATTGAACACGACGACCTGAGCGCCTCGAGTAACCGCTTCGTGCAGCGTCTCCAGCATCCGTGGGTGATTGGTCCCGGGATTCTGCCCCATCACGATAATCGCATCGGCCTTGGCGAAATCGTCCAGGGTCACCGTACCCTTCCCCACGCCCAAAGATTCATACATTCCAATGGCGCTGGCTTCATGGCACATGTTGGAGCAGTCCGGAAAATTATTCGTCCCATAGGCGCGGACGAACAGCTGGTACAGAAACGCGGCTTCGTTACTGGCCCGGCCGGACGTATAAAACTCGGCCTGGTCTGGGGACTCCAGCTGATTTAGCTGCTGGGCGATGAAGGCAAACGCCTCATCCCAACTCACTTCAACGTAATGACCAGAAGCCGCGTCGAACTGCATCGGATGCGTCAGCCGCCCTTGCTGTTCCAGCCAGTAATCACTTTGGCCGGATAACCAGGAAACGCTATATCTTCTGAAAAATGCCGGCCCCGCGTGCCGGTTGGTGGCCTCCCAGTTCACTGCCTTCGCACCATTTTCGCAGAATTTTACGGGACGCTTTTCAGGGCTCTCACCCCAGGCACAACCGGGGCAATCAAAGCCGTTACCTTGATTCACTGCCAGAAGCGCGCGGACATTTTTCATTGCATTACCACTTCGCATCCAATATTTCGCAACGGACAAAAGAGCTCCCCATCCTGCTGCGGGGCCGCGGTAAGGTTGATAACGCTTTTCGAAGCTCATTCCTTTTATTCTCCCGGATGTAGGACACTCAGACGTTCCCCACCACAAAGCTCAAATCTGCCCCTCGCTGCAACAGATCAATGCGGCATGTTGCTGAATAAGGCAATTGAAAAGAACTTGAATCTGTTCACTACAGTAATGACGATCACGGTCTTCCTCGTCAGTCCATACACCCATAATCGACCATTGGAATGCACTATGTGTCCAATAGCTTAATGCGTAATTAACGCATCCAGGCAACGATGCGAGGCGATCAAGGGCATCTTGCAGTTCAGGGCAAGGCCGAGGTGGACAGGCATGGAATTGCACCCGGATTTGATTATAGCTTACGAACACCTGCAGTTTTTCCGATGGCTCGTTCATTCAACACCTCACGGATTACCTTCACATATTCAATTGACGACATGCCGCCTTAGAAGGGTCACCGTGCAGATTGATCAACGAGTAAACCCTTTGCAGTTGGATCATATTTCCAAGCAGCGGAGAAGAGAACGCACGCCAGCATTTAGGACTTAAATGAATTTAGTGCTAATGCCGCTACGCTTTTAAAGCTCTGGGCTGCACGCATTTACATCGCAAGAGTTTAGGTGTTAATCCGTAGCGCACCTGTATTTTTAAATGCGACAGGGTGATGCTCACTCCAGAGCTGCAGTCGGTGCAGCGGCTACAGGTAACGGCGATAGCCAATATGCATTTTCATACGACACCTTTAGTTGGCTGCATTGTTAGGATATATCTATGAAAAGCTTAGCCATCATTATCCCGCCGAAACGGATAGACGCACCGATGCTCTTGTCGTGCCTGGGTGTATGGCGCAAAGAATATAACCTGAAAATTTTCTCAGTCGATGCACGCACTACGCAAGGAATGACTTTTGAACACATCAAGACTCAAGATTTGGAAGAACTGTACAGCGAATGTTTCGATGCCATCGCTGTCATGGGGGGAGCGGGGACTAAAGAATATTTGTGGAATAACATCAATGTTATCGCTCAACTACAAGAATTCGATAAAGCCCGAAAGTTGGTTGCCGGCATCGGACTTGGCGCAATAGTTCTTGCCCAAGCAGGCATCTTGGTTGGAAAAAAAGCAACCATCAATAACTCCGTCGAATTGGTGATTCAGTTGAGTAATTATGGCGCGATATTTATGCCCGACGATGTTGTGGCCTTGAAGTGGATCATCACTGGCAATGGAAAAGACGTTGAAGCCTTTGCACAGGCCGTATCGAACTGGCTCCGAACGTCCCTACGGCAGACCATCAAGTAGCGTCGGGCAAGACTTCAAAAATACACCACCCGCGATCAGCATGAGGATTAAACATGAACTCTATTACTTCCACGCAGGACGCCATAACCGGTGATTTAGCCGGCAAAAATATTGTTGTCTTTGGGGGGACCTCCGGAATTGGCCTGGCTGTCGCGATTCAGGCCAAGGGTCGGGGTGCAAAGGTCATTGTTCTGGGTTCAGATCCGCAACGCGCAGAGCAGGCCGCCATGACCCATGAGCTGGACGGCTGGCGTGCGGCCGATATCACCAAGCCCGAACAGATCCATGCCGCGCTGGCAGACACACAGCAGGTTGACCATTTGGTGCTGTTGGCAGGGACCTTCGTCGCCGGCAAAGTCCTCGAAGCGGACATCCCGTACTTGCAGCGCGCTTTTGATGAGCGGATCTGGGCGTCGGTACATGCCTTGCGGGCTCTCGGCGATCATCTTTCCAAAGAGGGCTCGGTGACTTTTATTTCAGGTGCGTTGGCAGATCGGCCAAACGCTTACGGCACCGCGGTGCTCGCCGCCGCATCGGCTGCCATGGAGGCATTGGCCCGTGGCCTTGCTCTGGAACTTGCACCTATCCGGGTCAACACCCTGTCTCCGGGGCCCATCAACACGCCGATCCTTGCCAAGGCCTTGGGCGATGCGCGCGATGGCTATGTCGCCGCGCTGGAGCAAGCCCTGCCGCTGCATCGCCTCGGCACGGCGGACGAAGCGGGTGCAGCCGTGGTGTTTCTGATGAGCAACGGCTTCATGAACGGCGCCACGATCAATGTCGATGGCGGTTCGCGGTTGGTTTGACGTCGAGACACCTCACGCGCTGCGTCGTCCTGACGTGGCCATGTCTTATTAGAAAAAGGGAAATCATGATGAGCAACGTCGTTCTTGTGACCGGCGCTTTAACCGGGATTGGCCGAGCCGCCTGCCTCGCATTTGCCCGCAACGGTGCATCAATCGTCGCAACCGGCAGGCGTACCGACGCGGGTGAGTCCTTGCGTAACGAACTGCTTCAGGAAGGGGCTACCGACGCAGACTTCGTTAACGTCGATGTTCGATTCGAGGACAACGTGGTGACGGCTGTGCAATTTATCGACGCCAAATACGGACGCCTGGATGTTGCCGTGAACAACGCAGGCATCGAAGGTACGTTCACCGACATCCACCAGATTACTGCAGAGATCTACCGCGAAGTATTCGACACCAATGTTCTGGGGCTGGCCCTCAGCATGAAGCACGAGTTGATCGCCATGAAACGACAGGGCTTTGGCAGCATCGTTAATTTGTCATCCATCGGCGGCAGCGTCGGCTTTCCCGGCAGCGCCCTCTATGCCGCCAGCAAACACGCGGTGGAAGGCTTGACCAAGTCCGCAGCACTGGAGGTCGCCACGATCGGCATTCGAGTCAATTGCGTCGCCCCTGGCCCGACCAACACGCCGATGGTTCACAGATTGGCCGAGATCGGCCTGACGGAAGAAGCGCTGAGCGGCCTGATCCCGGCCAAGCGTCTCGGGACCCCCGAGGAAGTAGCGCAGACCATTCTGTTTCTCGCCTCCAGCGCCGCCAGTTTCGTGACCGGACAAAGCCTGGCCGTTGATGGCGGTTATCTCGCCCAATAACACCCCCATACGAGGCTGACCGGATGACACCGATAGTCGCCGTCGTTCTTACACGCTTCATACAAACCAATAGCTTCAGGAGGCAACATGAAACACGTCGTGAAAGCAGTGCCGGCGATGATCGCCCTATCGGTTGGGTCCGCAATGGCCGCTGGCAATCCAATACCGGAACATCAAACCCAAGCCTTTCTGAATGCGTTGGCGGCGGGTGGCGGCAAGCCGCTCGAGCAATTGAGTCCAACAGAAGCCCGCGCGGTGCTGACGGGCGCGCAAAACTCGGTAAAGGTTGATCTATCGGGCGTTGAGGTGAGTGACAAGACCATTACCGCCGATGGCAAGACGATCAAGCTGACGGTGGTTCGGCCTGAAAAAGCCAAAGGCGAGCTTCCAGTCTTCATGTTCTTTCATGGTGGCGGCTGGGTCCTGGGGGATTATCCCACCCATGCGCGCCTGATTCGCGACCTTGTCGTCTCCTCCGGTGCGGTCGCGGTGTACGTCGATTACACACCATCCCCTGAGGCCCATTATCCCACCGCCATTAACCAGGCTTACGCGGCCACCAAGTGGGTGGCGGAAAACGGCAAACAGATCAACGTAGATGGAAAGCGCCTGGCGGTGGCCGGTAACAGTGTCGGCGGCAACATGGCCGCCGTCGTGAGCCTGATGGCTAAAGAAAAAGCCACTCCGAAAATTCGATTTCAGCTGCTCCTCTGGCCGGTCACGGACTCCAACTTCGAGACGGACACCTACAAGCAGTTCGCTGAAGGCCACTTCCTGACCAGGAACATGATGACCTGGTTCTGGGACAGTTACACAACCGACCTGAAAGCCAGGGCGGAAATTCATGCCTCCCCGCTCAAGGCCAGCATCGATCAGTTGAAAGGACTTCCACCTGCCCTCGTACAGACTGCGGGGCTGGACGTGTTACGCGATGAAGGCGAAGCCTACGCGCAGAAGCTGGACGCGGCCGGGGTCGATGTCACGGCGGTTCGCTACAACGGCATGATCCATGACTATGGCCTGCTGAACCCGTTGAGCCAGGTACCTGAAGTCAAGGCGGCCATGAGGCAGGCGGGCACAGAACTCAAGGCTCACCTTAACTAAGCAAGCCTTGCGCATGCCGTTCACCCGGCCGGGTCCGGCATGCATCACATTGCACACCCGCCTTACGCTCCCAGGCTCGAAAGGCCCGGGTCAGACGGGACAAAAAAGGCACTCGCCATGACCAACCTGACGCACAAACGCGCCACCGTTAACGGTGTTCGACTCAACTACGTGGTTGCCGGGAAAGGCCCCGTGGTCCTCTGTATGCACGGCTGGCCACAAAATCATCGAGAGTTCATGCCGGTCATCGACAGGCTCGCAGAGCATTACACGTTCATCGCCCCCGACCTTCGCGGCTTCGCCGATAGCGATAAGCCGTATCAAGGTTACGACCCCATCAATATCGCTAAAGACATGCTCGGTCTGCTGGAGGTTGAACAGGCTCATACATTCCACATCCTCAGCCATGACCTGGGAGGTCCACCTTCGGTTGCCCTGGCCTACCTGGCCGCTGAACGCGCTTTGTCGTTGGCCACTATCGAAACACCTTTTTTTGGCCTGGATTTTCCAGGTTATGTCGATCCGCGGGTGCCCTACTGGCATCTGAGCATGCACATGAACATGGACATCAGCCGTGCCCTTATTGAAGGGCGCGAGGATATGTACCTGCGGCACTTCTTCAGAGATTTTGCCTACAACCCGACGGCAATGCCCGAAAGCGACATCGACTATTACGTCATGCAGATGCGCCAACCGGGCAACCTGCGCGCGAGCCTGAACCATTATGGTTCTATCCCGCAAATGGCGGAGCAGACCGCGCAACTGACCAAAGGGAAGCTAACGATCCCAGTGTTGGCCTGGGGTGGCGAAGTGTCATTTGGTGACCATTGTTTTACCTCGGCAAAACACATCGCCTTGTCGGCAAAAGGTGGGGTCATCGAGCAGTGCGGACATTGGGTATTTGAGGAAAAGCCTGAATTCATCAGTGCTGAACTCCACCAGTTCTGGCGCGGCGTCGCCGTTTAATCGCGTGTTCCGCCCTTGTGTGAAAGCACGAACGCACCAGACTCCTGGAGGGTCACATCGTGACACTTGAATGGCTGTGCGCCCTCCTCGGGGCGATATTAATCGCCGATATTATTGGTTGGTGGGTGGTTCCCCGAAGGCTGCAGGGGTTGCGCGTGGGCATTAATATTTGTCTCTACGCCTGTTACAGCGCTGCCATCTTTCTGTCCGGCAACTCACCCTTGCAACCAGTGCACGATCCTGACGCTGGTTCCTGGCAGTTGGCTGCAACACTGCTGGTGATCGTCTGGTGGTTTTTAAGCGCGCGGATGCTGACGGAGTTGCTCGGCGCAATCCTGATATCCAGAACTGAGGGAGGCGGTCGCTTGCTCAGGGAAGTGCTCGGCGCTCTAATTTTCCTCGTCGCCACCGTCGCAGCGGCAGCCTACGTACTAGAACTTCCCGTCAAAGGATTGCTCGCCACTTCTGGCGCGTTGGCTATTATCGTCGGCCTGGCTTTGCAAAGCACACTCAGCGATGTGTTCAGTGGGATCGTCCTGAATGCCACTCGCCCTTATCAAGTGGGCGACTGGATTCAAATCGATGGCATGGAAGGCAGGGTCACCGACATCGATTGGCGCGCCACGTTGTTGCTGACCTCGCAAGGCAGCACCGTCGTCATACCCAATTCGGTGGCGGCGAAAACCAAAATACAAAACATGAGCAGGCCCGAAGATCAACACGGGGTGACGATCAGCCTGCACCTGCCTCTGCGATTTCGCCCCGAACGCGTCCAGGAAATACTGGAGCAGGCGCTGCTGGGTTATTCAGCGCTACTGCCAGTTCCTGCGCCCAAGGTCATTCTGAAAAACATAACGGAGGGCTTATTGGAGTATGAGGCCATCGGTTTTGTCGGCACGCCTGCCGAAAAAATTGCAGCACGTAATCGCCTTTACGACATTACTTACAGGCATCTACGCGCATCCGGCGTTGATATCGCCAATGCCGCTGAAATCCCGGTGGCCGGTATCACTCGCTTTGTGCTGGACGACGTGCGCATTTTCGCAAGTTTCACTTCAGAGGATAAAGACCGTCTCGCCATGAATCTGCTATCAACCTGGCTGGCAACTGGCGACTTTGTGTTGAAAGCCAACGAAATCAGCGACCACCTGTTGGTTATCGGCAGTGGTGTGGTGTCCGTCCAGTTGTACGATCGGGCCCATTGGGTCGAGGTCGCGCGGATGGGACCAGGGGAAGTATTAGGCGAAGAAGGCGTCATGGATAACAAGCCAAACGGCGCGCAATTCATTGCGCTTTCGGCCGTGAAAGTACTTCAACTGCACCGGGATGAAGTACGTCGGTGTATGGGCGAAAGGTCGCAATTACGCACGTCCCTCACCCGTCTCCAAATGCTCCGCCAGCAACATGCCCGCTCCATTCTTATGCAGAAAGCGCCGTCGGCGGTACCTGGAGGGTTTTTGAAATGGCTAAGGCACCACTGACCAGCTTCGAGCCTAAAAATCCATGACTTCGGGCAAACAGCTGCTTTCAAATCGTCAGCAGCATCACGCCTGAACTTTAACGCCCCAAGAGATCGACATGATAAAACACGCATCCTGGCCGCTACTCACGGAGCTGCCCAAAGATACCATCACTCCGACTGAATATAACTACGAGCAATTGGAACGTAACGATATTGACCTTCTATGCGCGCTTATCAAGTCGTGGTATCAGGACATCAGTGTCGGATCTGGGAAAAAGTATATTGACCCACGATTCTACGAGACGAAGGTTTACTTTTCGGGTGAAGAGGCGAAGGACGTTATCGTCTACATCGGTCGACACGGCGAGGAAATTGTCTGCGCCTTGTGCCTGGAAGTGGATCGAGACGCGCTGACTCTCCATAGCCGCTATGGTGTATGCGCTCCGGCGCATCGGGGCACGGGGGCTACGCTTTTTGCGGCTTATATCGTGGATGCGCTGGCTCAAGCGATGGGTATCGCAATGGCTTTTTCATACGTCACGATGAAGTCGAAAGCCATGCAACAGTTCACTGAGCGTGCGGGGTTCGAAGCTGTAGGTATCCTTCGATTTTCCGATGTCGAACTGGATGAAAACGGCGAGGTCCGGCACGTAACTGAAGCGATTTACGCCAAATATTTCAAAGAAGTCATAACACTTCAGAGCGTGTCTGAAACCAATATGACACTCAAGTTAAAACGGCTCTGGGATGTGCTCTATGCCTGAGTGTACTCAGGCTATTTTGTCTCCCGCAGGGGCCCCTCACTTCGTTCTGATTCACTGAAAGGTACTTTTATGCAAAAACCTGAAAACGACCGGCTAGTGAAAGTGGATACGCTTTCGTGGGGTCAGGGCCCTCACCTGTTTGAAGTTTTTCTCGAGCCCACCTGCCCCTATTCCGTCAAGGCGTTCCTCAAGTTCGATGCGCTCCTCGCAGAGGCGGGCGAAGACCGGATCACGTTGATCATTCGCCTGCAGTCCCAGCCCTGGCATATGTTTTCAGGCGTCATCATTCGGTGCATCCTTGCCGCAGCGACGCTTGAGGGCGGCAAAGAAAATGCCAAGAATGTCATGGCCGCTGTCGCAGCGCACCGGAGGGAATTCGAATTCGACAATCACGCTGAAGGCCCCAATCTGGACGTAACGCCCAGAGACATCATTAAGCGCCTCGAGCATTACAGTGGCATCAAACTGGCAGAGGCCTTCGCAATTCCAACCCTGGATCAGGCCATCAAATGGCAGTGCAAGTATGCTCGACAAAACGGCGTCCACGTTTCGCCCACGTTCATGATCAACGGGATTATCCGGCCGAACATGAGCAGTGGTGACCCGGTGTCCTCCTGGATCGAGCAGCTCAGTTGAGCGCTGCGCTTTCGAACGTCCTTAGCGCTGAGCATTACCCGCCGATTCGACTATCACATCCCAAGAAGCCGGTACCGGGAACACTTCTTGTAGGAAGTCTACAAATACCTTCACGTTTGGATTGCCTCTCCGGCTTTCGGGCCAGAGAGCGGTGATGACGAACCTGTCTACCGCATATTCGGGAAACACCGGTACCAACTCACCCCGCATCACATAAGGCGCGGCAACATACGTCGGAGAGATACCAATACCGCCGCCTGCGGCGAGCGTCGCCGCAACTGCATCGCTTACATCAATGGTTATGGTGGCGTCGGGAGTGATCTCGACGACGCGCTCCCCCACCTGGAATGGCCAACGTAGCGCCTGCCCCGAACTCTGATAACGGAAATTGATGCAGTCATGATTGACCAGATCATCGATATTGCGCGGTTTGCCCTTTCTCGCGAGATAGCCGGGCGATGCGAAGGTGCAGATTCGATGTGGGCCGAGAGGCTTGGAAACCAGCCTGGAGTCAGCCAGATTGCCGACCCGGATGGCGACATCTATCCCCTGCTCGATAATGTCGGCGAATTGATCGCCGAGCCGCAGGTCCACCACCAGCTTCGGGTAACGCTCACGGAAGGCCGGGAGCGCAGGAGCAAGAATGTTGACGCCGATGGGAAGCGGTGCGGTTACTTTCAGAGTGCCTGACGGCTCGCCCCTCGACGCTACCGCGGTCTGTTCAATGTCCTCGATTTCCCGGATCACCCGCAACGCACGTTCGTACAGTTCACGTCCCTCGGGAGTCAAGGTTAGCGAGCGGGTAGTGCGACTGAAGAGGCGCAGACCTAAATGCTCTTCCAATCGCTGAACGCTTTTGCTGACGGCCGAGGGTGACACGGAGAGATCCCGTGCAGCGGCTGTATAGCTGCCCAGCGAGGCCGTGCGAGCAAAGGCAATAAGACCTGTCAAACGGTCCAATCCAATTTGTGCTTTCATGGCACAATAGTAACCACTTGAAACCCTATTATCAACTTTGAAGGTTACGCATAGGCTGTCCTCACAGCATCAATTCGATGCCCTAGAGGAGCCACCAGCGATGATCGATATTTCCAACCCAGGCCATAGCAACGTACACCCACACCCCCTTCTGGATCGAACGGTGGTAGTCGTCGGCGGCACATCGGGTATCGGCCTTTCAGCTGCAATTCAGGCCAAGGCGTCTGGTGCAAAGGTCTTCGTGATCGGCTCCAACCCAGACCGGGCACAGCAAGCCGCCAATACCCACGAGCTGGATGGCTGGCGTGCCGCTGATGTCACTAAGCCCGAACAAATCCAGGCCGCTCTGGCCGACATCCCAAAGGTTGATCACCTGGTGCTGCTGGCCGGTACGTTCGTCGCCGGCAAAGTGCTCGAAGCGGATGTGGCGTATTTGCAACGCGCTTTCGACGAGCGAATCTGGGCCTCGGTATATGCCTTGAGAGCGCTTGGCAATCGCCTTTCCAAAGACGGCTCAGTCACCTTTATTTCCGGTGCGCTTGCAGATAGACCTAATGCGCACGGCACGGCGGTGCTCGCCGCGGCATCAGCTGCCATGGAAGCATTCGCCCGCGGCCTGGCCCTCGAATTGGCGCCTATCCGGGTCAACACCCTTTCTCCAGGCCCTATCGATACGCCGATCCTCGCGAAAGCCATGGGCGATGCGCGCGATGGCTTTGTCGCTGCACTGGAGAAAACCTTGCCTCTGCACCGCCTTGGCACTGCCGACGAAGCGGCCGCGGCAGTGGTTTTCCTAATGAGCAATGGCTTCATGAACGGCGCCACGATCAACGTAGATGGCGGCGCACGCCTGGTTTAAACCTGCCATTTTCGTCAACACAAAGGAGATCCACATGGCCACACTGTTCGAGCCCCTGCGTCTGGGCGCCATGACATTACCTAACCGCATCATCATGGCCCCAATGACTCGGGCCAGGGGAACGCAGAATCACGTCCCTACCCCCATCATGGTCGACTACTATGCCCAACGTGCGACGGCGGGGCTTATCATCAGCGAGGCGATCGGCATCAGCCAGCAAGGCCTGGGATGGGCCTATGCAACCGGTATCTGGTCCGCTGAGCAAATTGCCGGCTGGCGATTGATTACCGACGCCGTGCACGCTGGCGGTGGTCGAATAATCGCTCAACTGTGGCACATGGGCCGGGTTGTACATCCCAGCTTCCTTGATGGTGCACAACCCATAGGTCCCTCGGTGACGACAGCACCTGGACTGGCCCATACCTACGCGGGGAAACAACCCTATTCCCAGGCTCGAGCGCTACCGCTCGAGGAGATCCCGCCACTGATTGCCGATTTCGCCCAGGCAGGCAGGAATGCGTTGCTGGCGGGGTTTGATGGCGTCCAGATTCACGCCGCCAACGGATACCTGATCGATCAGTTTTTACGCGACAGCGGCAACTTTCGCACCGACGCCTATGGAGGCTCAATTAAGAACAGGGTCAGGCTGCTCAAGGAAGTGACGCAAGCGGTCGCGGGAGTCGTTGGAGCAGATCGGACGGGTGTTCGGTTAACCCCCAGCAGTCATGACCAGGGCGTGAGGGACAGTAATCCTGTGCCTTTGTTTACCCACGCCGCTGAAGTGTTATCCGAGATCGGTATTGCCCATCTCGAGCTTCGCGAGCCGCCGGCTGACGGGAGTTTTGGCGTCTCGGAATACCCTCCAAGCGCAGCCATCATTCGTAATGCCTTCAAAGGCACGCTTATCCTTAACTCAGATTACGATTCGGCTCGTGCCGAGGCGGTTGTGGAAGCGGGTATTGCCGACGCCGTGGCGTTCGGACGTCCATTTATCGCCAATCCCCAGCTGCCAGAGGTACTTCGCCGTCGCTTGCCGCTGAGGCAAGAGGATCGTTCGACGTGGTTCAGCCAAGGGAAGGAAGGGTACACCGACTATCCCGGGCTTTCTGTCCAGCTAGATTGAAGCAGATAGGTGTTGGCACAATAACGTCTGGCGCACGCCTAGGCGTGCGTCATCAACAGCGATTCACACTTATCTTTCAAGTACGCGTAAAGCAAACGAATCGCCGGGGTAAACTGTTTCCTGTGCGGGCAAACGAAACTCAAAGGGTAAAGCTCACCTGGAACCTCAGGTAGTAATACCTCCAAGTGACCGGCACTGACATCTTCACAAACGTCCATCCATGATTTGTACAAAATCCCCTCCCCCGCGATGGCGCATCGTCGAATGACGTCTGCGTCATCGCTTAGAACAGGGCCGTTTACAATAACGAAGTCGCTCTCCGGCAACTTGGGAAATATCCATCTGTCGTAGAGTTTTCCATTCATATGGAAACGAAGACACGCATGAGTCTTAAGATCTTCCACGGACTTGGGCCGCCCGTGCAGCGCTATATAAGCCGGCGATGCAGCCAGTACACGGCGATTGCCAGGCACTAAGGGCAAAGAGATAAAGTCGGCGTTTTGTACCGTGCCATACCTGACGGCTACATCTATCGGATCGCGAAAGATGTCCGAGACGCTATCGGACAACATCACTCGAAGCACCAGACCAGGGTTGTCTCGACGAAAATCGATCAGCCAAGGAAGCAACACATTTCTCCCGAAATCTGAGGCACTGGCGATCTGCAAGACGCCATGGAGTTTACGATCGTCCTGTTGTAACCCGGCTCGCCCCTCACTGAGTGTGTTCAAAACCTCCCGAGCATAAGGCAGATAACGTTCGCCTTCGGCTGTTAGGCGCAGACTTCGTGTTGATCTCGCAAACAGGCGCGTATCAAGTTCACACTCCAAGCGTTTGATAGCGGCGCTGATTTGAGCAGGAAAGAGATCCATTTCCCTGGCCACGACGGAGAAACTGTCAACGGTTGCCACACGCACAAAAATGGCTAGGTCGTTAAATCTGATCATTACTGCGCTCTCTTAATATGAAACCCATAGACATTTAGTTAAAAGTCCATATAAGACGGCAGAACAAAGATAGGCATTCCACGTGAGGCATAATTTTTTGATCATTTCCCTGAATCAATTCATGTGCGTTAACCGCATACCCGAGGCTGCGTACTACGTCGTCACAGCCCGAACGCGCATTTCGCATCTGGACGCCAAGCGCTTTGCAGGGCTGCTCAACAGTGGACGAGCGCTACTTGAAGAATATCTCTCATCCTTCAAACACATACGTAGGCGTCTAAATTAGGGGTTTCCGGGAGCCAGGGAAATGCGATCAGATGGAATTTCAGACATGCCGCGATGGCACAAATGGGCTTGGTCACCGGTCCTGCCCGCCGCAGAGGGTGTAAGCTATTTGGTACTAACGCTGATCTAACATGCGGTGAGATCCGGTATCGGCCTCTGGAAAGCGCGTCGTCCACTGCGTTTAGCGAAGACCAAGGCGCCATTCCTGCAGGTAGGCGATAGCCGCCGAAATCGCGGATGCCGGCGGCGACTGGGGGCAAGCCAAAACTTTAACGGTCTGAAAACACCGTCCTAGAGCCCCAGTTCAAATGTCTTTTTGGCGACCCTGACAGTCTTTAGGTGTTGTCGGATAGGCTGTTCGGCTGATCATTTCTGCCTTTCCACAAACCATGGAGCGCCATTCACTTCCAGTGGATTGCTACATTGGGGGCATATCTGAGGGCATGCTTTGGATGGTTTGAAAAGGATGCCCCCAGCCTAACGCTCGACAATTCCCTTCTTGGAAAATCACTCGCTGCTCGCTGCCGAACACTTTGCAATTGACCTAAAAGGGGTTCAATCCAACTTTTCGATATTGGCGCGCAACATGCCGAGTTCAAGCGTGACCTGTCGCGCCCCAGCATGCGCGATGGGCTGGTGAATCACTTTGCCACGAGTTCTTTATCGGCAACACGATAAACGCGCCACAACTCGTAGCGGCCCCTTCACGTAATGCCTTTTCAAACTCTCTGCGAGGCCATTCAAACCTGCCAGCCACGCCTGGCGTTGATTCCAGTTCAACCCACCGAGGCTGCCAGTTGGTGCCAATGGAGCGGATGTCATAGTCGGCGACCGGCTCGTCTTGCGATGTCCATACGACATACAGCCCAGGATTCGCGTAGCCGACATATCTCGCACTTTCTGAAACTCAATGTGATAGACCAGTTCCTCGCCACGTTGCCCCACGCGACGAGCCCATTCATTCTCTGAAGTCAAGGATGGTAGCCAGACATTCGTGGTTCAACCGCCACCGCCCCTCCTCCGCGCGGTTCTATTTTCTACTCCTCGGGTCGGCGCAACCGTTAGTGAGACATGGGCAATGCAGCCGATCTCGGTCACGCCGAGTTCGAAACTGGCTTTGCAACCACCAAAATCATCGCAGACCAGCTTGCCCCGCCAGTCTTGCAGGAAGTTGCGTATTCACCGGCGCGGCTGGAGGCGACAGCGAGTCGATAGCATGGAAACAGGCCAGGAGACTTTCGTCAGCAAGTCGCACGGGCTGGACGCGGAGGCGGAAGGCCGTGTACTGAAGATATCCCTTGGGTATCTCTAGGAAAGTCTAAAGAGATTAAGAAACCATATTGAGCAAGTCTTCTATGGAAAAGCTGCAAGGACGGTTGCAAAGAAAGCGGCCGGCGTATCGGTCCACGAGATCCTGAGAGGGCTTCAGCCCACTCTTAATCTTCGCACGGGCTAGCTTAAGCGCGTCAGGCACGCACCAAGGCACCTGACATTACACTCCAACGGCCGATGACGGACACGCGGATCGATGCCCTATCAACCAGTGCCCTCGCAACATCACACAGCAACACAAGCATCTCGATTCAATTTCTGGATAGGCGCTAAGAGATAGACCCCACAAGTCCGCATAGGGATATCAACTCATATCCCATATCCTCTTCCGAACGACCACAGATTTGCCAGATATGGGTTGCTCATCCAGTATACGGAGGGGCACTGAATACCAGCCACGGCCACCCAGGTCCGCGTCAGAAATCGCCATTCGCGATCGTTCGCACACCCAGTGCGATTGGGGGCAAAACTGGGGGCACAATTCGTTTTTTTCAGGCCTTAACTACCGTCCTAGAGCCCTGTCAAAATGTTTTTTGGCGACCCTGAGAGTCTCTAGGCGTCGTATGGCAGGCTGTTCATCTGATCATTTCTGCCTTTCCACAAACCATGAAGCTCCATTCACGTCCGGTGGATTGTTACATTGGGGGCACATCTGAGGGCATGCTTGGAATGGTTTGAAAAGGATGCCCCCAGCCTGATGCCCATTCAGAAAGTCGCGGCGTATTGCCTGCCCCATTGAGCTGACTCTGGCGCCATGATGAGATTGGATGACCACCTGTCTTTCAACTGACCGGCGGCGATGGATATCCCAGCTCGCCCCACCCCTTTACAGCCCCGAAATTGCCCCAGTCCCCGCGACTGGGGCGATAAGGCCGTCACGCCCTCTGCAGCACTCAGGAGGCGTCGATCCAGATGGTTTTTATCTCGGTGTATTGGTCATGCGCCCAGATGGATTTGTCCCGCCCACCGAACCCCGACTCCTTGTAACCACCGAAGGGTGTAGACGCATCCCCCTCTCCAAAACAGTTGACGGTCACAATGCCGGCGCGGATGCCGCGTGAGAGCTTCAGCGCATTACGCAGGTTGCCGGTATACGCCGACGCTGCCAAACCATAGGCCGTATCGTTGGCCAGTTTGATGGCTTCATCAAGGGTATTGAAGGTGGTGACACTTAGCACAGGGCCGAAAATTTCCTCTTGGAACAGGCGACTGCTACGCCCTACTCCGTCCAGGATGGTCGGTTCTACGAAGATATTGTCAACAGTATTGCCGCCCGCCAGAACAGTCAGCTTTTCGTCCTTGGCATGCTCGATGTAGGACCGCACTTTCTCAAAATGCGCTTTGCTGACCATTGAACCCAAGCGGTTGTCCGGGTCAAGTGGGTCGCCCATTTTCCAGTCTTTGAGGTGCACCTGAATACGCTCAAGCAACGCTTCCTTGATATCGGTATGAACGAGCAGGCGCGAAGACGCCGAGCAGTTTTCGCCCATGTTCCAAAAGGCACCGTTCACCACATGCAGCGCGACTTGGTCAATATCCTCGGCATCATTCATCACCACCGCTGGGTTTTTGCCGCCACATTCCAGCACGATGCGCTTGAGGTTGGATTCACTGGAGTACTTGAGGAAAATCCGGCCCGTATCGGTCGAGCCGGTAAAGCTGACCATGGCCACGTCACCATGCCGGCCCAACGGTTCACCTGCCTCCTTGCCGCCACCAGGCACCACATTGAACACGCCGGCGGGAACACCGGCCTGATACGCCAGCTCAGCGACACGCAGCGCGCTCAGCGAGGTTTCCTTTGCTGGCTTGACCACGATCGAGCAACCTGCGGCCAACGACGGACCGATTTTCCAGGCGAGCATCAGCAGCGGAAAATTCCACGGCAGCACCAGGCCCACTACGCCGATGGGCTCGCGTACCACCATAGTCACAGCGCCCGAACCCACCGGCGCGGTAGCGTCGTAGATTTTGTCGATCAGTTCGGCGTGCCAACGCAGCGTGTGGATTGTCTCTGGTACATCAACGTTCTGGCACTCGCGGATGGGTTTGCCGCTGTCCAGGCTTTCAAGTACCGCCAGTTCGTGCGAGTTGTCTTCCAACAACTGGGCAAAACGCAGCAGCACGCTTTTACGTACAGCAGGTGAAAGACCCTGCCAGCGTGCATCCTCAAACGCGGCCTTGGCAGCCGCCACCGCCACGTCTACGTCCTCGGCATCACAGGCCGAAATCTCGGCCAGTACGTCACCGGTGGCCGGGTTGGTGGTGGTGAACGTACGGCCTGATTTCGCGCTGCGAAACTGGCCGTCAATGAACGCCTGAGTGCGAAACTCAAGCTTGCCGGCCAGTTCGCGGTAGGCTTCTTTACTCAGCAAATCGGCCATTTCAAGCACCTCCCACAATGTGCGCAACGTTTTGTTTAAGCGTTTGGATCACCGCCTTCAGCGCCTGCTTCTCGGATTCTTCCAACGCTTGCAATGGCGCGCGGACACCACCGGCACGCAAGCCAATCAGCTCACTGCCATGCTTGATCGATTGCACAAACTTGCCGCCTTCAAGAAAGTCCATCAACGGCAGCAGGGCCGACATGATGCGGCGGCCTTTGTCGAAGTCCTTTTCAATCACGCAGGCCTCATACAGCGCAACGTGTTCGCGAGGAATGAAATTGGAGCCGGCGCATACCCAGCTGCGAGCGCCCCAGGCGAAGAACTCCAGGGCTTGATCATCCCAACCGCACGAGATCTGGATCGAAGGATGGGCGCAGGCCAGGCGATGCAGGCGATTCATTTCCCCGGAGCTTTCTTTGATTGCTTCAATGTTCTTGCACTGCGCAATCGCTTCGAAGAACTCATCCCCCATCGCCACCCCCATACGCGCCGGGTAGTTGTAGAGCATGATGGGCAGGCCTGCTGCCTTGTCTACCGCCAGCACATGGGCGGCGATTTCTTTTTGGGTGGGCAAGGCATAAGGCGGCGAACCCACCAGGATCGCATCTGCCTTGATCGCTTTCGCTTGCTCAGCGAAATACACCGAATCCTCGGTTCTGATCCCGCCGGTGCCGACAACCAGCGGCAGACGACCTTGCAGGACACTCTTCGCCCGTTCAGCCACCGCCAGACGCTCAGCAGGCGTATGAGCGTAATACTCGCCCGTGGAGCCGCCGATAATGATGCCGTGAACCTTGGACTCGACCAGGTATTCAAGCACTTCATCAAAGGCCGAGTAATCAACTTGACCATCCGAAGAGAGCGGAGTTATCGCGGGGGTAAAAATGCCGTCAAAGTTCATGCTGTTTTCTCCAGTAATTCCAAGGGTTGATCCAGGGGTTGCTAATTCAACGAGGCGGCTTGTTGCAGGTTGAGTGACCGCGTTTCAGGCGCCAGCACCCAAGACAATATTCATTTCTTGTACTTATCCTTAATGCTTGCAATAGCCAGCTAAAGTGACCTCAGCTTTCTCGACCGGCGCGGTACTGCCCCCATTTAAGATTTGCGTTGACACCCAACGAGAGAAACGGCTGCGGCGGATTACTGTTCGGCCCGGGTGCGTTCAATAGAAAGTCGATCCGTTCATCACGTTGGCCCGCGAGCCACTCTGCAAGCAGTTGCCCTGTCACTGTGCCGCGGGTCACACCTAGGCCATTGCAACCCAATGCCCCATAAACGTTGGGGGCCAACTCACCAAAGAAACCGTTGTGGTTTCGAGTCATGGCCAATGCACCGCCCCAGGTGTATTCAAAATTGACGTTGGGCAACATGGGAAAGCGTTTATCAAACGAGGCTTTATGTCGGCGTATGAATCGCTCGTTATATCGACTGTCGCTGCGGCCGTCGGGATTAAAGCTAAAACTGTTTCTGATCAGTAAGCGGTTATCCGGTGTACGCCTGACGGTGGTCCCGAATGGATCAGCTGGGATCGCGCCCCAATACGGTTTTCCACCGAGTTGTGTCTGCTCCTCTGGCGTCAACTGCCGCGTAATACTGCCGTAGGTATAGATGGGCAGCATCCGGCCCTTGAGGAAACCAAAGCGCATGCCAAATGAGTTGTTCGCGAGGATCAGCTTGTCGGCGGTGATACTTCCATTGGCATGTTTCAGTACGGTTTTCGCACCGTACTCAACTTCGAGAATCGGCGTACGCTCATACAACGTGACGTTGGCTGGCAGATGGTCAGCGAGCCCCTTGACCAGTGCCGATGGCTGAAGCAGAACGGCACCTGGCGTATATAAAGCTTTGCGGTAGAAGTGCGTACCCAGGTGATGAGGCAGCTCATCTTGCTCAATCATCTGATAAGGCTGATCCAACTTATCCAGCCCACGCCGATAAGCTTCGAGTACCGCGATGCCGCGGTCCTCCACGGCCGCCTGATACTTGCCGCAGGCCTTCATCTGACAGTCGATGCCATGTTGATCGACCAAGTCGCGCAGAATGGATTGCCCCGCCAGATTGAGCTTCAGGCTGGTCCTGGCGAGGGTGATGTCACCGATGTAATCCTCTGCCCCAATATCATGGGGCAGATCGATAGCGAACCCGGCATTCCTGCCGGATGGCCCCAGGCCGACCTCCTGAGCCTCAACCAGCACGATCTCGTCATTCGGAAAACTCAACGCCAGTTGCCGTGCTGCCGCCAACCCGGTAAAGCCCGCACCAACAATCACCCAACGGGCAATACTGTGCCCCTGGTGGGCGGGATTAGGCTTACGCGGGCGGCTTAAATGAAACCAGCCACAGCTATTATCGTCGGCGGGTAACGAGGTAACTTTCATAATAGTAGGCCGTTAAGTTGAATGCATTACCGGGTCCAACACAACACAATGCGCAGGACGAAATAAACTGAGTAACTAACCGACGACACAGCGGCAAAACGCGTTTCAAAAACCTGCCGCAATTGCATAGCGTTCCGAATTGCTAAAGTCGCTGGAATAGTAGTTATCCCGGAACGTCATGGGCGGCAGGCCGAACAAATCCTTGAAGCGCTTATAAAAGTGCGGATAGCTGACAAAACCGGTAGCGAGTGCCACGTCCGTCAACGAGCGATTACTTTGAATAATCAGTTGGCGGGCGCGGGTAAGTCGCAGTTCCAGGTAGTAGCGGTTGGGCGCCGCGTTTAAATAGCGCGCAAATCTGCGCTCAAGCTGTCTACGCGAAACCCCCACATGGCTGGCGATCTCATCGATTTCCATGGGTTCTTCAATGTGGTTTTCCATCAGGGAGACCGCAACGTTCAGAGGGCGAGGTACCGGTTTAACCAGGCTGACAGCACCTAGGGTTACAGTATTGAATTGAGGCTTTTTGGGTTGATGTACACGTTTGATTTCGTCCACCAGATCAGCATCGCGCTGTGAGCTGAGGTCCTGCATGATTGCCAGGATCATATCCAGCGCGGATGAAGCACCGGCGCACGTCGCGCGCCGCTGGGTAAAGGTGTATTCGGACTCCCCCGTTTTCACTTGGGGGTAATACTCGTTTATCAACGCACAACTATCGGCATGACAGGCGCAATCCTGGTCATCGAGCAAGCCCGCATCGGCCAGGTAAAACGCAGCATTCCATACACCAGCGACGATGCCCCTTCCCCCTGCCGCCTTTTTCAATGCGCGGCGAATGGTGGGGTTGCTGGACAGCCTTACCCGCTGGCCACCGATGACCACAAGTGCATCGTGATTGATTTTTTCAACGTTCAAACGTTCCGACGACAACGGTATGCCGATATCACTTTCAACCAGTCCGCCCAAGAGCGAATACGTCGATACTTTGTAGACGGTATTACTGTTGATCAGATTGCCGGTCGCCAGCGCGTCCATCGCTGTTGAGAGTGCGGTTAATGAAAAGTGTTCGAGCAAAATGAATGCCACCCGTACGACTTTTTCATGACCGACCGAGTCGGTAGTTTGCCGAAATCCAATATTCTGGAACTTCAACGAGCTTTGGAAGGTATCCATTATCTTCGCCACCTGATCACTTTATTACGTAAAACAAACGCAGCCGGTCCCGCGTACGGCCAGCTCAGTCGAGCTGGCAGCACTTTCCTTGCTGTTTTCTATTGCTTGGCTGCGGCGCGCGCGTCACTCAACCAACCATCGTATTGCGCCTGGTGAGCCTTGATCCATTCGGCCGCATGGCGCTTGATGTCAGCGAGTGATTTCTCACCCTTTTGCATGCGCAGGTTCTGGGCACTTTCGTCGTCCGTGGTGATACTGACTTCCGACAGAAACTTGCGAGCCACCGGGTTCTTCTCGGCAAACTCTTTGTTCATCACAGCGTTAACGGTATCCACCGGGAAACCGAGATTTTTGCCCTGATAAAAGGTGTCTTTACTGTCTTGGCCATCAGGCAACGAGGTGAACGGAACCGGCAGCCATACGACGTCGCGCCCTTCCACCAGCACGCTGGAGATCCATTGCGGCACCCAGGTGAAATACAACACGGGTTTGCCCTGCTGGAACCTGGCGATAGTGTCTGCCATCAGCGCGAAGTAAGAACCCCGGTTGTCCACGACGGTTGGGCTCAGGCCATAGGCTTTCATGTGGTATTCAACCATCACTTCGCAGCCCCAACCGGGGTTGCAGCCTGTCATGTCTGCCTTGCCATCGCCATTGGCGTCGAACAGCTTGGCGATCTCCGGCCTCTTCAAATCCGAGAGATCCTTGATGTTGTACGCGTCGGCTGTTTTCTTGTCGATCATGTAGCCCTGCAGCACGCCCTTCATGACCTGACCAACTTTCACCATGGTGTCGTCGCCGCCGCCTTTCTTATAAAAGGCAGCGTGCAGGTTCTCCCATTCATGCACGGTGAAATCCGCATCGCCATAGGAGAGCGCCAGGAACATCGCGGGATAATCAACTTCCTTTGGGGCCTTCACGTCATAGCCAAGGTCTTTCAAGCCTGCAATCGCCACCTCACCGCGAAAACGCTCTTCAGCGATAGTCGGGAAAATGGGCGTGATGGAAACACCGTCACCCGGTTTGTTTGCATCAGCGGCGTACGCTGCCGAACATGCAGTTGCACCCAACATGGACGCCATCAGCGTCGCGACGACGGTTTGCTTGAGATTTGCAAGTTTCATATTTCACCACGCTTGAATTTATAGTAGGTGAGCAGGTGTGCTTAGTTAGTCACTGGGTGTGCTACGTTCTTTTTCTTCTTGAATTTCATCACTAGGCCAACCGGCCCGGTTTCGTACCAACGCTGGCCGGTTGCCAGATCACTGCTGCGCTCACCCATCGCTTGGGTCAAACGATCGAGGAAGACAGCCAGGAGTACCAGGCCGGCACCGCCGACGCTGGCCAGCCCCATGTCCAGGCGGCCGATGCCGCTCAATACCATCAGCCCAAGCCCGCCAACGGATATCATCGAAGCAACGACGACCATCGAAAGTGAAAGCATAAGTGTCTGGTTCAATCCGGCCATCATGGTCGGCGCCGCAAGGGGCAGTTGGACCTTCAACAGCATCTGGGTGGCGGTGCAGCCAAACGCACGTGCGGCTTCGACCTTATCGGCGGGTACCTGGCGAATGCCCAAGTTGGTCAGGCGCACCAAGGGCGCAACCGAGAAAATAATCGTCACGATGACGCCTGGAACGTTACCGATGCCAAACAACATCACCACAGGCACCAGGTAAACGAAAGCGGGCAATGTCTGCATCGCGTCCAACACCGGACGCACGATCACTTCCATTCGGTCGCTGCGGGCACAGAGGATGCCCAGGGGAATGCCAATAACCGCACAGAAGAGTAATGAAGTCAGGACCAAAGCGAGAGTCACCATGGCATCGGCCCATACACCGATCAAGCCTAGTCCGGTCAATGTAGCGATACTGAAAATTGCGATTCGTTTACCGCCGATCTGCCAACTGATCAATCCGGCGATAAGAATGAATACTGTGGGGGGCACGGAAAGCAGGCCCCACTGAACACCATCAAGCACTTGGTCAACCGGCCATCGAATCGAGCGAAAGACTTCCCGAAAGTTATGTACCAGATAAGTCAGCGTCGCTTCAACCCAAGCGCCCAATGGAACAGTGAAACTTTGGAACGGGTCCAAATAATTAAAGTCCGACATGATACTTCCTCGCCCTCAGAACTTGAGACTGCTCTGATTATTCAAATTAACTATTATTCAGGCAGCTCAGAAGATGGCCTTGAGAAATCGTGCCCTTATACAGGCCAACTTCATCCACCACCGGCATAGGCGTTGCGCAGGCCGCGACGATATGCAGAATCTCTCTGAGCGAAGCTTCTGCTTTTAGGGGGGTGTGACGACCAGGCTCATAGGTGATGCTGGTGTCCTGTTGAGCGATATCGCCCGCTTTCAGGATTCGACTGGTGTCGAATCCATTAAAGAAATCGCGCACGTATTTATTGATGGGGTTGCACAGTAACTCACGCGGTGTACCAATTTGCACCACCCGACCGCCTTCCATGATTGCGATGCGGTGGCCGATCCGTACGGCCTCTTCAATGTCATGGGAAATGAAGATGATGGTGCGGTTCTGCTCGGCCTGAAGCTTAATCAATTCGCCCTGCATCTCGCTACGAATCATCGGGTCGAGGGCCGAAAACGCCTCGTCCATCAACAGGATCGCCGGGTCATTGGCCAGGGCTCGGGCGAGGCCGACGCGCTGTTGCATGCCGCCGGAGAGTTGATGGGGAAAGCTGAACTCCTGACCAGCAAGCCCAACCTGCGCCAGCGCGCCCATGGCGCGGCAGTAGCGTTCTTTCTCGGCGACGCCGCTGATCTCCAAACCAAAGCTGACGTTGTCGATGACGCTCATGTGCGGCATCAACGCAAAGGATTGAAAGACCATGCCCATGTCTTTCCTGCGCACTTGCAGAAGGTCTTTATCCGCCAGACCGGTGATTTCCTTACCATTCAGAAAGATCGAGCCACTGGTGGGTTCAATCAAGCGGTTGAACAAGCGGACCATGGTTGACTTGCCGGAGCCCGACAGCCCCATGATGACAAAGATCTCGCCGCGGCGGACGGAGAAGTTCGCATCAAAGACGCCAATAGCTTGCCCGGTTTTTTTAAAGACCTCTTCTTTAGAAGCCCCATCAGCCAGCAACTTCATTGCAAGGTCCGGTTGAGTGCCGAATACCTTATAGACATTTTTGACGGAAATGATTTCGTCGGAATTAGTCATACCTTGCCCCTTCGTGTTCAGCACTATTCGCTTTAAGCGATGCGCAAACGATCGAAAATAGTTTTAAACGGCAGCGGGAATGAATAGAGAGTTTCACGACGGGTTTCCTTTTATTATTTTTTGGCCCCTAGGAAAGAGGGATGTTTCAAATTTAGTAGTAACCCACCGTCAATTCCAACTACATTTACAGGGACAATTGGATAACGTCGGGTTATAGATCGCCTCAAGCGGACAGTTTTCTTGCTGCGGTACACAGGAACGACCCGTAATGTCTCAAAAACGACCTGCACACCGTTTTTACCGCCTGGCTTCAGTTACTCTCGCGTCGCTTCGCTGGGGAGCGGCTGCATGAGGAGAACGTAAGGATGTCAAAGCATGTCGACCCTGACAGCATTCTGCTGAAAATGCCGTCGTTGAGGGCCGTGAAAGCGTTTGTAGCGGCTGCCAAGTACGAGAGCTTCACCCTCGGCGCCGAGGCGCTTTGTGTTTCGCAGGCGGCTATCAGCCGGCAGATTCGCGAGCTGGAGGAGTACTTGGGTGCGCAGCTTTTCAACCGCGTAGGGCGTGCTGTCGAACTGACTTCTGCCGGGGCGGTGTTCTTTGATGCCGCGCAGCTGTCATTTGTAAACATCGCCCAGGCAGCCGAGCGAATCCGCAGCAGCCAGTCCTCCAAAAAAATGCTGACCGTCTGCTGCTCTCCCGCCTTTTCCGCCTTATGGCTGTCAGACCACCTGCCCGAATTCATCAGACAAAACCCCGGCATTGAGTTGAACCTGGTCACGACGCAGAACTTCCTGACCATGGAGCCCGGGGTACAGCCGGACGTCTACATTACCAAAATGGCCCGTGTCCGGGACGACTATAAAAGCTACCCGTTGTGCCATGACGTGATCTATCCCGTGTGCAGCCCGCAATTTTTGGAGCAACACCCGGAAATCTCGACGATCGAAGGCCTGAGAGACTCAGCCCTGCTGAACCTGAGCCCCTACGGACGATCCCAGGTAGCCGAGCACGTTGACTGGGGTGTCTGGTTTGCCTTTCAGTCGATTGACATTGATGATCGCCCGCAAGACAGCGCCCAGATTTTCAATGCCAACGACTACAACTTGCTGATCAGCATGGTGCTGACCCACCAAGGTATCGCCCTGGGTTGGAACCACCTGGTTACCCGGCTGGTAGAGCGTGGGGTGTTGGTGCGGCCGATCCAGCAGCAAGTTCAGCTGCGCAACAGTTCGCACTACTTAAGCTGTCGAGAAAACGCCGAGAACGAAGATGAGCTGCGCCGGTTTCGCGAGTGGCTCCTGGCCAAGTTCCCCCGCTGACGCCGCATGCCTTAGAAGCAGAGTCGTCATTTTTGTTATCGATTGCCCTACGAAAATGTTGCTGGAACGGTGAGCCCTCGCTGGATCATCGTGCAGCGACACCATAATGATTTTCGTAAGGAATGCCCGGGATGTCACTGTTCGAATTTTGTCGCGATTTCGATCTCCAACAAGCACCCGCCCACACGCAAGCGATACTCAGAAACAGCCTGTTGGATATCGTTGGTGTGATGGCCGGTGCGGCATCCAATGACACCAGCGAGATAATGCGCAGCTATGCACGCCTCCACTACCCCGGTGGTGTGTACACCAGTCGGCTGATGTTCGATGGCCAGCGCGTCAGTATGCTTGGAGCCGCCTGGGCTGGCGGATTTTCCGCAGACAGCCTGGACGCTCACGAAGGGCACTTCAAATCCAAAGGGCACGCCGGCGCAACGGTGGTTCCGGCGTTGCTGGCCCTGGCCGACGCATTGCACCACAACGGCCAGGAGATCAGCGGGCACGAACTTCTTTCGGTGCTGTGCATTGGCTATGAAACCGCGCTGCGCGCTGGCACTGCATTGATGACAACCTCACCCACCTACCACGCTTCTGGTGGTTTTTCCGCCATGGGGGTAGTGTGTGCTGGAGCACGATTGCTTGAGTTCGATGAGCCGACCTTTCGGCACGCATTGGGCATTGCCGAGTATTTCAGCGCACGCTGCCCAATGATGCGTGTGGTGCTGGCACCGACCATGTTGCGCGATGCACATGGAGCAGGCGCTTACGTTGGCTTGAATGCACTGTTGATGGCGCAGGCAGGCATGACCGGTGCCCCCGCGGAGATCGTGGAAGACCCAAGTGTCGCGCCGCACTGGGCGGATATAGGAAACCGCTGGGAAATCGATAGCCAGTACTTCAAACCATGGCCCGTATGCCGATGGGCACAACCCGCCTTGACGGCAATGCTTGAATTACAGCGCCAGCATCCCGAAGTGAGCGCGAGCACCCTTGAAACAATTCGCGTGGAAACGTTCTTCGAATCGATGTGCCTGCAGGGCCATACCCCAAGTAACGCAGATGAAGCCCAATACGCGTTGGCGTTTCCGCTGGCAGCGCTGATTGTGCGAGGCAAGCTGGGGCCTGATGAAATCACGGGGGGCTCAATCAACGCACCCGATATTCTCTCGCTGAGTTCACGCATCGAGATTGTCGAAGCGGCGGATATTTCCGCGCGTTTCCCGGATGAAATTCTTTCCAGACTTACCCTTACCTTTAAAGACGGTACGATCTTCGTCAGCCCTGTGACAGCGGCAAAAGGTGATCCGCACACCGCGATGACGGCCGCTGAGCTGGATGGAAAATTCGACCTGTTCAGTAGCAATCTCGGAGTTGAACGAAGCCTTGCCGTGAAGCACGCGATTCATTCATTGGGTCAGGCTCACTCAGCCATTACGACGCTGGAGCCTATATTTTCAAGCGTTACGCATTCCGAGGAAGCGGCTGATCGATAACCTGGAATTATTGATTGCCCCTACGAAATGTCGTTTGCGGGCGTCGCGACAGCCCCCTAGGCTGTCATCTATCTAAAAAGGCCATGAAGTTATTGCACCGCGATTAAGCAGCCAACCGATGCCGAACTTTTAGAGCACTATAAAAGTCACCGTTAAAGGTGAGCGCTCACGTTATTTATCCTGGGAGGATAAGATGGATAATAAAGAAACCGTGTTTGACCTGATTGCCCAACGTAAACCATGGCACTCACTCCCGGGAAAGCTCTATAGCAGCGAAGGCGTCTATCGCCAGGACCTTGAGCAAATTTGGCACAAAGACTGGATCTTCGCCGGACACACGTTTGAACTGGAAAAGCCCGGTCAGTACTTCACGCTGCAAGTGGGTGACTACCCGGTGGCCGTGGTACGCGGCAAGGACGGCCAGGTGCGAGCATTTCACAATGCTTGCCGCCACCGTGGCGCCAAGATTTGTGAAGCCGACCATGGCAAAGTCGCCAAAATGGTGTGCCCTTACCACAAGTGGACCTACGAGCTGGACGGCAACCTGCTATTCGCCGGGAACATGGGGCAGGATTTCGACAAATCCGAATACAACCTCAAAAGCGTTCACTGCGAAATCGTGAACACCTTTATTTATGTGTGTGTCGCGAGCAAAGCACCGGATTTCGAACACTTCCGTACCGCCGTGACCCCCTTTGTCGCCCCGCATAACCTCGATGACTGCAAAGTGGCCTTTGAGTCCAATATCGTCGAGAAAGGCAATTGGAAACTGGTCTTCGAAAATAACCGTGAGTGCTACCACTGCGACGGATCTCACCCCGAGCTGCTGCAATCGTTCGTGGACAACCTTTCCGTGGGCGGCACCAGCGGCGACGACGACCCCGAGCTTTCCGCTTACTGGAACAAATGCGAAAAAGCCGGCTTGCCGAGCCGCTTGGTGATGGACATCAAAGGCCAGTTCCGCATGACCCGCATCCCATTGTCCAACGGCGCGGTGAGCTACACCATGGACGGCAAGCCCGCGGTGACCAGCCGCCTGGATACCACCGGCGAAGCGGATATCGGCGCACTGCTGTACTTCAACTATCCGTCGACGTGGAACCACTTCCTGGGGGACCACGCTCTGAGCTTCCGCGTGCTCCCCATCAGCGCGACGCAAACCTTGGTGACCACCAAGTGGTTGGTGCTCAAAACTGCCGTAGAAGGCGTGGACTACGACATTGATCGGCTGACAAAGGTATGGATCGCGACCAACGATCAGGACCGCACTCTGGTAGAAGGCACGCAGCGTGGTGTGACTTCACCCTCTTATGAGCCAGGCCCGTATTCCGAGACCGCAGAGACCGGTGTCTGCCAATTCGATGATTGGTATTGCGCCACCATGATGGAAAGGATCAAGGGGCCTATCCCCTTGAAGTCTGTCGGATAAGAACGATGCCTGATGGGTAAGGCTTTCAATACAGTCGTGCATTGAAAGCCTTACGCCTTAGCAACTTGCCCCTTCCTCCTTCCAGGCCTCAGCGCAGTCGCTGCCAGGCCTTTCTTCGTGTGCCTGTTTGGGTGATTCAAATGACTACGTCATCGTTAGCGATCAACGCCAATTACGGCGAACGCACGTCAACCCGTATTGCTTTCCTGATCGCAGGGCTTGTCATGTCGGCATGGGCGCCCTTAGTGCCGCTTGCCAAGGCGCGCACGGGGTTGGACGAAAGCGGGTTGGGGCTTTTGCTGCTGGGCCTGGGCGTGGGGTCGATTGTTGCCATGCCGTTTGCCGGGCACCTCACCGCACGTTACGGCTGCCGCCCAGTCATTGTGTGTTCCACTGCGACTTTATGTGTATTGCTTGTACTGTTGAGCAGCCTCAGTTGGCTGCCGGGCCTGGCATTGGCCGTAGTGCTGTTTGGCGCGGCTATGGGCATGCTGGATTGTGCGATGAACATTCAGTCCATCATTGTGGAAAAAAACAGTGGCGAGGCACTTCAGTCGGGGTTCCATGGCCTGTACAGCGTCGGAGGCATTCTGGGTGCCAGCGCGTTGACTGCACTGTTGAGCATGGGATTAGAACCGGTGTTTTCAGTGCTGTGCGTCGTCATCGTGGTAATGGGGTGCCTGTATAAAGCGATTCCAAGTTTATTGACCTATGGAACCGAAAAAGACGGCCCGATCTTTGCTACCCCAAAAGGCATTGTCTTTTTACTGGGCGCGCTGTGCTTCATCGTTTTTTTAACCGAAGGCGCAGTACTGGACTGGGGTGCTGTCTTTCTCGTATCCAGCCGGAACATGGAGCCCACCTTGGCCGGCTTGGGTTATGCCAGTTTTGCGGCGGCGATGACCCTGGGACGGCTGACAGGAGATGCCCTCGTACGCAGATTCGGCGGCGTGCGCGTGGTGGCTTATGGCGGAATGATTGCTGCCACCGGCATGCTCGTATCGCTTGGATTCGAGGGCTGGTCCGCCTCGTTACTGGGATATGCATTGCTCGGCGCAGGATGCTCGAACATTGTTCCCGTGCTGTTTACCGCCACCGGAAAACAGGACCGCATGCCCCAAAGAGTCGCCATACCGGCGGTTATCTCCATGGGCTATGCAGGAATTTTGATAGGCCCGGCGGTGATCGGTTTCGTTGCCCATATGAGCAGTCTTTCATTTGCGTTAGGGGGCCTGGTGTTTCTTCTACTATTTGTGAGCGCTGCCGCGCACTGTCTGCGCGTGTGATCCATCAATATTTGGATAACTAGAGATGATCGCTGAATAGGGGCTGAGAAACAGGCCCGACAAGTTCGCTTAGGGATATCCACTCATATTCCATACCCTTTTCCGAACGACCACGGATTTGCCACATTCGAGTTCCCAACCAGTATCGGGAGGCGCGGAACGGATGTTACCGGACCTGTGATTGTGAGATTGCCTTCACGCAACACTGGCCACTGACGAAAACCATCCCGCGGTGCACCACGTAGGTACATAGTCCCGGCGCGGGCGGGTCGGGGAGCACGACACCGAGTTGGGCAAGCTTTGCGCACGAGAGCATGTGGATTCTTGTGATGGACAGACCGTCGGGAGCCGACAGCCTACTATCCGGAAACCTGCGGTTTACTTGCCCAGAATGTTCTTCAACGCAGCGGTATGGTCGGCCGGGTCGTTTACGCTGGACATCACTTCGATGATGGTGATCTTCTGATCGTTCATCGTCATCAACGAGGCCATCAGTAGTTTCAGACCGTTGAAATCGTCGGTGCCGTCCAGGCGGTACATCTTCAAGCCGTTCACCTGAATGGTCTTCTCGCTAGTTATGCGAAAGTTGGGTGACGCGGCCTGCTGCTTTTCCTTCAAGGTATCTACGGCAAGGCCAAACGCAGCGTCCGGGGTGGTGCCCGCAGTCGACGCCGGACCTTCGGTAACGATGATGGCCTGCTCGCTTTCCGGATCGAAGTACATCGTGCCGCCGTTCTCGCTGTTCAAGGCACGGGCCTCAACACCTTTGAGCACGAACTTCAGCTTGCCGCCTGCCAGGGACACGGATTGCGTGTCCGACGCCGCCGTAGCGTTTTTTTCAGGCGGGGCAGCAACTGCCATCGTGGCCGCGCCGCTCAAGACAGCAAGCACGCACAAGGAACGGGGCCAGCCCAACAGCAAATGCTTCGACATTGTATAGCGCCTTTGTTTTCAGGCCGTCGAGTACCGACGGCCTGTCGTGCGAACAGCCTAGCTTACTTGCCCGCTCACTTGCCCAGGATGTTGTTCACAGCCACAGGACGAACCTGGACGCTGATCAAGTTTTTTCATCAGCCTATGGAACGCCGCCAGCACCTGCGCAGGCCGCTCCAACATCAATTGATGACCACACCGCTCCAACACCTCAAAGCTACCCGTCGGCAGCTGTCGGGCGAGCGCTTCGCCCCCACTTGAAGGCGTCAGCCCGTCGCTGTCTCCCGCTAACACAAAAGTCGGCAACGTCAGTCGAGCCAGGGCATCGGCGTCGGGCCATTGGGCGTTTTGCAGGAGAGACTTGAACACATACAGACGATTGCGACGGGTCAGGTTTTCTTCGTAGGCCACCAACCGGGGATCGGCTGCGGGGTGCCACGCACGCTGACGAAAGCCCTTGGCCAGCAACGGCCGCAGCAGCTCCAACGCCCAGGCAGGCAGCGCCATCAGACCACCACGGCTCAACGGGCGATGCAGTTGTGTGCCTAGCAGCAGGGCGCCATCTATGGTCACCTGCGGCAACCTGCGTGGAAGCTCCAGCAAGGCACTCAACCCCAGTCCGGTACCAAAGGAATGTGCGATCAGGATATTGCGCCGTGCAGCGTAGCGGCTCAGTATTTCCAGCTGATCTGCCACCAGTTCCGACCAGGCATAGGCCTGCGGTTGGCGCGGCTTTTCGCTATCGCCGTGCCCCAACAGGTCCCACGCCACCAGGCTGTATCCCTGATCGGCCAACGCCTGCCATAACTCGCGCCATTGATCCTTGTGACCACCACCACCATGCCCGAAGAACAAGACGGTATCTGCCTGATGCGTGCCTGGTTGATAAGCGATGCTCAGGTGCCGCCCGGGACGGATTTCCACCCGCTCGCCCCGCACCAGAGGTAAATCAGAATATGCGTGTAAATCAGCCATGAGTGGGACAAGCCTCTTGGGATTCAAGGTTTTGAGGGATGATTGTCGAAGGGGATGCTGCCCGGGAAACACCACGCAATAGGGTCTGCGTATAAACATGTTGCGGGTGGGTGAGCAGCGTTGCCGTTTCCCCCTGCTCCACCACATGCCCGTCCTGCATCACGGCAATGCGATCACACAGTCTGGCGGCCACTCGCAAGTCGTGGGTGATGAACACAATGCTCAGCTTGAGTCGACGTTGCAGGTCTTCAAGCAACTCGAGAATCTGTACTTGGATCAACGCATCCAGAGCGGAAACGCATTCGTCCGCGATGAGTATTTTCGGCTCCACAGCCAAGGCACGGGCGATACCGATACGCTGGCGCTGGCCACCGGAGAACTCATGAGGATAGCGTTCGAACGCGGCTGTGGGTAGCCCAACCAACTCCAGTATTGTCCGCGCGCGCCGCTCGGCCTCGGCCTTTGAGTGTCCCTGCACCAGCGGGCCGGTCATGACGATACGCCCGACGGTCTGGCGCGGATTCAGCGAGGCAAACGGGTCCTGGAAGACCATCTGCACGTCGCTGCGCAATGCTCGCAAACGCCCTTCGGACAGCACCGTTACATCCTGACCCAGCCATTGAATTTGACCACTGTCAGCACGTAGCAGCCGAACAAGGCAACGCCCCAGCGTGGATTTCCCCGAGCCTGATTCCCCAACAATGCCCAGGGTTTCACCCTCGCGCAGGGTCAACTGAACCTGCGCCAGGGCCTGGATGGCACGCTTGCGCCACCAACCGCTGTGGCTGTGAAACACTTTATTGAGTTGCTCGGCCTTGAGCACCACACTCCCGTCCACCGCCGTGCGCGGGGCCCGCGGTTGCGCCGAGACCGCTGCCAACAGTTGCTGGGTATAAAGCGCCTGAGGCTTGCGCAATACTTGATGGGCGCTGCCCTGCTCCACCAATTGACCTTTTTCCAGCACCAGCACGCGGTCGGCAATGGCCTCGACCACGGCGAAGTCATGGGTGATGAACAACAGCGCCATGCCCTTGTCCTGTTGAATCTTGCGTAACAGGTCGATGATCTGCGCCTGAGTGGTGACGTCCAGCGCCGAGGTGGGTTCGTCGGCGATCAGCAGCGAGGGATCGAACGCCAATGCCATGGCGATGACCACGCGCTGACGCTGGCCACCGGAGAGCTCAAAGGGATAGACCAGGCGCAGGCGTTCAGGCTCGGGCAGGCCGACATAGCCCAGCAACTCCACAACCCGTCGGCGACGTTCCAGGGCCGATTTCCTCCCGTGGGCGCGCAGGGTTTCATCGATCTGCTCACCCACGCGCAACAGCGGGTTCAGCGCGCTCATGGGCTCCTGGAACACCATGCTGATATCGCGCCCGCGCAGCTGGCGCATCGCGGTCTCACTGAGTGTCGCCAAGTCTTGATCACGAAACACCATGCGCCCGCTTTCCACGCTCAGCGGCGTCGGTAACTGGCGCAACAATGCCTTGGCCAACATCGACTTGCCCGAGCCGGACTCGCCTACTACACACAGGCATTCGCCGCTGCGCAATTGCAGCGACAGGTCATACAGCGCGTGACTGCGGTCGGCACCGGCCGGCAAGGCGATACGCAGGTTATCCACACTGAGCAACGTCATAGCGACCTCCCCGGTTCAAAGGCCAGGCGCAGGCCTTCGCCCACCCGGTTCACCGCCAGCACGCACAGCACAATCGCCAACCCCGGCAGGAAGCTCATCCACCAGGCATCCCGCAGCAGCCCACGGGACGCATTGATCATGTAACCCCAGCTCATGGCCTCAGGGTCGCTCAGGCCGAGAAACGCTAGCGCGGCTTCCGTGAGGATTGCAGTGGCCATCACAAAGGTCATGGTCACCAACAACGGCGCCAAGGCATTGGGCAGGATTTGTTGGCGGATGATGCCTAATGGAGATTGCCCCAGCACCCGCGCCGCCTGCACAAACTCACGTTGTCGCAGGGTAAGGAATTCGCTGCGCACCAGCCGCGCGACGCCCGGCCACGCCACCAGCGAAATCGCCAGCACGATGGAACCCAGGGACGGTTCCAGCACCGCCACCAGGATCACCGCCAACACTAACTGCGGAATGATCTGAAAGAACTCGGCGATCCGCATCAGCACGCCGTCGAGCCAGCCACCGAAATAACCGGCGACAGCGCCGACGAGCAGCCCCACCAGCAAGGTCGCCAGACTGGTCAACACCCCCACGGCCAGGGACACACGGGCGCCGTAGAGCAAGCCGCTGCCGAGGTCGCGGCCAAGCATGTCGCTGCCCAGCCAGTGTGCCGAATCGTGGAACGGCGGGAGCATCGGCTGGGTGTTCATTTCCCAGGGCGAGCTGCTGGTGAGCCACGGCGCGGCAGCCGCCAGTGCTGCCAGAACCAGCAAAAACACCGCGCCGGCCAGCGCCGACGGCTGGTGAATAAAGCGTGTGAGCACCGCCATCAGCCCTGCCCTCCGGCGCCAATACGTGGGTCGAGCAAACGGCAAATCGCATCGGTCAACACATTGAAGCCCACCACCAGAACCGAGATCACCAGAAAGCCGCCCATCAATACACCGTAGTCACGCTGGGCCAATGAGTCATACATCAAGCGGCCAATGCCAGGCCAGGAGTACACCACCTCCACCAGTAACGCACCGCTGGCCAGTTGGCCGAGTTGCAAACCCGCGAAAGTCACCACCGGCAGCAGTGCATTGCGCAACACATGTACATACAGAATCCGTCGTGGATGCAGGCCTTTGGCATGAGCAGTGCGCACGTATTCCTGACCAAGGGCATCGAGCACGGCGGCTCGGGTGAGGTGGATATACAGGGCCAGAAACAGCACGCTCAGGGATAGGCACGGCAACAACAGATGCCGCAGGCGATCCAGCAGCGAGAAGTCCCGGCCCACGGTCTCCATACCGAACGCCGGCAACCAATCCAGACTTACGGAGAACAGCAAAATCATCAGCATCGCCAGCCAGAACGGCGGCATCGCGTACAACAACAAAGCACCGTGGGAGATCACGTCGTCCAGCCAATGCCGCTTCTGCCGTGCCCGCGCCGCCAGCACACCCAAGGTCACACCGAGCACGGAAGACACCACAAAGGCCGAGCCCATCAGTGCCAGCGTCGCCGGCAACCGCTCGGCGATCAGCGACCACACCGACGTCTGGTTTCGGTAGGAATAACCCAGGTCCAGGTGGGCGATATTGCCCAGGTATATCAGCAACTGCTGGAGCAGCGGTTTATCCAGGCCCATGGTCTGGCGCAGATGCTCGATAAACTGCGCATCGTCGACGCCCGCCTCTCCTGCCAACAGCAATGCAGGATCGCCCGGCGCCAGTCGAATCAGCAGGAAACTCAGCACCAGCACCGCCACCACCATCAGCAACGCCTTGACGAGCCGCCCGCTGAAATACAACACGCCGTTCATGGTGCCAGGGCCTCGAGGTACACACTCTCGTAGTCCTCGTTAAGGCTGGTAGCGGTCTGCAGCAGGTTTTTCACCTGTTTGTGAAACAGCGTCGGGTAACGCATTTCGAAGATCGGTGCGATGGGCAGGTCGGTGTTCAGCAGGTTCTCCAACTGGCTGTAGAGCTGTTTGCGCTCCGGGCCTTCCGGGGTATCGGCGACTTTCGCCCACAAGGCATCGGCCTCGGCGCTGTTGTAGCCGCTGACGTTGGCGAACGGCGAGGTTTTGAGTATGTAGTCGGAGCGGAACAGGTAGGCGCTGGTCAGGTAGGGATCGCCGATCTGGAAAATAAAGTTGTAGGTCAGGTCGAAGTCCCAGTCGCTCACGCGTTGGAACCAGGTCGCCGCGTCGGACGTCACCACCTGCACCTTGAAACCCAGGGGCTGCAAGGACTGCTTGGTGTATTCGGCCAGGCGCTCCCAGGCACCACCCTTCTCGCCATTGAGCAGGCGAATACGCACCGCGCCGACATCCACACCGGATTCGGCAATCAGCGCTTTGGCCTTTTTCACGTCGTAGGCGTACTGCGGCAACTGGGGATCATGGTAAGGCGAGCTGGACACAAACGGCCCCTGGGCGACCTTGCCCGAGCCGAAGAAGATGTTATCGACGATGAACTGTCGGTTCAGCGCATACAGGATCGCCTGGCGCACCTTGGGGTTGTTCAGCGGCGGCTTGCGCGTGTTGATTTGCAGGAAGGCCAGGCCCGAGTACAACTCCCAGCCCTTTTCCGACGACTGCACATCGGGCAAGGCGGTCAGGCGCTTGAGGTCGGAGTAATCCGCATCGCCGCTGCGCAGCACTTGCACGTCGTTACGCTCGAACGCGGCGGCACGCGAAGAGGCATCAGGAATGACGTGGAAGATGATGCTGTCGAGGTGCGGCAGGCCCTTTTTCCAGTAGTTGGGGTTCTTGGCCAGTTTGATGTAGGCGCCGCGTTTCCACTCGACGAACACAAACGGCCCGGTACCCACCGGTTTCAGGTTGTAGGGGTTGTTACGAAAGTCGGTGTTCTCGTAAAGGTGCTTCGGCACCACTGGGCGCAAGCCGCTGCCCAAGGCCGAAAGCAACGGCGCGAACGGTTTCTTCAGGTGAAAGACCACCTGCAGCGGACCTTTGGCGGTGATGCTCTGGACGTACTCGGTGATGATCCCGCCGAGACGTTTGTCCACCTCGGGGTAGAAGGCCTGGAAGCTGAACACCACGTCATCGGCGGTGAACGCTGGGCCGTCGTGCCAGTGCACGCCGTCCTGCAGGTCGAAGGTATAGGTGAGGCCGTCAGGGGAGATCGTCCAGGCTTTGGCCAATACCGGTTTGGGCGCAAGGTGTGTGTCGAAGGTGAGCAGGCCCTGGAGCACCTTGCCGCTCACGTATTGGGTCGACACATGGCTGACTACACCGTGCATCAGCGAGGGCGGCTCCGGCTGGGCCACCAGATTGAGCACGCCGCCCTCCTGCGTTTGCGCCTGAGCCTGGCCGGCCAGCAACGCGGTGCACAGTGCCACGGACGTGAGGGCACGGCGGAAAGAAAATGGGCGCATGGAGGCTCCTCGAATCGAAAAATATAACGAGGGTTTTGCAAGCGCTGTGCCATGGGGGTTTGGGCGGGTATTGCTGGGGTTGGCGGTGATCGCGCTGATGAAAAAACCACAGAGCTGCGCCTGAGTGTGCAAAAAGCAGCAGCAAAGCCTTTCAAATGTGGGAGGGGGCTTGCCCCCGATAGCGGTGGGTCATCGATGAATGAGCCAACTGACCCGCCACTATCGGGGGCAAGCCCCTCCCACAGTGGTTCACCGCTGGCCGATGGCACAAGGTTTGCCCCTGTAACCGTCATCTGAATCAACGAGCCTCGCCACCATGTCACTGGATTACCTGGGCAACCCCATCGACACCACCAACCCCGTCACCCGCCAGGGCCTGGATGATTTCATGGGCGGCTTCCTCGGCTACCAGCCCCGCGCCGAACGCATCCTTGCCACCGCCGATGCCGATCCCGACTCCGCGCTGGCCAATGCGTTTGCCGGCTTGCTGCTGATGTTCATCGAGTCGCCCGAAGGCCCGGCACTGGCGGAAAAATACCGCCAACGTGCGGCGCACGCCGCTCACCCGCGCGCCCTGCTGTACCTTGGCGTGCTGCAAGCCTGGATCAAGGACGACCTCGATCAAGTCCTGCATTTGAGCGAACACCTGCTCGACCGCTACCCCCGCGACCTGTTTGCCGCCAAGCTCAACCAGTACCTTGAATTCAACCGCGGCAACTGGCCCGCCCTGTTGCGCATCGGCCTGAAGGCCACCACTGGCGCACCCGATATTGCCCACAGCCACGGTCTGCTGGCGTTCGCCTACGAGCAATGCCACCTGCTCGAAGAAGCCGAAGCCAGCGCGCTGCAAGCCTTGCGCCTGCAACCCTCGGAGCCTTGGGCCCAGCACGCCCTGGCCCATGTGATGTTGACCCAGGGACGCATCGAAGAAGGCACGGCATTCCTGCAAAGCGTGACCCATCACTGGAACGGTTTGAACTCGTTCATGTACACCCACAACTGGTGGCACCTGGCGTTGTTCTACCTGGCGCGGGGCGAGGATCAGCGCGTGCTGGAGATTTACGACCAGCACGTGTGGGGCATCCTCCCGGAATACTCTCAGGACCAGGTCGGCGCCGTGTCCTTGCTCGCGCGATTGGAACTGGCCGGCATCGATGTGGGCGAGCGCTGGCAGGCGCTGGCACCGTACCTGCAACGCCGGGTCTGCGATACGGTACAACCGTTCCTGAGCGTGCAGTACCTGTATGGCCTGGCCCGGGCGGGCAAGCCGGAGGCGGACAGGTTGCTGGCGGCGCTGCGGCAACACAGCTTCGGCGCACGGCCGGTGTGGGGCGAAGTGACCCTGCCGTTGGCGAAGGGCTTATTGGCCCATGCACGTGGCGACTGGCAACAGTCGCTGGCGCAACTGACGATCGCCCTTCCCCGGCTGAATGAGATTGGTGGCAGCCACGCACAACGCGATCTGTTTGCCCTGGTGGAGCTGGATGCACGAGTGAAGGCCGGTGATTGGTTGGGGGCGCAGCAGACACTGGAATTGCGGCGCCGGTATGACGGGTGGGATGTGCCGACGAATCGGCGTTTGGTGCGGGTGTATGAGGCGTTGAGGTTGCCGGCGCTGGCGGCGAAGGCACAGACGCGCCTATCACGTTTCACCTGAACAGCAGGAGCCGGCTTGTCGGCTCCTACAGTTGATCGCGGCTAGCCCCTGGCATTAAACACACCTCTGGCAATCGCCCGCGCCACGCAATCCGCGGCCGCCGAGCCAATACAGCCAATCTCCACCTGCCGCCGTGGGCCATCGGTCAACTCAACCGCCGCCGACGCCAAGGCAAATACCGTGTCCCCATCAAACGGCAAATGCGCCGGACGCACCGCACGGGCAATCCCGTCCTGAGCCATGATTGCCACGCGCTTGCACTCAGCCACAGTGAGCCGAGCGGTACTGGCGACTACCACCAGCGTCGTGTTGGCCCCGGCTTGCAGGCGGCCCATCGAATCCAGGCGTGACAGCTCCGGCATCGGGTCGCTGCAGTCCATCTCGGCTTCAGGACGCTGCCCACCGAACTCCCCCGCCACTTCCCAGGGCCAGGCCCAGAACGTTTTACCGTCGGGCATGTACACCGAGCCAATGGGGTTGGCGACGACCAGTGCGGCGACGACCAATCCGTCACCCAGGTCCAGCGAGGCGGTACCCAGCCCGCCTTTCAATACACCGGCCATGGCGCCACGGCCGGCGCCCACCGAGCCCAACCTGAAATCTTCTTCAGCATTGGCCAGCGCTTCAAAGCCCAGGCGTCGGTAAGGCGGGTCCAGGCCCCAGTCCTTGTCGCCGCCGTTGGCCAAGTCGTGCAACACGGCAGCGGGCACTATGGGGATTGCCGGGGCGCCGGGTTTCAAGTGCAGGCCCACCTCGTCCTGAGACAGTTTTGCCGCCACGGCATCCGCCGCGCCCAGGCCGAACACCGAGCCGCCGGCGAAAACCAGAGCGTGGAGCTGGCCGACCATGTTTTCCGGCTCAAGCGCGGCCGTTTCGCGCCCGCCAGGGCCACCGCCGCGAATGTCGATGCTGGCAGTCCAGAAACCATTGGGGCGAATCACTGTGACGCCGGTGTCGACGCGCAGGTCCGTGGCGTGGCCGACCGTGAGGCCTGGGATATCGGTGAGGGCATTGCGCGGGCCGGGTCTAGGCATACAGAAATAGCTTCCTTGGGTCAGGGTGTCGCGTGGGGAGAGCAAGTCGTGTGCCAAGCACAACCACCCAAGCCTTACGGCTCAATACCCGGTTGCCGATGAAAGCCCCTGCACGAAAACCAACACCCTGCCCTTCAGCCTGTTAAAAAAACACCAACCCCCCGTTTAATACCCAATAAGCCTATGTTTTTAAACAATTTTAACAGATGGCACAGCCCTTGCTCTCCAGCCTTCCCACCAGAGCTTGAACTCAACAAGCCGTCCTCTATCAAGGCCCAACACCTTAAACCACTGGAGTATTTCCCATCATGAATGCATCACGCGCCATAGGTCGCCGACCCGGTAAGGCCTTCGCCCACACGTTGTTGTTTATTGCCCTGTACGAAGCCGCCAGCTACAGCAGCCTGACGCTCGCCGCCGACGCGCCGGCCAGCGATAACCCCTTGGACACCGTTGTGGTGATCGGCAACCGTGGCCAGGCGCGCACCCTGGCCGAAAGCCCGGCGCCGGTGGATGTGATCTCGTCCAAGCAATTGCTCGCCACTGGCCAGGGCGACCTCACCCGCGCCCTGAGCAAGGTACTGCCATCCCTCAATCAGCCAGCATCGTCAGGCTTCGGCTCAACATCGGTGGTACGCCCGATCAGCCTGCGTGGCCTCAACGGCGACCAGGTGCTGGTACTGGTCAACGGCAAGCGTCGCCACAATAGCGCGCTGCTCAATAACGGCACCTACCTCAACTCCGGCTCGCAACCGGTGGACTTGGACATGATCCCCACCGCTCTGGTGGATCATGTCGAAGTGCTCCGTGACGGCGCCTCGGCCCAGTATGGTTCGGATGCGATTGGTGGCGTGGTCAACATCGTGCTCAAGCAGACCGACCACGGCGGCAGCCTGTCCACCAGCTACGGCCAGAACTATGAAAACGGCGATGGCGAAACCGCGCGCCAAACCGGCAATGTCGGCCTGGCGCTGCCCAACGACGGCTTTATCAACCTCGCCCTGGACGTGAAAAAACAGAAGATCTCCGACCGCTCCGACAACGCGCCGTATACCGACTCGGCCGGCAACACCAGCCTGCAACACACCTACTACGGCACCGGCCTGCCCGAGGCACGCAACTTCAGTTTCGGCTACAACGCCGAGCTGCCGGTGGACGATGCCCTCACGCTCTACTCGTTCTCCACTTACACCCGCCGCAACTCGGAAAAACCGCTGGCTTTCCACCAGCCCGCCAGCTTCGATGGCATCCGCACACCCTTCCCCGAAGGCATCGAAGACACCCTGCGTTTTATCGAAAATGACTTCCAGGTAGCGTTTGGCGGCAAGGGCGAACTCGCCGGCTGGGACTATGACTTGTCCAGCACCTATGGCCAGGACCACGCCGAAGCGACCCTGCGTCACACCTACAACCTGAGCTACGGCCCGGACTCGCCGACCTCGGTAGACACCGGCGTCAAAACCTTCAGCCAATGGACCAACAACCTCGACCTGACCCGCGCCTTTGACTTCGGCCTGCACAAACCCACGCAGATTTCCTGGGGCCTGGAGCAACGCTACGAGAACTACAAGATCGGCAAGGGTGACCTCGCCTCCTACGCCAGCGGCCCTTTCACCACCGGCGCCAGCGGTGGCCTGATCGCACCGGGCACCATCTCCGGTGCCGGTACCACGCCGCAGGATGCTGCACAAAAAGGCCGCACCAGCCTCGCCGGGTACGGTGAGATCGGCCAGGACTTCACCGAAAAATGGCACGTCGACCTGGCCGGTCGCTACGAGCACTACAACGATGGCTCGGGCACCACGACTAACGGCAAGTTCTCCACGCGCTACCAACTCACACCGATCCTGGCAGTACGCGGCACCTTCAGCACCGGTTTCCGTGCGCCTTCGCTGGCCCAGCAGATCTACAGCTCCACCTCGCAGAGCAGCGTCAACGGCCAGCTGTTCGACTACCGTAACGTGGCGGTCAACTCCGACGTGGCCAAGGCGCTCGGTGCCGAAACGCTCAAACCCGAGAAGTCCACCAACTTCAGCCTGGGCCTGACCCTGCAACCGACGGACGCCACCAGCATCACCCTGGATGCCTACCAGATCAAAATCAAGGACCGCATCGCGCAAACCGGCTACCTGGGCGGCACACCGCAAATCAGCGCAATCCTCGCAGCAGCGGGTCTGAACCCGAACCAGGCGGTGACCTATTTCACTAACGCCCTCGATACCACCACCCGTGGCGTCGACCTCGTCGGAGACTACCGCCAGAGCATCGGTGCCTACGGCAACCTGCGCTACACCTTGGGCTTTAACTGGAACACCACGCAGATCGACGACATCCACGCCTCCAGCGTGGCCCAACAAGCCCTCGGCCCAACCGGTGGTTATGACCGTCAGCGCCAGGGCAACCTCAAGTACGGTTTGCCGCAATCCAAACTGCTGCTGGGCACCACCTGGACCGTCGACAAGTTCGAGATCGGCCTCAACCTGACCCGCTACGGCGAGTACACCCAATACGGCACCGCCGAATCCTTCGACCGCACGTTCTCGCCAGCGTGGATCACCGACCTGAACATCGACTACCACCTGACCCCGGCGATCACTCTGAATGCAGGCGCCAACAACCTGTTCAACAAGTACCCGGAACGCACTGACCTGGCCAGCAGCTCGGGTGGCTTTCCCTATGGCAACTTCTCGCCCTACGGCACCACCGGCGGCTACTGGTACACCGGCGTGACGTACAACTTTTAATCCAGCCTGCGGAGCCGGTTCACCAGCTCCGCAGTTGCCCCTGATGGGAGCCTGTTCATGACCCGCCGCACCGACACACTCAAACTGGGGGCCTTCCTCGCCAACAGCGGCCACCACGTCGCCGCCTGGCGCCACCCGCTGGCCCAAGCCGATGCCAGCCTGGATTTCGAGCATTTCAAACACATTGCGCAGACCGCCGAGCGCGGCAAGTTCGATGCACTGTTTATTGCCGATGTGGTCGCCTTGTGGGGCCACCATCACGATGCCCTGAGCCGTACGGCGCGCGCCGAACACTTCGAACCGCTGACGTTGATGTCGGCCCTGGCTGCCGTCACAAACAACATCGGGCTGATTGCAACCGCGACCACCACCTACAACGAGCCGTACCATATCGCGCGCAAATTCGCGTCCCTGGACCATCTGTCCAAGGGACGCGCCGCCTGGAACCTGGTGACCTCGGTGGTTTCGGATGAAGCGTGGAATTTCGGCCGCGAACACCACGTCGACCATGGCGACCGCTACCAGCGTGCCGAAGAGTTCCATGACGTGGTCAAGGATCTGTGGGACAGCTGGGACGACGACGCCTTTACCCGCGATAAAGCCAGTGGCGAGTATTTCGACCCGGCCAAATTGCACACCCTCAACCATCGCGGCAAGCACTTTGCCGTACGCGGCCCGCTCAACGTGGCGCGCCCGCCCCAGGGCCACCCGGTACTGGTGCAGGCCGGCGCCTCGGAGCCGGGCAAGCAACTCGCCGCCCGGGTTGCCGAACTGATCTTCGCCCACTCGCATAACGTGGAAGGCGCCCAGGCGTTCTACCAGGACATCAAGGCACGCGCCGCTGCGCTCGGCCGCGACCCGGATCACGTCAAAATCCTGCCCGGCGTCACACCGTTTATTGCCGGTACCCGTGAACAAGCCAAGGTGCTGTTCGAAGAGTTCCAGGCGCTGATCGACCCGGTGCTGGGCCTGCGCCTGCTGGCCGACACCTTGGGCGATGACATCGACCTCTCCGGCCACGACCTCGACGGCCCATTGCCGGACACCCCCGTGGGCCAACGCGGCAGCCGTCGGGATAAGGTGCTGGAACTGGCGCGCACGGAGAACCTGAGCATCCGCCAGTTGTACTTGCGCCTGGCCGGAGGCAACCCTGTAGTGGGTACCGCCGAGGACGTTGCCGATCACTTTGAGGCGTGGTTCCAGGCGCGGGCATGCGATGGCTTCAATGTGTTCTTTCCCTACTTCCCTGGCGCCATCGACGTGTTCGTCGATCAGGTGATTCCGCTGCTGCAGGCGCGTGGGTTGTTTCGCCAGGAATACGAGGGCACCACCCTGCGCGAAAACCTCGGCCTGCCGCGCCCGGACAACCGCTTTACGGGAGGGAGGGCATGAAACGCAGCGCCTGGATGCTCGCCTTCGCCAGCATGATCGCCCCCAAAGCCTTCGCCTTGAATATCTTGCTGAGCAACGACGACGGCTATCAGCATCCGAACATTCGCGCACTCTACACAGCGCTGAAAGCCCAGGGTCACAACGTGAAAATCGCCGCGCCTCAGAGTGATCAGAGCGCGCGAGGCGGTTCGTTCTTTTTCGGTCGCGAAGTGAGTGTTGGGCGCGATACCGACCCCGCTTACCCCGACAGCTATTACATCAGCACCACCGACAAAGGCCTATGCCAGAGCACCGAGTGCGCCGGCAAAGCAGTACAGATCGAAATCAGCGGCACGCCGGTGATGGCACTGCTGATGGGCCTGAAAAAAGTCCTGCCACATCCCGACCTGGTAATCGTCGGCCCCAACCCTGGCAATAACCTCGGCGCGATCAATATGGCCTCCGGTACCTTCAATACCGCCAGCGTGGCGTTGCAGTCGGGCATTCCGGCATTGGCGGTGAGTACTGATCTGAAGGAGAAAGACCCGCAGCGCGCCGCCCAACTGGTAGCAAACCTGGTGCATGCCCTCGACCAGCATCGCCAACCCCATGGCGCGCTGCTACCGCCGGGCCTGGGCTTGAATATCAACCTGCCCAAGGATGCGCAGATAAAAGGCGTCAAACTGACCCGCGTCGGCAGCTATGTGGGTTTTGAGGCGCTGTACACCGATGATCTCAAGCAGTTCAACCTGCCCGGCAAACCCGGCATCGGCTTCCAATACAGCCCCGCCGCTACCGCTGCGCAACAGAACGATGAAGCGGTGTGGCTGAACAAAGGTTACCTGACCATCAGCCCGTTCAGTGGCCTGCCGGAATCCGTCAGCGCAGGGCCAGCACTGCAAAAGCAGTTGGCCCATGAGGTGAAACCATGAGTGCAGGCTTTTCCCTCGGGTTTCTGAGCCGGGTCTATAGCCCGAGTGCTGATCCCAAGGTCTACCGCGACACCCTGGAACTGTTCAAGGTTGCCGAAGCGCTGGGCTTTGACAGTGGCTGGTTAGCGCAGCACCACTTCGCCAGTGAAAATGGGCGCTTGCCGTCGCCGTTGGTATTGTTGGCGGCCGTCGCCCAGCAGACACGGCATATCAGCCTCGGCACCGGAATTATCGTATTACCCCAGGAGGCGCCGCTGCGCCTGGCGGAAGACGCCGCCGTGCTGGACGTGCTGTGCAACGGCCGACTGGAACTGGGCCTCGGTGCGGGTTTTGATCCTGAGACCTTCGTCGCCTTCGGCCGCGAGCATGAAACACGGCATCGTGACTACGAGCAGCACCTTCAACAGTTGCTCAATGCATTTGGCAACGCGCCGCTGACCGACAGCGGTTCCCGCCTCCTGCCACGCACCAACGGTTTGAGCCAGCGTGTGTGGGAAGCCACCGCGCGGGTGGAGCTGGTAGCCGAACGTGGCCATGGCCTGATCATGGCACCCAATCCGCATTTGCCTGCCCAAGCCGATATTGAACGGGTGAACCGTTACCGCAACGCCTGGACCGGCGACAACGGCACGCCCGCCCGCGTAGCACGGGTGCAGGCCTTGCTCCCCGCACCGGACGACGCCACACGCCGCGATATCCAGGCCTATGTGCAACGCCAGCAAAGCATCGGCGTACTCAAGGGCACGCTGGACGCTGACTTCGACACCACCCTCAAGCGCCTCGGCGTGTTGCACGGCCCGGTGGAGCAGATCATCGAGCAATTGCAACAAGGCCCGCCATTGACCGCCCACGACCAACTGATCCTGCAAGTACAAACCACCAGCACGCCGCTGCGCGAGGCGATCCGTGCCCTGGAGATCATCCGCGAACACATCGCACTCGCACTGGGCTGGCAACCCACAGGAGCCCAGTCATGACGTTCAAATTGGGTTTCCTCAGCCACGCTTTTGGTGATGACCCCCAGCAGGTTTACCGCGACCTGATCGAACAATTCGAAGTGGCTGAAGCCCTGGGCTTCGACGGTGGCTGGATTGCCCAGCACCACTTGAGCAATGGCTTTGGTCGTCTTCCCTCACCCTTGGTGCTGCTGGCGGCCGTTGCCGAACGCACGCGGCACATCGAACTGGGCACCGGAGTGATTGTGTTGCCATTCGAAGACCCGATCCGCCTGGCCGAGGACGCCAGTGTGCTGGACGCCTTGAGCAGCGGGCGCGTGCAATTGGGCCTGGGCAGTGGTGGCGCCAACCTCGATAACTTCAGCGCCTTTGATCGCGACCCAAGCCGGCGCCAGGCGGATTTTGCCGAGCGTCAGCAACGTTTGCAGCGCCTTCTGGAAGGTAAACCGCTGACCGGCGAATTGACGTTGCAACCGCCTGCAATCGGTCTGGCCGAACGCCTTTGGCATTCCCACGGCACCACTGAAGGCGCGCTCTATACCGCTCGACAAGGCAATGGACTGCTGCTGGGCACCGCCACCCATGATCCGCTCACCGTGCAAAAGCCTTTGGCGGATGCCTACCTGCAAGCCTGGTCCCGCACTGACCGCGCACCGCGTATCGGCGTAGTGCGTGCCATTTTCCCCGCCACCGACCGCGTCAGCGCCCAGGCCGAACTGTCGGTGGATATCGAGCGGCATATCCCGCGCCTGCAACGCGAGGGCCTGATCGAAGAAGCCTTGGATTTGCAGGAACACCTGCGCTTGATGAACGTGCACCACGGCCATCCCGATGAAGTGATCGAAAGCTTGCAACAGGACCCGTCGCTGCTGCCTTATGCTGACTACCTGATTGCTGTGGTTCAGGCCGAAAGCTCGACCCAGGCACAAATCCTCAAACGTTTGGAAATCCTGGCCCAGGACATCGCTCCGGCCTTGGGTTGGAAAAAACGATGAATAATGGAGCGTATGCATGCCTCTGGAATTCAGCTGGTTGATGCCCCTGTGTACGCCTGACTGGGCGGCGCGGCCGGGACAATGGATTCAATTGGCCCAGGCTGTGGAATACGCCGGGCTCGATGGCCTCTGGATTCCCGGCGGCGCGTTATGTGCCGACAGCCTGGGCGTGGCGGCAGTCTTGTGCGCGCATACCCGTAGCGTGCAGTTGTCGGTGAGTGTGCCGCCGGAAGTGATGCTGCCAGCCGCGCTGGCCACTACCCTGCAAAGCCTGCAGTCGATCAGCGGCCACCGTGTACGGCTACATTTACCCAATAGCGAACACAGTGCCTTTGGGGAGTGGCTCAACCGCGACCAACGCAGCGAACGCATTGGCGAATATCTGGAAATCCTGCAACACCTGCTGGCGTCCAACACCGAAGGGTTCGACTATCAGGGCCGATATTTCCAACTGGAGAGCGCCGGCGTCACCCGCCGCGAAATACCCGCCCCCTCGTTGCTACTGGACGACACCCAGAGCCATACGCTGGTGGCGGCACATGCGCGGACCTGCCTGTTAGCGCCTGGCCACCCACTACGATTGGCCCAGGAGATACAGCGTTGGCGGCAGATCCGACCTACGCTCGAGTTTGCCTGCACGTTTGGCTTGATCCTCGGCGAAAGCGAAGACCTCGCCTGGGAGACCGCCGCCACTTTATTATCGGTTCCTCAATTGCCCGAGGAACCCCTAGCCACCCTGCTCCGAGCACGCCACCCGCTACGCCGGTGGGAAGTGCATCCCAACCTGCTGCAACGGGAAGCCGGCCAACCACTGATCCTGGTGGGCACCCCGCAACAAGTCGCCACACGCCTGCAAGAACTGCACGGAATTGGCTTGAATCACCTGATCCTGGAGGGCGGGCCGTCAGTCAGCGAAGTGCTGCGCTTTGGCGAACAGGTTTTACCATTGCTTTTCCAACAGGGTTTGCGCAAGGAGCGCCTGAACCATGACTGATGATGTACGCCCACCGATCCAACTGGACTGGTTTTTACCCACCAATGGCGATGGCCGTCACCTCACCAGCAGCGGCTTGCCAAAGGTCGGGTTGTTCCAGCAAGGCGAGCGTGCACCGACGCTGGACTACCTGCGCCAGATTGTACGCGCCACCGAGCAGGCCGGTTTCGACAGCATCATGGTGCCCACCGCTGCCGGGTTTGAAGACCCGTGGCTGATCACTGCGGTGTTGGCCCAGGAAGTGCGCCGCCTGAAATTCCTCCTGACGCTGCGACCGGGCACCGAGCTGCCAGCCTATACCGCCCACCGCGCGGCGACGTTGCAACTGCTCAGCGAGAACCGCCTGGCGTTGCATGTGGTGACGGGCTCCAGCCGTTTTGAACAGCGTTCCCTCGGGGATTTTCTCGAACACGATGAACGTTACGCGCGCACCGCAGAATTTCTGCAGGTGTTCCAGGCCGTGTGGGCGGGCCAGCCACCCTCGCATGCAGGACGTTACTACCGCAGCGGCATTCAAACGCCGATTGCGCCAGGCGCACGAGTACCGGCGATTTACTTTGGCGGTGCCTCCGAAGCCGCCGAGCGTGTCGGTGCGGCCCATGGGCAAACTTATCTGATGTGGTGCGAACCGCCGGCGATGATCGCCGAACGCATCCAACGCATGCGTGACCTGGCGGCAGCCCAGGGCCGTACGCTGCGCTTCGGCCTGCGTCTGCACGTGTTCGCCGCAATCACTGACGACGCGGCCTGGGCCCACGTGGAACGGCTGCTGGAAGAAATCCCGACGGATACCATTGACCATGCACAACGGCAGATGGCGGCGTATGAGTCGGTGGGGCAAAGCAGGCAGACGCAGTTGATGCAGGGCCGTGGGCGCGGCGCTCGGGAACTTGAGGTGTCAGCCAATCTTTGGGCCGGTGTAGGCTTGGTACGCGGCGGCGCAGGAACAGCGTTGGTCGGCAGTTATGCGCAGGTGGCAGAGCGAATCGAGGAGTATCACCAGTTGGGGGTGGACAGTTTTATTCTGTCGGGTTTCCCCCATTTGGAGGAAGCGATTCACCTGGGCGAGCAGTTGCTGCCTCAGCTACGCCGTATCGGCAATGCCCCCGGCCAGGTCAAACAAGGTTGAACGCAGATCAGGGTTTTGCTCGACCTTTGAGCATGCCGTGATTGACCAGTAAGGTGCGCATGGCGTTGCGGGTAATACCCAGCAGTTGCGCGGTGCGCAGCTGGTTGAAACCGCAGTAGGCAAAAGCCTCGCGAACCATCAACTCCTCAATATCGTGCAAGAGTGAATCACCTGGCACATCGAACAATCGCAAAAACTGTTCGCGAAGCACTTCCTGAGGAAGCTTTTGCACCCCGCTGGAACTGGCGCCCTGCAATGCACTAAGGCCTGCCGAGAATTTCAGGTGCTCGGGGCGGACCGGTCTGTCGCCAGCCACCAGTAAAGCCAAGTGAACAACGTTCTCGAGCTCGCGGATATTACCCGGCCAGGGATAATCGAGCAGCGCCTGAGTAGCCGACTCCGAAAGCATAGGCTCATTGATTTTAAGGCGGGCGCTGTAGAGTTTCCTGAAGTGTTCCACCAACGGCAGAATGTCCAAGGGACGTGCCCTTAACGGCAAAACTTCCACTTGGGCGACGTTTATTCGATAGAACAGATCGAGCCGGAAATTTCCGGCTTCAATGGCCTGTTCCAGATTGACGTTGGTCGCCGTCACCAATCGAATGTTGATCTTGATCGGTTTGCGCGAGCCGACCCGAACCACCTCCTGCTCCTGTAGAACACGCAGCAATTTAACTTGCAAAGGCAACGGCAGATCACCGATCTCATCGAGAAACAGCGTCCCTCCATCCGCCTCCTCAAACCAGCCAGCTCGCCGGCCGACAGCGCCTGAGAAGGACCCGGCCTCGTGGCCAAAAAACTCACTTTCAGCCAGGGTCTCACTGATCGCACCGCAGTTGACCGCAATAAAAGCGCCAGCGCGGCCACTGCTCGAATGGATGTAGCGCGCCACCAACTCCTTACCGGTGCCCGTCTCTCCATTGATCAACACTGGCGCGTCACTGGGCGCCACCCGCTGCAGATACTCAAGCAACTGCCGAGACCGAGGGTCGGCAAATACCAGCGCTTTAGCTCGGATTGAAAGAGGGTCTTTATCGCCCTGAGGCAATGTCAAAATCGGGCTGGGATGTCCGCGCGGGATGTTCATAGACAATTTCCAATGGCGGCCATGAAGGAATTAGCAGTACTTTACTGCTCGCCCCATATAACAAGAAATATTAAAAAAACATGAGGATATAACCACGCAACAAGAATGCTATTCGACCTGCCATACGCCAGTCGCTCACATGGGCGAAAGATAGAAACGATCCAGGGGCTTAATTGCAGACCGGGCTTTCTGATCCCCTATGCCTGACCTGAAAAGACGAGCATAACCTTAGCTGTCGATATTCTTATTCCTCCCGCCCGGCCATGGGTAGATTGGTAGCCACTTACCCCATTGGAGGATGTGGCGCATGGCGCAATCAGTGGTGTGGATTGCCGGGGTCGGCGCGGTTGCCGGGCTGGGTGCAGCCTTGGCGCGGCGTTTTGCCCGCGAGGACTACCGCGTAGCGGTCAGCGGCAGGAGCCTGGACAAGTTGCAGGCGGTAGTGGCCGATATAGAAGCGAACGGCGGCAAAGCCAATGCAATCGTGGCCGACGTGGGTATCGAAGCCGATGTGCTCGCCGCCATCGCCCAGGTCAATCAGCTCGGCACACTCAAGGCGGCGATCTTCAACGTGGGCAATTCGGTGTCCAAGCCGTCGCTTGAGTTGAGCGCCGAGTTGTTCGAGCAAACCTGGCGCGCCTCGACATTGGGGGCTTTCTGTTCGCCCGCGAGGCCACCCGCGCGCTGCTTGCCAATGGCGGCGGCAGCCTGTTGTTTACGGGCGCCACCGCGTCATTGCGCGGCAAGCCGCCGTACACCGCGTTTGCGGCAGGCAAAGCCGGGTTGCGCTCGGTGGCACAGTCGTTTGCCCGGGAATTCGGCCCACAGAATGTGCATGTCGCCCATGTGGTCATCGACGGTTCCATCGATGGCGAACGCGTGCAAAGCCGCGCACCGGACTACCTGGCCAAGCTGGGCGAAGAAGGCGCATTGCGGCTCGAAGACATCGCCGACGCCTATTGGTATCTGCACACCCAACCGCGCAGCGCCTGGACCCAGGAGCTGGACTTGCGGCCATTCAAGGAACCGTTCTGACCCGGAGGTTTTTATGGGCACCCATCAGACCCAACTCGCCCCCACATCCGTGCGCGCCGTGCTCAATTACCTGCAGGACAACGGCCAGCGCCCGGTGAATTACACCTACCCGCCACCAGACGGCGAGGCCCTGCGCAGCGGCGTGCTGGACCCGACCCAGGTGACCATTCATAACGCCCGGTTGCTCGACGAACCGGCGAATATCAACCGCCAAGGCTTCGAAAAAGTCGATCACACCAGTGCCGTTGCGAACCTGGAGGATGACGAACAAGTGCGCCTGCATTACTACCCGGAAACCGAAGCCCTGCTCAAACAGCAGACTGGTGCGATAAAGGTGGTGATTTTCGACCATACGATTCGCGTCGATGCCCCTGGCCGTGAGGCCCGTGGCCTGCGCGAGCCGGTGCGCTACGTGCACAACGACCAGACCGAACGCTCGGCGATTCGCCGTGTGCGCGACCACCTCGACCCGGGCGAAGCCGAACAGCGCCTGCTCAAACGCTTTGCGATCATCAATGTGTGGCGCCCCATCGGCGCGACAGTGCTGAGCACGCCTCTTGCCTTGTGCGACGCGCGCAGCATGGCCGATAGTGATTTGTTGCCCAGCGACCTGGTGTATCGCGACAAGGTCGGCGAAACGTTTTCGGTCAAGGCCAACCCGGCCCACCGCTGGTATTACTATCCGCGGTTGCGGCCGGACGAGGCCTTGCTGTTGAAGATCCACGATTCGCGGCGGGATGTGGCCAGGCTGAGTGCACACACCGCGTTTGATGACCCCACCACGCCAAAGGACGCGCCGCCACGACGCAGTATCGAATTACGCGCACTGGTGTTCTTCGACACGTAAATCAAGGCTTCACCCAGCAACGGATCGCGGCTAACCTTGGCCACCGGCCAAGCCTGCGATCCGCGCTTGCCGAACATCATGATTTCGGAAGCTGCTGCCACCATGGATATTTCTTCGACGCCTTCTCCGCCTGCCAGTATGTCCGTAACCGTCCAACGGGACGAGTGGGTTGGCCTCGGGGTAATAGGTAGCGGCTTGGCCTGGAGGTATGTCGTAGGCAATGAGTGTAAAGACGGCCACCCGACGCTCTCGCTTATCCAGCCATAGAAAGAGTTGTGGGCTGTGTATGCCCGCGCGCAATTACTAGTGCAACATTCCACCCGTGCAGCGTCCACACTCGGCGGTCACTACGCGCCACAGCAACCCTTCTGGACATTGCTGCTGATCAACATGGATATTTGATAAGGAGATTAAAATGATACGTGCCGTCACGATTTTGACCGAGAACTTCTCCGACTGGGAGCCCGCCCTCATCAACTCCACGGGGCGAGCCTACTATGGCTTCGACACCCATTTTGCAACCCCAGGCGGCAAGCAGGTCACTTCATCCGGAGGAATGATGATCGTCCCGAACCTGGCCGTCGAAGCCATCCAACTGCAAGAGGTAGACTTGTTGATCGTGACCGGAAGTCCTATCTGGAAAACCGACAAAGCACCCGCAATCGAGGCGCTGGTTCGCGAAGCGCACGCAATGAACATCGTCGTTGCAGGCATCTGCGACGGCACCCGTGTTTTGGCTCAGGCGGGAATACTGGATCACTTGCAGCACACCTCCAACTCTGCCGAAAACCTGAAACAAAGCCATTACTGCGGAGCGGATTACTACCAGGACGTACCCTATGCCGTTGCCGACCAGGGTGTGGTGACAGCGCCTGGCAGCGCCCCTGTCAGCTTCATGACGCAAATTCTCAACACGCTGGGTTTGGAAGACGAGAAGCTCGATGCCTACGTAGCCATGCATGCAGCTGAGCACATTCACTGCTGAGCAGCCGCCGCAGCGGTATGACGGTCGCCGTCGCCGCGACCGTCATGGCCGTGATGGGCACCGGCATCGATCACCTGCCAGCACAACGCTTGGCACTCCTGGCGCTGGGTGTAATCGGCATCGCGGTGGTATTGCGTCGTTGCACGCGTTCGGAAAACGGCATTATTCCCGCACGCCTGATGACGCGCTCTCCGCGCCTGGCCGGTTACGCCATCGTGGCTATTGGTGGGTCGGGGCGCGCAGGGCTTGAGGTGACAATGTCATCCTAAAACGTTGAAACAATACGCTTGGCCGGATTGGACGGGCGCTCGGGGACCTAGCGATAGCCCCGCGCCTGAACATCGAACAACTCGGCATAGCGCCCACCCGCCGCCATTAGCTGGTGATGGCTGCCCTCCTCCAGGATTCGCCCGCCGTCCAGCACGATGATGTGGTCGGCATTGCGCACACTGGAGAATCGATGGGAAATCAACAACGTCATGCGGCCCTTGGCGTGTTCGCGAAAGTGCTCGAACACCGCCGCCTCGGCGCCGGCGTCCAGCGCAGCCGTCGGCTCGTCAAGAATCAGCAGGTCCGCCTCCTGGCGCATATACGCGCGGGACAAGGCGACTTTCTGCCATTGCCCACCCGACAACTCCTGGCCGCCAAGCCAGCGCCCCAACTGTGTGCCGTAGGTGCTGCTCAGGCGCTCGATGAATTCGGCGGCCACCCCCTGGGTTGCGGCAGTGCGCCAGCGCGCCTCGTCGTTCAGCGCATCGACGTCACCCACGCCAAGGTTCTCGCCGACGGTCATCTGGTAGCGGATGTAATCCTGGAAAATCACCCCAATGCGCTGGCGCAGTGTCTGTTCATCCCAGTCTTGCAAGTCGCTGCCATCCAGCAGAATGCGCCCCTCGTGCGGATTGTAAAGGCGCGTGAGCAGTTTGATCAGGCTGGTTTTGCCCGAGCCATTCTCGCCCACCAGGGCCAGGCTTTGCCCCGGCGCCAGGTGCAGGTTGATGTCAGTCAATGCCGGCTGCTCAGCGCCGGGGTAACTGAACCCCACGTGCTCGCAGCGCAGGCCGTCGCCGGGACGCGCGCCCTGGGTAAGCCGGCCACTCGGCACGACCACAGGGGTTAGCAGGTACTCATAAAGGTCCGACAGAAACAGACTGTCGTCATACAAGCCGGCAATCGCGCTGAGGCTGGCAGTGATTGCGCTTTGCCCCTGCTTGAACAGCACGATGTACATGGTCATCTGTCCCAGGCTGGTCTGGCCGCGCACGGTGTCCAGCACCACCCAGGCGTAAGCCACATAAAACGCCGCGGTGCCCAGCAGGCCCAGGACGAAGCCCCAGGCATCCCGGCGCACCGTCAACTGGCGGTCTTCGGTGTACAAGCGCCAGGCGTTGTCGCGGTAGCGCTTGAGGAACAGCGGCGCCAGGCCGAACAGCTTGACCTCTTTGGCATGGGTCTCGTGGGACAGCAGCGATTCCAGGTAATTCTGCTGACGGGTCTCGGGCGCGCGCCGGTGGAACAGGCGAAACGCATTGCCCGAGAAATGCGTCTCGGCGAAGAACACCGGTAAGGCGCCGACCACCAGAATCACCAGCGCCCACGGCGAAAAGTGCACTAACAGCACGGCAAAGCTGATCAGCGAGATCAGGTTCTGCACCAGCCCCAGGCCCTTGGTGATCAGGCTCAGCGGCCGCGTCGACGCGCCCTGGCGCACGCGCACCAGCTTGTCGTGAAACTCGGCGTCTTCAAATTGCAGGAGCGAAAGGGTCTGGGCTTTCTCCAGAATCATCAGGTTGACCTTCACCCCCAACTGCACCCGCAGCAACGATTGCTGCATGGACAACGCGCGCTGGGCGGCGGCCAGCAGCGCCAACACGCCCGCCTCGGCCAGCACGTACTGCATCACTGGCCACACGGGCGCCTGGCTGCCGGCGGCATGAATCTGCATCGCGTGCACCACGCCATCGACAATGCGCTGGCCGATCCAAGCCGCCAGAGCGGGCAACAGACCGGCAACGATGGTGGCCAGCAGCAGGCCTATGAATAAGGGACGCGACGTCCCCCAAACCAGCTTCAGTGCCCTGCGCGCCTGGATGGAAAACGCGCTCAATCGATTCAACAGCACCATGAATGGCATGGACTCCGTGTGGGGGCTGGGGTGAGACGGGGGGATTATGACAGGCGATGACGTTGTGCACATCCGACGGCGAGGCGCCACGCCGCATCCGCCAGATAATAAAAATAGATGATCTTATTAATCTGAAAGATGATTTTATCTAATAATTAGCTTATTCCAAAAAAGACTTTCCCCGCAATTTTTTATAGAGATATCTTCACTTCACAGACCGACCCCATGCCTGGCGGAGGACGTACTCCCGACATGGATCTCTCTTGATATGCCAGATATTTCTTTCCCCGCCCCGCTGAGAAAATTCCACCTGTCGCTGTTGACCAGCTCGCTGCTGCTGGCGGCGGTGCCCGCCTGCGCCGAGGACGCCAAGCTCGGCACGGTAACGGTGATTTCCACCGGTTTGCGCGGCCAGGAGCGCACCGTCGCCGACAGCCCGGCCCCCATTGATGTGATCAACAGCGAGCAGTTGCTCAAGACCGGCCGCGCCGAGTTGTCCGAGGCGATTGCCAAGCTGCTGCCCTCCTTCAACTTCGGCACCAATATCGCTGGCTACAACTCGGTAACCCGCCCGCTGAGCAACCGCAGCCTCGGCCCGGCCTACACCCTGGTGCTGGTCAACGGCAAACGGCGCCACAACGGCGCCACCGGCCAGCGCGGCTCGATCGACAACAGCGGCGCGAATGCCGTGGACATCGACCTGATCCCGGTCAGCTCGGTCGACCATATCGAAGTACTCAAGGACAGCGCCGCCGCCCAGTATGGCTCGGATGCGGTGGCTGGGGTGATCAATATCATCCTCAAGTCCGCCAACAACGGCGGGCACCTGGAGACCAGCTATGGCCAGTTGTATTCCGGCCAGGGCGAAACCATCAAGGTCGCCGGCGACCAGGGGTTCAAGCTTGGCGATGGCGGCTTCTTCCACTTCTCGGCCGATGCGCGCAAACGCGGCGAAGCCTCCTGGAACGACAAGGCCGACAGCAGCGTACGCGCCTTCAACGATCCGGCCAAGGAAGCGGCCTGGGACCGGGTGGCCATCAAGAACGGCGACCCCGACCTCAAGGCCTTCAACCTGGCCTACAACGCCGAGCTGCCGCTGGAAGACCTGACCCTTTATTCGTTCTCCACCTACGGCGAGCGCGACGCCGAAGCGGCCAACTATTTCCGTCTGCCCACCGGCCGCGCGGCGGTGCCCGAGGTGTTCCCCGACGGCTACTACCCGCTGAACAACATCAAGGACCGCGACTACCAGTTGCTGTTTGGCGGCAAGGGCCAAGTGGCCGAGTGGAACTGGGACCTGAGCACCACCTACGGGCGCAACAATGTTCACCACTCAAGCGACCTGAATATCAACCCGTCGCTGGGCACCGCCTCGCCGACCCATTTCGACAACCTGGCGACCTTCCGCTTCGAGCAATGGGTCAACAACCTCGACTTCACCCGCCGTTACGAGAGCCTGTTCAACCTCACGTCGCCGGTGCAGGTGTCGGCCGGCCTGGAGCATCGCTGGGAGCATTTCAGCACCTTCGCCGGCGACCCCGAGGCCTACCTCACCGGCACCTACCCGGCGGCATCGGGCGCACAGGCGGCAGTGACCATTCGCCCCGAAGATGAGGTCAGCCTGATCCGCAACAACTACGCCGGCTACCTGGACCTGGGCTTTGACCTCACCGAGCGCTGGTTCCTCGACGTGGCCGGGCGGGTCGAGCATTACGACGATGACTCGGGCAACACCTTCGGCCTCAAGGTGAACTCGCGCTACGAGCTGACCGACAGCGTGGCGGTGCGCGGCACCGTCGGCACTGGTTTCCGTGCGCCGTCGCTGACCCAGATCGGCTACACCGTGGCGGACAACCGCGTGGCCACCGACGTCAACGGCAACGTTGTTCCGGCCGTCACCCGCCTGACCCCGTCGGGCAGCAACCTGGCCAAGGCGCTGGGTGGCGATGACCTGAAACCGGAGAAGTCGCGCAACCTCGGCCTGGGCCTCACCTGGCAACCGGCGCCGCGCACCAGCATCACCGCCGACGCCTACCTGATCGACATCGACGACCGCATCGCCCTGACCAGCAATATCTATGACCAGGGCAATGGCGCAGTCAACGCGATCCTCGCCGCCCAAGGCGTGCCCACCGGCACCTGGGTCAACTATTACACCAACGCCTTCGACACCCGCACCCGTGGCCTGGATGTGGTCGCCGACCACACCACGCCGCTGGATGCCTGGGGCGACGTGCGCTGGAGCCTGGGGTTCAACTGGAACAAAACCACTATCGAAGGCACCCGCGGCACCCCGGCCGCACTGAACGGTTCCGGCGTGACCCTGGTGGGCCGCGACCGCGAGGGTGACCTCACGCAGGCGTCGCCCAAGACCAAGTGGATCCTCGGCGCGAACTGGAAGGTCCGGGACCTTGCAGTCAACCTGCAAACCGCCCGCTACGGCGCGGTCAAGACCCTGGCGGTCAACCCCACCGGGGATCGCAGCTTCGGCGCCAAATGGATCACCGACCTCGACGTCAGCTACACCTTCGTCGACAGCATCACCGTCAGCATCGGCGGCACCAACATCTTCGACGTGCGCCCCGACCGGCACGCCGTCTACAGCAACCTGGGCCTGGCGCCTTACGGCAACCCGCCGTTCTATCCGGGCGGCGGCTACTGGTACACCAAGCTGGCCTACGACTTCTGATTCACATCGCCAAACGAGGGCACCCCATTGAACACCTCCAACTTGATGAGCCGTCTGCTGGCCCCCTGCGCCCTGGCAATCAGCCTGGCCGCCTGCTCCCCTTCGGGTGACCAGGCGCAAGCGAACAAAACCCTGAACATTGCATTTTTTGGCGACAACACCACCCTCGTCAGCGTCGACCCGTTCCAGGTCTACTGGCTGGAACACCGCGTGCTGCTGCGCAATGTCGCCGAGTCGCTCACCGACCAGGACCCGGCCACCGGCAAGATCATCCCCTGGCTGGCCAAGCGCTGGGAGATCAGTGACGACGCGCTGACCTACACCTTTCACCTGCGCGACAACGTGACGTTCAGCAACGGCGAGCGCTTCGACGCGAAAGCGGTGAAAACCGCGTTCGACAGCGACAAGGCCCTGGCCACCGAGCTGCCGGCGACCTTCGGCGCCACCTACCTGGCCGGTTATGACCACGCCGAAGTGGTCGACGACTTCACCGTCAAGCTGGTACTGGCCAAACCCAACGCGGGCTTTTTACAAGCCACCTCGACCACCAACCTGGCAATCCTCGCGCCCGCGTCCTATGCACTCACGGTCAAGGAGCGCTCTCTGGGCAAGATCATCGGCACCGGGCCGTTCGTGCTGGCCAGCTATACCCCGGAAGTCGGCGCGCACCTGACCAAACGCAAGGGTTACGCGTGGCCCTCGGCGAATATGAAGAACCCGGGTGAGGCACACCTGGACGCCGTCGACATCAGCTACATCCCCGAAGAGAGCGTGCGCAACGGCCTGTTCCTGCAGGGCAAGGCCGACATCCTGTGGCCCCGCAACCCGTTTTCGGAAGTCGACCTGAAGCTGTTCCAGTCCAAGGGCGCGACCATCCAGAGCCGCTCGCTGCCGGGCCCGGCGCTGAACCTGTACCCCAACACCCGTGGCGAACGCATCCTCGCCGATCAAAAAGTGCGCCTGGCCGTGCAGAAGTCCATCGACCGCAAGAGCTACGCCAGCACCGTGTATAACGCCGAGTTCCCGGTGGTGGACGGCATCTTCGACGTGACCACGCCGTACTTCAAAAGCCAGGGCGGCAAGCTCGGCTACGACCCGGCAGCTGCCGAAACACTGTTGGATCAAGCCGGCTGGGCCAAGGGCGCGGACGGTTACCGCAGCAAAAACGGCAAGCGCCTGAGCCTGAGCTACAACATCAGCCCGGCTGAAACCGCGGGTGACGTGCTGATCCAGGACCAACTGCGCAAGGTCGGCATCGAGTTGAAACTCAGCGTGGTGACCCGCGCCGAATGGGTGGCCAACAACTCCGCCGGCAACTACGACCTGACCATCAACTACATGACCCGCGCCGACCCGATCATCCTGCAAACCATCCTCGACCCGCGCAGCGCCAACAGCTCCACCGTGGCCACCAATACCTACGAACCGGCCACCCTGGAAAAAGCCAAGGGCTTGTTCGATGCCGGCATTACGGCCACCCAAGGCGCACAACGTGCCGCCGCCTATGGCGACCTGCAGGACCTGCTGATCGACGAAAGCTCGGCGTTCCCGGTGTACGAGCGCGTGTGGCAGGCGGCAACGTCGCCCAAGGTGAAGAACTTTCGCTGGACCGCCGAGGGCTTCGCGCTGCTGGGCGATATCGAGATCGGCACACCATGAGCCGCTACCTGATCGGCCGCATCGGCCAGGCCCTGTTGGTGCTGTGGGGGGCCTATAGCATCACCTACTTCATCCTCTATCTGCTGCCGGGCGACACGCTGTCGATCATGCTCAGCGCCTCGGGCATGGAGGCCGATTCATTGTCGGTGGCCGACCTGGCCAAGGCGCGGGCCTATTACGGCCTGGACAAGGGTCTCTTCGAGCAATATGTCGACCTGTTGCTGGGCGCCTTGCACGGCGACTTCGGCCAGTCGCTGTCGCTGAATCGCCCGGTCGCCGAGCTGCTCGCCGAGCGCCTGCCGCAAACCCTGTCCCTGGCCGGCCTGGCGATTGTGTTGTCGCTGGTCGGTGGTGTCGGCCTGGCCTACCTGACCGCTTATATCCGCTGGCAACCGCTGAAAAAAGCCCTGGCGCGCCTGCCTTCCCTGGGGTTTTCGGTGCCTGTGTTCTGGATGGGCCTGTTGCTGATCCAGGTGTTTGCCTTCGGCCTCGGCTGGTTTCCCGCCACCGGCAGCCGGGGCTTTGAAAGCCTGGTATTGCCGGCGATCACCCTGGCGATTCCCAGTGCGGCGGTGTATGCCCAAGTGCTGCAGCGCAGCTTCCAGGGCGTGTGGCAGGAGTCGTATATCGTCACCGCCTACGCCAAGGGCTTGAGCCGCGCCCAGGTGCAGGCGCGCCATGGGTTTCGCAACGCGGCGCTGCCGATTCTCACGTTGATCGGCCTGCAGGTGGGCAACACGGTGTCCGGTGCGGTGCTGGTGGAAACCATCTTCGCCCGCTCCGGCATCGGCCGCCTGGCCCAGGAGGCCGTGCTGCGCCAGGACATCCCGGTGGTGCTGGCGATTGTCGCGGTGTCGGCTGCAGCCTTTGTGCTGGTCAACCTGCTGGTGGACTTGCTGTACCCGTGGCTCGACCCGCGCATCTCCCACACGCCAAAGGTGTCCTAGACCATGACTATCCTTGAGCAAAACCTCGGCCTTACGACCCCACTCTGGCAACGCCGCACCCGCCGACAACGTGCCACGGCAGCGGTCATGCCCTTGCTGCGGCGACCGGGCTTCAGCCTGGCGGTGTTGATCGTGTTGTTTTCATTGCTGGCCGCCGTGGCGCCGCCGTGGTTGACCAGCTTCGACCCCTATGCCACCGCACCTGCGGTCAAGCTCACGGCGCCGAACCTGACCCACTGGTTCGGCACCGACGAGCTGGGCCGCGACCTGTACACCCGGGTGGTCTACGGCTCCAGGCTGTCGGTGCTGGCGGCCTTTCTGGCGGTGGGGATCGCGTTGTTGGGCGGGCTCGGGCTGGGCATTCTGTCCGGCTTTGCCGGTGGGCGTATCGATGCGGTGATCATGCGGTTTGTCGACGTGTTGCTCGCCCTGCCCGGCTTGCTGCTGGCCCTGGCGATTGTCACCGCCATCGGCTTCGGCACGGTGCCGGTAGCGATCGCCGTGGGCGTCGGGATCATCCCCGGATTCGCCCGCACCACCCGCGCCGAAGTGCTGCGGGTCAAGACCCTGCCGTACGTGGAAGCCGCACGCCTGGGTGGCGCCAGCTGGGGCCGCACCTTGCTGCGGCACATCCTGCCCAACGCCTGGGGCCCGGTTGCGGTACTGGCGACCCTGGATTTCGGTGCAGCCATCCTCGCCACCGCCGGCCTGAGTTTTCTCGGTTTCGGCGCCGCGCCTCCGGCCGCCGAATGGGGCACGTTGATCGCCAACGGCCGGCACTTTCTGATCACCGCCCCCTGGGTGTCGTTGTTGCCCGGCCTGTTCCTGGTCGCGGTGGTGTTCAGCCTCAACCACATTGCCCGCACGTTCGAGGAGGTTCAGCGATGAATGCTTTAGTGGATGTTCGCCAGCTGAGTGTCAGCTACCGGCACTGCAACCTGGCGGTAAACCAGCTGTCACTGACCATCGCCCAAGGCGAGACGCTGGCGATTGTCGGCGAGTCCGGCTCGGGTAAATCCACCCTGGCCAACGCGATTCTCGGCCTGTTGCCGGACAGCGCAACCATCAGCGCCGGCGAGCTGTGGGTGGACGGCAACAACCTTACCCACGCCGGCGAACGCCAGAGACGCGGCCTGCGCGGGCGCACCATCGGCCTGGTGCCCCAGGACCCGATGGTCAGCCTCAACCCGACCCTGCGCATTGGCCAGCAGATTGCCGAGGCGCTGATCCTGGCCAAGGGCAAGCGCTACCCCGGCGTCGATGCGGATATCGTCGAGCTGCTGCAACAGGTCGGTATCGACAAGCCGGTACTGCGCGCGCGCCAGTACCCGCATGAACTCTCCGGGGGCATGCGCCAGCGCGTGCTGATCGCCATCGCCCTGGCCGGCAACCCACGCTTGATCATCGCCGACGAGCCGACCAGCGCCCTCGACGTCACCGTGCAGCGCAAGATCCTCGACCACCTGCAACGGCTGGTCAGTGAGCGCGGGATTTCGTTGCTGATCATCACCCACGACCTTGGCGTGGCGCTGGATCGCGCCGACCGCGTCCTGGTGATGCAACAGGGGCAAGTGGTGGAGCAAGGGGCACCCCGGCAGATTCTCGGCGCGCCGCAGCATGACTACACCCGCGCCTTGATCGCCGCCGCGCCGGCGTTCGCCAAGCCCCGCCAGCCACTGGCCCGACCGGACCCGACGCAGCCGCCGATCCTGCAACTGCAAAACGTTGGCAAGACGTTCGCGCTGCCCAAGGTCAAGGGCGAAGACGCGACCTTTGTGGCGCTGGAGGACCTGAGCTTGCAGGTCTACCCCGGGCAGACCCTGGCGATTGTCGGCGAGTCCGGCTCAGGCAAAAGCACCGCGCTGCGCATCGCCCTCGGCCTGGAAAAACCCAGCCGCGGGCGGGTGTGGTTCGAGCAACGGGACGTCACCGACCTCAGCTGGCGCGACTTCCGCCCGCTGCGCCAGCGCTTGCAACTGGTGCAACAAAACCCGTTTGCGGCGCTGGACCCACGCTTCACCGTGTTCGACAGCATCGTCGAACCGCTGGTGTCGTTCGGCTTGCTCAAGGGCGCGGCCCTGGAACAGGCCGCGCGCGAGCTGATCAGTCGCGTGCATTTGCCGGTGAGTTTCCTCGATCGCCTGCCGCGCGAGCTTTCCGGCGGCCAGTGCCAACGGGTCGCCATCGCCCGCGCCCTGGCGCTGAAACCGGATCTATTGCTACTGGATGAACCGGTCAGCGCCCTCGACGTGTCCGTGCAGGCGCACATCCTTGAACTGCTGCAAGAGCTGCAACGGGACATGGGCATCGCCTACGTGCTGGTGTCCCACGACTTGTCGGTGGTCGCCAACTTCGCCCATGAGGTGCTGGTGTTGCGCAATGGCCGGGTGATCGAACAGGGCTCGGTGGAGCGCATCTTCAACCGCCCGACCAGCGATTACACCCGTGAGCTGATTGGCGCCATCCCTGGCCAGCACGCTACCGCGAGCGCCGCCTGAGCGGCGCTTTTATTCGGCAGATGTCCTTCTGCTGGGCATACGACCTGGGCAGCGGACAAGCCCTTAGGCAATCAGGGGCCCGGACACGCGGTAGGCGTCTATCAAGGTATCGAAAAGCGCGATGTCCGACCGGCTTCTGGCGATGAGTTGAGCGCCGGCGACGGCTGCAAAAATGGCGCGTGCCCGCGCTTGAGCGTCTTGCGGTTTGCACACCTCGGCGGCCGTAAGAAGCTTGGTTATCCAGGCGATGTTCACGTCAGCGAACGTCTGGATTTCCGTGGTCATTTCGCTTGGCAGGTTGTCAGTTTCGGCGCCCACGAAGCTGGCCAGGCAAAGGCGATTATCGGCTTCAAGGGATCGACGAAAAATCTCGGGAAAGCGGCGCAGGGCGTCTAGCGGGTTCGGGTCTTCTTCGCAGATCGTTTCGAGCGCGGCCGCGCCATCTTGCCAATAGCGCTTGGCGACCGCCACACCCAGATCGGCTTTGCTGGGGAAGTGATAGTAGATGCTCGCTGCTTTGATCCCGACAGCCTGGGCAAGGTCGCGAAAATTCAGGCCATTGTAGCCCTGTGACTGGGCAATTTTGGTGGCAGCCAACAGGATGGCTTCTCGGGCATTGGTGTTCATTGTGATGCCTTTCGCCCTGAGGACGATGTCTCGGAAAATGTGCCGCCATGCTATCTCAAAAGCCTACCTTTGGTTAGGTAGATATCAACGTTTAACGGGGTGTCCGTCAGGAGCGCCATGTGGCAGCGACCCCGACGGTTGCCCAACAACCCACCCAACCGTTATTCGGCCGGCGAATCCAGTTCAGGAATGCCACTGTTGCGATCGGCGTAGGCAGCCTGGAAGCTAGGGCGTTTCTGCCAGCGCTTCCAATAGGCGTCCAGAAACTCGAAACGCTCGTCCAGCGGGGTGGCGTTGACCGGGAACTTGGAAAACGCGATGGCGGTGGCCAGGGTTATGTCGGAAAAGGTCGGAGCATCCCCGCCCAGCAGCCATTCGCGGCCGTCAGACAGATGACGGTTGACCAGCGCCGCATGGGCCAAGGCTTCCTTGCGGCAGTGCTCGCCCCAGGCCTCGTTCTTGGTCAGTTCGAGCTTGAACCCGAGCCCGGTGTGCAGCACGTGAAACGCGGTGACGATGCGGTACAGGATGTGCACCCAGACCCGGTTGTCCCACATGTTATCGAGCCCTTGCTCCAGGGCGCTCTCGCCCATGATCTTGCGACCGGGGTAGGTTTGGTCGAGATAGCGAACGATGGCGGCCGTCTCGGAAATGAAGCTTCCATCCTCAAGTTGCAGCGTGGGCGTCTCGCCCCACGGATTCATATTCAGGTGACGCCAACCACGCTGCTCGCCGCCCGGGGTCATGTCATAAACGGTCTCGTCGAACAGATTAGCGATGCCCTTTTCGTGCATGAACAGGCGCAGGCGCTGTGGGTTAGGGAAGGCCGAAGGAGAAGTGAAGAGCTGGAGTTTAGTGGTCATGGTCGATCCTGAGTGGGGCTGGCTGAATACCTAACTAACGTTAGGTAACCGAACAATAGCGAGCGGACTGGCTCGCGTCAAGCCCCTGCCTAACATTTGTTAGGCTTCTTAATTGACAGGGTTTCCATTGAAGCGCTGAGGCTTTCTCGCTAGTGCTTGATGCGCTGCGCAATCGCGCAGCAGCACTGGGCGGGCTCACCTGGCCACGCAAGACCCATCGATTCAAGACGCAAGTATTTCCTGAAGAAACGCGATAAATACATTGATCCGACTGGAGCCACGGTGGTTGGGCAGGTACAACGCATTGATGCAGGTGCTTGCACTGCCAGGATTGACCTCGTAGTGCTCCAACATCCGCGTCAACCGACCTGCGCTGACATCCTCTCGCACCAGCCAATCGGCCAATAGCGTCACGCCGCCCCCGGCCAAGGCGGCCTCGCGCAGGATATCGGCATTGTTGCTTTGCAGCCGTCCCTGCACATTCAGGCGGATAACCTCCTCATCGCCCTGGAATGTCCAGTTCTGGTGTCCCGTGCGGTAATCAAAACGCAAGCATTGATGCTCCAGCAGCTCGCGAGGGTGTCGAGGTAAACCGGCGCGTGCCAGATAGTCGGGACTCGCCACGACCCAGCGCTGGAAGTCACCCAGACGCTTGCTCACGATGTCATCATTGACGACCGACGAACCGAGCCGCACTGACACATCGATTTGCTCGCTGAGCAGGTCACAGACTTCGTCGCTCAGCGCGAGGCTGATTTCCAGGCCAGGGTGGCGCTCAAGCAGGCGCCCCAAGTGCGGAGCGATAATACGCCGGCCGAACTCCACCGGCACGCTGACCCGCAAACGCCCCTGGGCCTCGCTGCCACGGTCGGCAACGACGGCATCGGCTTCATCGATGGCCTCAAGGATCGTTACGGCTTTATCGAAATAGTGCTGCCCCGCCACCGTGACGCTCGTATGACGCGTGGTGCGGTTAAGCAGGCTGGCGCCCAACTCACTTTCCAGCCCCGCTACCTGGCGCGTCACTGACGACGTGGAAATGCCAAGCTTGCGCGCCGCAGACGAGTACCCCCCACAGCGCACCGTTTCGACAAACATTTTCAGGGCCAGCAACTTATCCATGAACAGGTTCCGGGACGAGGGGAAAAGTAAAGACTTTGCACGAGCAGACAGGGGGAATCTTGCATGGCTGTGCTCAATGGACTGGTTGATTCCAATCCCGCCTGGCAAACAACCAAGCCCGGTTCAGTTCAGTCTGGGGCAATGCCCATGATCCGATTGCCCATGGGCATTCCCCAATCTCCCATGCGCTTGCCCTCTGCAAGTTGTTGCTGCTGCCAGGCCAGCAGGGCTTTCTCCAGGTCGCCGATGTCGTCGATTGCCTGTGCCAGGGACAGTGCATTGCGGGCTGCCTTGGCGGTGCTGCCGGCGGTATGAGGGCGCGGCACAAAAGCGGCGTCGCCAGTCAACAGCACACGACCAAACACCATCTGCGGCACTTCGAGATCGAGGATCGCCTGCACGAAAATATCCCTGGTCTGGCGGATCAACTCTCGAAAAGCCGGGTTTGCCTGGCGCTCGCCCATTTCCCGTATGTAAGCCTGCGGCCCGGTGGCCAGGGCTCCGGGTGGAATCGAGTGGCTACGCCGATGGCCATCGCTGTCAGTGAGTACTGCATCGAGTTCCGGCCCTTGTGCAGCTTTCAGGTACCACAGCCAATTGAACCGACGCTCGCCAGGATCAACGGAGCCACTCGCGCTTGGCACCATGTATTCCAGCATCAGCGATTCAGGGTCTTGTTGAAAAACGAAGTGCTCATAAAGCTGTGTTTTGGCGAAGTCTGGAAGTTGCGCTTCATCAACAAGCCCACGCCACACCACATAGCCCGAATAGCTAGGTGCCACCCCAGGCAACACCACGCTTCGCACGGTTGAGCCCGCGCCATCAGCGCCAATCAGCAAATCGGCCTCGGCAGTGCTGCCATCGGCAAAAATCGCAGTCACTCGCTGCTCATTCTGCGTCAGGCCCACCAGCGTCTTGCCACGGTGATAATGCTCGGCAGGGAATGCAGAAAATAATGAGCTGTACAGTGTGTTCCAGGACGTCTGGGTTTGCGGCATCGGCTCTTTATGCACGACGCTGCCGGCTCGATCCAGATAGAGCCGATCATGGGAGCGAACGCCGAGCGCACCTGCCGGGTGAATACCCGCATAGCGGAAATGGTGCAGGACATCCGCCTGCAGCACGATGCCACCGCCACGGCTGTCCATTGCCGCGGGGGATCGCTCGAAAATATCCACCTGCCAACCAATCGCGCGTAACGCCGTGGCGGCGAACAGCCCTCCCAGGGAGCCACCAATGACCAACGCCTTCGGAACGTCTGAACGCTTCATGACCTTTCTCCTCGTTGCAGAGTGCTTTGCACACTGCGGTTTAGCCCTGCGCTATGCCAACACCGGATAGTCGATGTAGCCCTCGGCGCCGCCGCCAAAAAAGCTGTCGCCGTGCGCCACGTTGAGTTCGTTGCGGCCGCGCAGGCGAGCCGGTAAGTCGGGGTTGGCAATGAACGGGCGACCAAAAGCGATGAGGTCCGCGCGGCCCTGCGCAATGGCCTGTTCGGCTGTTTCGCGGCAGTAGCCACCCGCCAACATCAGAACACCGCGGAAGTCAGTACGCAGTTGCGCGATGATCGCGTCCCAACGTGGATCGTTGCCTTCATCGAGCACTGTGCCGACCATCATCGGCTCTACCAGGTGCAGGTAAGCGAGATTCCAATGATTGAGCCGGGATGCAATGTAGCCAAAGGTTTGCTCCGGGGTGTCATCGCCCATCCCCATGAAGCGTCCCATGGGTGTCAGGCGAACAGCAACGCGTTCGGCACCTACTTCTGCGGTCACGGCCTGCACGATTTCAAGCAGTAAGCGCGCACGGTTCTCGATACTCCCACCGTAGCGATCATGGCGTCGATTGCTGGCGCTGTTGATGAACTGGTCGAGCAGGTAGCCATTGCCCGCGTGAATTTCCACACCGTCCATGCCGGCCAGCATCGCGTTGCGAGCAGCCTGGCGGAAGTCGGCTATGATCGCTTCGATCCCTGGAATATCCAGCGCTTGAGGCACAGGTACATCACCCCAGACGCCCTCGCCCGCCTCATTCAGGATGAACGTCTTGCCTGGCACCGGCTGCGCGGTCGGAGCCACCGGCAAGCCGCCGTTGGGCTGGAACACCGGGTGCGACACACGCCCCACATGCCAGAGCTGCAGGAAGATGCGCCCGCCTTCGGCGTGCACGGCCTCGCTGACCGCCTTCCAGCCCTGAATCTGCTCGTCGCTATGGATACCGGGCGTCCAGGCGTAGCCCTGGCCCTGCTGCGAAATCTGCGTCGCCTCGGTAATGATCAAGGCGGCACTGGCACGCTGACGGTAGTACTCGACGTTCAGCGATGTCGGTACGTTGCCCGGCTGCCCTGCCCGAGAGCGCGTCAGAGGCGCCATGGCGACGCGGTGCTTGAGGGTCAGTTGGCCGAGTTTGATCGGGCTGAAAAGATGCTCAGTCATGATGATTTCCTGGGTGAATAGGGTTGAAAAAGCGCCTCAGGCGGCTTGGCTTCTTGTCAATATCTCAATCATTATTTCGATGGGCTGGGCGCCACTGATCACGTCGTCCGCGATCTGAATACTCGGCACTGAGCGCACACCGCACGCCCTGGTTCGGGCTTCGAGCGTCAAGACTTCGGCCGTGCCTTCGTCGGCCTTGAGAAAGTTCACAACGGCCTCTCGGTCCTGCCCGGTCTGGACGGCGATGTCGGCCAATACCCTGAGGTCGCCGATATCGCGCCCCTCGCCGAAGTACGCTTTGAAAATGGCCTTGACCAACTGAGATGCGTCTTTACCCGCCTGTTGCTCGCGCCATACCAGGCGGTGCGCGGCCATCGTGTTGGGGGTTTTTTCGACTCGGTCATAATCGAACTCAAGGCCGACCGCCTTCCCGGCCTGGGTGACCTGCGCGTCCATGGCCTGGCTACGCGCCCAGCTGCCGAACTTGGCACAGCGATAAGCTTTGCGATCCATGCCTCGAACGGGCATGTCCGGGTTCAACTGATAAGGCAGGAAACGAATGGGAGGGTCCGCTGAGAAGCCCGAAGCGGCCAGCGCGCGTTCAAGATTTTCCCCTGCGATCCAGCACCATGGGCAGATGAAGTCGTAAGTCACTTGAATGATGGATGAGTGCATTTTCATGACGATCTCCGTGGTGAATGTTTTCACATCCCCAAGGTAGGCGTCCGGGCTCAATCAGAGAATCCATCGACTGCACAACAGTGCTTTTCGCAAGACGCAAAGATGAGCCGGTTGTTGACGCCCGCCGCCGTTGCGCCTGGCGCAACGTAGCGTTGCGCCTTGTCAGGGTACTCAATCACAACCGCCCTCTCTAAGCTCACGCCATGGAATTTCGCCGTACGCCAATCGCTCGCGGCGGCTTGAACACATCTGTCGTTCATTCGGCTCGAGAGGTAAGGCGATGAAGCGAAAGACGATCATCGGTGCCGTTCTGGCGGCCGGCATCGTGGGGCTGGGGTTTGCGTTCTGGATGATGTGGAGGCCGCAGATCGCCCCGGTCAGCCCACCTCCGACTGCGGGTCGCGAAACCCTGGACAGAGGCCGCCGCGTCGTTGAAGCGGGAGACTGCGCGGTCTGCCACACACGGCCAGGCGGCGCCTACATGGCCGGGGGGTTGCCTCTGGTAACGCCCTTCGGAACCCTCTTCACCACCAACATCACCCCTGACCCGGCATCCGGTATCGGCCAGTGGTCACTGCAAGCCTTTGAGCGAGCCATGCGCGAAGGCATTGCGCGGGACGGCCATTTTCTCTATCCGGCGTTCCCCTACGTGCATTACCGGAAGATGAGCGACGCCGATATTGCCGACGCCTATGCCTTCCTGATGAGCGTGGACCCGGTCAAATACACCGCGCCGCAAAACCAGATGATCTTCCCAATGAATTTCCGTGCGCTGGTGTCCTTCTGGAACCTGCTGTTCCTGCATGGGGATCCGCTGGAACCACTTCCCGACCGGTCAGCACAATGGAACCGCGGGCGCTACTTGGTCGAGGGCGCGGGACACTGCTCATCCTGCCATTCGCCCCTGAATCTGATAGGCGGGGAGAAAGGCAGCGAACTGTTCAACGGTGGTGTCGTCGACGGCTGGACAGCCCCTGCCCTGCGCGCAATGAGCGAGGCGCAACACCCCTGGAATGAGGCCCAATTGGTCGACTATCTGACGGGCAAGGTCGCCGAGGGGCACGGTGCAGCGGCGGGCCCGATGTTGCCGGTCAGCCTGAGCATCGCGCAATTGCCGACACAAGACGCCCATGCCATCGCGCAGTACATTCTCGATCTCAAGAAAACCTCATCGGATGTCCCGTCGCCGCCTTGCACGTCTGGAGCCAAGCCCAGCGCCCGGGCACTTATGGGCGCTGCGTTGTTCGACGGGGCCTGCGCGAGTTGCCACGGCGACGCGGCACCGATGCGCACGATTGAATCGCGCCCGGCGCTGGCAAACACCTCGGCGGTGACGGCGGACTCACCACGCAATTTGATCCAGACCATCCTGCAGGGCATCCCGATGTCCAGCGCCGCTTCCAGCCACTACATGCCGGCCTTCGCCAATAGCCTGGACGACACCCATGTGGCTGCACTTGCCGAATTCCTGCGCAACCAAAGCTGTGGAAACCGGCCATGGACAGATCTCGACAAGACGCTCAACCACATTCGGGCTCAGGAGCAGCAACCGTGATCACACTCGACATCAACGGCCGGACTCACGAACTGGACATCGCGCCCGACATGCCCCTGCTGTATGCCTTGCGCAACCAGGTAGGGCTCAATGGCGCCAAATACGGCTGCGGCCTGGGCCAGTGCGGCGCCTGTACGGTGTTAGTGAACGACAAACCGGTGTTTTCATGCCTTATGCCATGCGGCGCACTGGCAGGCAAATCGGTGCGCACCGTGGAGAGCCTGGGCAGCGAAGACCAGCCGGGGCCGTTGCAGAAAGCCTTTATCGACGAACAGGCCGCCCAGTGTGGCTATTGCATCGCGGGCATGATCGTAAGGGCGCAGGCCCTGTTGGAGGCCAACCCGCATCCGGACGATGAAACGATCCGCCGCCATATGGCGCCCAACTTGTGCCGCTGCGGCACCCACGTGCGAATCCTCGCGGCAATCAAATCGGTTGTCGCCCAAGGAGGCAAGGTATGAGAAGTCCCGCGCAAAACGTCAACCTGAGCCGCCGCACCTTTATGATAAACGGAGCCCTGGTGATGGGGTTCGCGATGCTTCCGGGCATTCCCCGCGCCTTCGCCGATACCGAAGTGGACACCTTGGGTACGGTCATCCTGGCGCCTGATCTGCCCGGCAGCCTGCGGGCCACGCCCTATCTGGACGCCTGGATCCGCATCGATGCGAAAGATGGTATCAGCGTCTATACCGGCAAAGTGGAACTGGGTACTGGCGTCAAAACCGCGCTGCTGCAGATCGCCGCCGAACGCCTGGAAGTGTCACCTGGGCTCATCCGCTTCCTGACTGCCGACACCGCGCTCACACCC